>CAZHMG010000055.1:0-16225 GCA_964533575.1 uncultured Thermoleophilia bacterium | reverse complement strand
CAGGGTCATGTTCATCACGACGGCGAATCAGCTCGAGCCCATCCCGCCGTCCTTGCGCGACCGCATGGAGATCATCCAGCTTGCCGGCTACACAATCGACGAGAAGCTGCACATCGCCGGCAACTACCTGGTGGCCAGGCAGGTCGAGAAGAACGGGCTCAAGCCGAGCCAGGTCAAGTTCACGGACGAGGCGCTGACGGAGATCATCCAGTCCTACACCCACGAGGCGGGGGTGCGCAATCTCGAGCGCGAGATCGGCACCATCTGCCGCAAGCTGGCGCGCCTCGTCGCCGAGAAGGAGAACGGAACGCGCAAGCGCTTCCGCGTCGACGAGAAGAGGGTGCGCGAGCTCCTCGGCCGGCCCCGCGTCTTTGCGGAGGTCAAGCGACGCACGAGCGATCCGGGAGTCGCGACGGGCCTCGCTTGGACGCCGGTGGGGGGCGACATCCTGTTCGTCGAAGCCACCGCGATGCCGGGCGGCGGCCAGGTCATCGTGACCGGCCAGCTCGGCGACGTCATGAAGGAATCCGCTACTGCGGCGCTGAGCTACGTCCGCGCCCATTCACGCGAGCTGGGTGTGGAGGACGACTATTTCAAGACGCACGACCTGCACATTCACGTGCCGGCCGGCGCCATCCCGAAGGATGGTCCGAGCGCCGGCGTCACCATGGCGACCGCCATCTGCTCGCTGGTGACGGGTACTCCGGTGAGCAGCGAGGTCGCCATGACCGGTGAAATCACGCTCACGGGACAGGTGCTCCCGATCGGCGGGCTCAAGGAGAAGACACTCGCCGCGCAGCGCGCCGGCATCTCGACCGTCATCCTGCCGAGCCGGAACGAGGCTGACCTGGAGGACGTTCCGGAGGAGTTGCGCCAAGGCATGACGTTCGTGCCCGTCGATCGTGTGGAGCAGGTCTGGGAGGCCGCGATGGGCTTGCGCATCGAGGGCCGAACCATCGACCTCATCGAGGCGGGCGATCTGCTCGAGGAGGCCGGCGAACTCCTTGAGCGGGCACGACGCAAGGCGGCGTTGCGCGAGGACGGCACCGAGAAAGCCAAGCCGGCGGCGGCGCGCCGGCCGAGGACGAAGCCCGCCCCTCCGTCGCCTCCGGCGCGGGGCGAAGCGGGCCGCCGCTCACCTGAGGCCGCCGATAAGACGCCGGCCCCCGGCGGGCCGGTCGGCGGCCGGGAGGCGGAGTAGCCGAGCGCTCCCTCCGGCGGCTTCCGGCGGGGGCGCTCCCCCGTCTCAGGAGGCCCACGCGGGGCCACGCCATGGTGCAACCGCTGCTCGTGGGTTGAGCGCTCCTGTTGCGCGGCGCTTTACTCTCGCCCCACGGGATGCGATAAACTCCGCCTGTTATCCACCGACCGGACGGGGGGGGATGTCCGATGCTGGACAGAAAGGCCATGGTCGTACGCCATGGATTTGGTGCGCGCAGCGCGCTGGACGGCGGCTCGCAGGCACGGCGAAGCGCCGTGCGTAAGGTGGCGTCATGTTGATCCTGGCCGCCGAGGCCTCCAACATCGGCGAGACGCTCGGCCTCTGGACGGTGTTGCCTTTCGTCGGCATGCTCCTCTCCATCGCCATCCTTCCGCTCGTGACGCCGGTCTGGTTCGAACACCTGCGCAACAAGGGCATCGTGGCGGCGATCTTCGGGGTGCCCGTGCTTGCGTATCTCTTCGTCACTTTCGGCGCCGACGGCTTTCACGAGATCCTCGTCACAGGTGAGGAGTACATCTCGTTCATCATCTACATCGCGGCGCTCTTCACCATCGCCGGTGGCATTTACATCTCCGGCGACACGCTCGGCTCACCGAGGAACAACACCGCCTTCCTGATCGTCGGCGCGCTCCTCGCCAACTTCGTCGGGACCACCGGCGCCGCCATGCTCATGATTCGTCCCTTGCTGCGCGCGAATCACAATCGGGTCCACAAGAAGCATGTCTTCGTCTTCCTCATCTTCATCGTCTGCAATACCGCGGGTCTGCTGACGCCGCTCGGCGACCCGCCTCTCTTCCTCGGCTTCCTCCGCGGCATCGACTTCACCTGGACGCTGCGTCTGTGGCCGCAGTGGCTCATGACGCAGATAATTCTCCTGGTCATCTTCTTCCTTATGGACAGCTACTTCTTCAAGAAGGAGCCTGCGTCAGCGAAGACGATGGACAAGGCCAGCCCCGAGAAGATCCGCATCCACGGCGGCATCAACTTCCTCTTCCTCGCCGGTGTCATCGTGATGACCTACCTCTCCGGCAGTTACGGGGTCGACAAGGGCGGCCCTATCGAGTGGTGGATGCGTGATGGGGTCTACATCATCCTCGTCCTCTGCTCGTTGTTCCTCAGCCCGAAGGAGCCCCGCCAGCGCAACCGCTTCTCCTGGGCGCCCATCGGCGAAGTCGCCATCGTCTTCGCCGGAATCTTCGCCTCGATGATCCCGGCCCTCGCGATTCTCAAGGCGCGCGGCGGCGAGTTCGGCATCACCGAGCCGTGGCAGTTCTTCTGGCTCTCGGGCGCGTTGTCGTCATTCCTCGACAACGCGCCGACCTACCTGGTGTTCACCTCGCTGGCGCAGGGCCTGCTCGGACTTGAGAACTTCCCGGACCTGATGAGCACGACGGTGAATCCGGAATTCGGCTTCGCGCCGGCCGCCTACCTGGCGGCAGTCTCGGTGGGGGCGGTGTTCATGGGCGCCAACTCGTATATCGGCAACGCACCGAACTTCATGGTCCGGTCGATTGCGGAAGAGCAGGGGGTGCCGATGCCGAACTTCTTCGCCTACATCGGCTGGGCCTGCATCTTCCTCATTCCGATCTTCATCCTCAACACGTTCCTCTTCTTCATCTGAGTCGCGGCGAGGCGGACAAGTCTCGTATGTTGTGCTGAGCGGGGCGGGGGCTTCCTGACGAAGCCCCCGCCCCCTATCGTTCGAGGGATCCCCTCGTGAGCGTGTGCTCGAGACGGAACCCTGATGCGTCCGACAGGCAGTGGTGATGATGCAGGACAGAGCACGTAGAGACAATGACTCCGGCGCCGGCCTGTGGAAGGGCCTCGGCATGTGGTCGTGGATCCTGTTTCGCGTCAGCGGCATCGTGCTCGTGCTCTATCTCTTCGTCCATGTGTGGGTGATCTCTCAAGGGCGCATAGGCGGCCCCGAGGCCCTGGACGACCTCTTCGAGTTCTTCGACAAGCCGCTCCTCGTATTCCTCGACCTGTTGCTCGTGGCGGCCGTCCTCTATCACGCTCTCAACGGCGTGCGCATCATCCTCATGGATGTCGGCGTCGGAGTGCACTCCCACAAGGCCGTCTTCTGGGTTTGCATGGGCATTGCCGCGGCCGCCTTCGGCCTCTTCGCCTACAGGGCGTCGAGCTTCATTCTGGGATGAGGCGCGAGCTCATGAAGAAGAGGCAGAAGCCATGGCCATGAGGGCGCGGAACATCGACGCCGGCAGGGGCGGCGTTTGGCCGTGGCTCGGCCAGCGGGTCACGGCCATTCTGGTGCTCGTCACGATCGGCGTCCACCTGGTGCTCACGCACTACGTCGCCATCGGCCGGCTGTCGTTCGACAATATCGGGGAGCGCCTGGGTATGACGGCAGTCCTCGTCAACGACGTCGTGCTGCTGGTCGCCGTCGTGTTCCACGGGCTCAACGGGGTGCGGATGGTGGCGCTGGACTACGCCTTCAGCGGCGCGAAATCACGACGGATCTTCGGCATCGTCCTCTGGCTCGTCGGGATAGGCGCCGTGGTCTTCGGCATTTGGGCGCTCTGGGCGTGGGTCAGTTGAGGGAGCGCACATGATCCGGCACCAGCTCATCGTGGTCGGGGGAGGTCTGGCGGGGTTGCGCGCCGCCGTCGAGGCCAGGGCGGCAGGGATCGATGTCGCCGTCCTCAGCCAGGTGCATCCGGCCCGGAGCCACTCGGGCGCCGCCCAAGGCGGCATAAACGCGGCGCTTGCGAATCACCCTGAAGGCACTCACGACACGCCGGAGCTCCACGCTTTCGACACCGTGAAGGGCTCGGACTATCTCGCCGACCAGGACGCCGTGATCCAGATGACGGCCGACGCGCCCGGCGTCATCTTCGAGATGGATCACTGGGGCTGCCCGTTCAGCCGATTTGACGACGGCCGCATCGCCCAGCGGCCGTTCGGCGGCGCCGGATTCCCGCGTACCTGCTATGGCACGGACAAGACGGGTCACTATCTGCTTCATTGCCTCGTCGAGCGCGCCTACCAGCGCCAGATCAGGATGTATGTCGAGCTGTTCGTGACAGACCTCGTGGTTGTCGACGGCGTTTGCCGCGGCGTGATCGCCTACGACATGATCCGCGGCGGTTTCGAGACCTTCATGGCCGATGCCGTCGTGATGGCCACGGGCGGCGCGGGACGCGTGTACGGCAACTCGACGAACGCCATCATCAGCACCGGCGGCGGCGCCGCGATCGCGTACAAGGCGGGCGTTCCGCTCAAGGACATGGAGTTCATTCAGTTCCACCCGACGGGACTGCGTACGACGAACATTCTCATGAGTGAGGGGGCCCGCGGAGAGGGCGGCTACCTCGTCAACGGTCTCGGCGAGCGCTTCATGGAGCGCTACGCGCCCAAAGCGATGGAGCTCGCCCCGCGCGACATCACCTCGCGTTCCATTCAGACGGAGATTCTCGAAGGGCGCGGCATCGACGGCAAGGACTACGTGTTTCTCGACATGCGCCACCTCGGCGCAGCGAAGATCCTGGAGCGCCTGCCCGGAATCCGCGACCTGTCGATCCACTTCGAGGGAGTCGATCCCATCGACGAGCCCGTGCCCGTCGTGCCCAGCCAGCACTACACGATGGGCGGCATCGACACGGACAGCGACGGGCGCACCATGCTGCCCGGCCTATACGCTGCCGGCGAGTGCGCCTGCGTGAGCGTGCACGGCGCCAACCGGCTCGGCGGCAACTCGCTGCTGGAGACGATCGTGTTCGGCCGCCGTGCGGGCGCGGCCGTGACGCAGGAGCTTCTCGGTCGCGGGGCCGAGGGCGTGGCGAGCGGCGGAGGGGGCCTGGAGGCCGCCGCTCGCCACGCCCTCGCGGACACCGAGGGGCGGGTCGCCGCGCTCGCGGCGCGGGGTTCCGGAGGCGAAGACCCCTATCTGATTCGCGCCGAGATGAAGGCGGCGATGAAGGAACACTTCGGCGTCTTCCGCCATGAGGACGAGATGCGCGCCGGCCTGGAGAAGCTCGTCGCTCTCAAGGAGCGATGCGCCGCCGTCGGCTTGCGCCACAGCGGCGGCGCCTTCAATCTGGACATGATGCGCACCCTCGAACTCGAAGGCATGGTCGACGTGGCTCTCACCGTCGCGGCCGGCGCCCTGCGCCGCACCGAGTCTCGTGGTTCGCACGCGCGAACAGATCACTCCACGCGCGACGATGCGGCCTGGCTCAAGCACACGCTCGCTTACGCCGCTCCGGATGGTCCGCGCCTTGTCGACAAGCCGGTCTCGCTCGGCACCTTCGAGCCTCAGGAGAGGATCTACTGATGCCTGAGGCTAGATTCCGCATCAGACGCGGTGCCCCGGACGCCCAGCACTACGACGAATTCTGCGTCCCGTACGAGAGCAGCCTGACCGTCCTCGAGGGCCTCTTCTTCATCCAGGAACGTCAGGACTCCTCGCTCGCCTTCCGCTACTGCTGCCGGGCAGCCGTCTGCGGCTCCTGCGCGATGTACATCAACGGCCGGTACCGGCTGGCGTGCCAGACCAACATCCGGCATCTTCGTCCCGGGACGATCACGGTCGAACCGATGCCGCACATGCCGCTCGTCAAGGATCTCGTCTGTGAGATGAGCGATTTCTTCGCCAAGTACGAGTACATCAAGCCATGGCTTATGCGCACCTCCCGTGAGCCGGAACGCGAGATCCTGCAGTCCCCGGAGGAGCGGCGCAAGCTCGACATGCCGGTCGACTGCATCCTGTGCGGCGCCTGCTACAGCAGCTGCCCGTCAGTCTGGGGGGAGGAGAACTACCTCGGGCCGGCCGCGCTGCTTAAGGCATACCGCTTCGAGGTCGATTCGCGCGACGAGGGCGGGCGCGAGCGCATGCCGGCATGGGACAACGAGCGCGGCATCTACCGCTGTCACACCATCACGAACTGCGTCGAGGCGTGTCCCAAGCGACTGAATCCGACGGAGGGGATCCAGTGGCTCAAACGAGCGGCCGTACGGCGGCGCTTGTTCGGGAAGGGCAAGTAAGAGGCGGCCGACGAGAGCCTTGCGGCAGACGGGGCGGCGGGCCAGAAGGTGCGCCGCCCCGTCTGCCGTTCGGCCCACTCCCGGCAGCGAACGGACGGCGTCGCGGGGAGGATGCGACGCCGTCCGTTCAGTGACACGGCTGGGATGTGGTTCTGGGACTACTCCTTCTTGCCACCGCCGAACATACCGCCGATCTTGTCCAGACCGAGCTGCTTCTCGTGCCGCTCGGACGCCGTGCCATGGATGCGCATCCAGATCACGTCCACGTTGTCGGGCAGCTTCCCGTCCAGCTTGCTTACGATGATGATTGCCAGCAGGGCGACCGGGAACGTGAAGAGCACGGGGAAGGTCAGCGAGCCCAGGAAGCCCCAGAGACCCGTCTTCCCGATCATGCCGGTCTGCTGCAGGATGTTCAGGAAGATGATCGCGATCGAGCCCGTAAGGCCGAGGATCATACCGGTGATGGCGCCGCGCTCCGTGGTGCCCTTCCACCAGATGCCCGTCAGGAGCATGGGCACGAAGGTGGAGGCGCCGACCGCGAAGGCCCACGTGACCATCATGGCGATCAGCGCAGGGTACACGTTGGCGAGACCGGCGTAGGAGATGAGCCAGCCGACACCCCAGGCGAGGAGCGAGAAGAAGATGACGGCGCCCTTGCCGACCCACACGCGCTTGCGCTGGGACGCGTTCGGATTGATGTACTTCTCGTAGACGTCGTGACCGACGGCCGACGCGGAGGCGATCAGCAGGCCGCCGATCGTGGAGAACATGGCCGCGAAGGCGCCGGCGGCGACGATGCCGAGAAGGCCCTGTCCGCCCAGGATCTGACCGAGGGTCGGCATGAGCGTGTCGGACTTGGCCAGGAAACCATCGACATAAGTCGCGTTCGCGGGGGCGCTGCCCTCATTGAAGGCCCTGGCGATGTCCAGGCGCCCGAAAAGACCGGCGATCGGAGCCATGATGTAGAAGGTGCCGATCAGAATCAGCACCCAGAAGGTCGAGCGGCGCGCGGCCTTTCCGGAGGGGTTCGTGTAGTAGCGGTTGAGGATGTGCGGCAGGCCAGCTGTGCCCAGCACCAGCGCCAGCACCATGGAGAACTGGTCGAAGGCGTTGTAGCGATGACCAGGCTGATTGAACGCGAGTTGCGTCTCGTGCAGCTTGTTGGCGGCGGGCGTGAGGAGCGTCACCTTGGCTGCGGGATCGCCGGCGTCCACAGTCGCTTTGGCCTTGGCGTACGACTCCGGCGACATCGTGGCCTCGGCTGCCTGCATCGGCGTCTTGCCGGTTGCGGGATTAGGCGTGGTAGCCGCTTTCACTGTGAGCGCAGACACGGCGAGAAGTTTTCCGTCACTGGCCTGGCGCAGATCGTTGGGGTAGCTGAAGCCGTTGCCGAAGGCGAACGCGACGACCAGGAACATGGCCAGCCAGAGCCACCAGAACTGAACCACCTGGTTGAGCGTCGTGCCCTTCATCCCACCCACGGCGACGTAGAACATCATGATTACGGTGACGACCGTCACCCCGGACAGGTAGATGGCGTTGACGCCGAGGAAATTGCCGGCCGCATCAGCGGGGAAGAAGCCCTTGCCGACGAGAATCTGCCAGGTCGTGCCGGCGCCGTACATCTGTGGAGCGATGTAGAAGAGCGAGACCAGCAGCACGGCGAGCACTGTGATGAGCCTGATGCGGCTCGTGCCGAAGCGGCCGAAGGAGAAGTCGGCCACAGTGTACTCGCCGAAGCGGCGGAGAGCGCTGGCGATGAAGAGCACGACGACCATGAAGCCGCCGGCGAAGCCGGCTGCGTACCACACCCCGTCGAGACCGGAGGCGTAGACGGCCCCGGCCACGCCGAGAAACGAGGCGGCCGACAGGTAGTCCCCGCCGATCGCGGACGCATTCGTGAACGACCCGACCTTGCGGCCGGCGAGGTAGAAGTCACTGGTGGTTCTGGTGAAGCGCTGCGAGAAGATCGACAGGGCTATCGTGATGGCGACGAGGACCAGGACCAGGACGATGGCGGTGATGTTCATCAGACCTCTCCCTCCAGGGCCGCAGCCCGAATGGCCTCGATCTCACGGCGCTGCTGCTCTTCCACGTCGACTTGGGCGAGTAGGGCATCGAGCTTGTCGGCGCGGGCAGAATAGGTCCACGCCATCACCCAGAGGAACACGAAGTAGAGGACCGACACGAAGAGGTAGTTCGCGGTGAACCCCCCCCAGATCTCGACACTCCACCACCAAGGCCACCAGACCGTGAAGGCCGGGATGAGCAGGGTGACCGCGAAGAACACCGCGCCGAACGAGAAGCTGAGCCGACGCTGCTTGACGAAGACCTCGTTGACGGTCTCGATGGTGTCGACGTGCTCGCCGTGCCGTAGTTCTATTTGAGAAGCCGGCTGCGTTTCGACGGGCGTGCCGTCTGTTGGTATCGCTGTTGTTGCCATCTCTGCCTCCTTTCTCAGTCTGCCTTCACGACGAGCACGGGGATCGTCGATGCCTTGACGACGGCTTCGGCGACGGAGCCCAGCGCGATGCGCTTGAGGCCCGTGCGGCCGGTGTCGCCGAGCACGATGAGTCCAACACCCATGTCCTCGGCGGTGTGCACGATGCGCTTGGCAACGCCGCCGCGTACGATGTCGATGTCGCAGACGACGTCGTTGGCATGTGCCAGCCGGTGGGCGATGATGAGGCCCTTGGCCGAAGGGTGCACGCCTTCGAAGTAGTCGTCTGAGTCGAGTTCCTCGGGGAGCTCGACGTCCTCCTGCCCGGTGTCCACGTAGACTGCGGAGATGCGCGCTCCAAGGAGCTTGGCGAGCATCACCGCGTACTGCGTCGCGCGGACGGCCGGCTCGGAGCCGTCCGTCGGCAGCAGGATGCGCTGAATTGAGTGCTGGATCTCGCCCACGTCGGCGAGGTTCACATCCTCCGCGGCGCCGGTAACAACGAGTCTTACCATGCTTTCTACCCTCCCCCGAATGTGTCCGCCGGCCAGATGAACCGACTCTTGTGCGTGTCACGGTACCCGGGGAATGAGAGTGCGGCGAGGGCCACTCGGTCGATGGGAGAGAAGTGGCGGCAGGCGGTGACGTACGAAGGGTGGATGGCGCCGTCGCAGCAGGCGTCCCGCCGGCGCCGTTCACCGGCGGCTCATCGCCGTTCACCGGGCTTCGAGAGCCTCCGGCTGGGCGTGGCTGCGTACGTTCTCTACATCCCGAGTGCGCGCTTACAGGCCGAAGCGCGACGCCGTGACACCGGTATCTGCGTCCCCGCCTCGTCGCTCAGGCGCAGCACGAGCATGCCTCCGTACATGGGGAGGACCTCACGGACCCGGGCGAGGTCGACGAGGTAGCTTCGATGAACCCGGAAGAAGCCGAGAGGCTCGAGGCGGCCTTCCAGGACGGTGAGGGACAGGGCACAGAGAAATCGTCCTGCCGCCGTGTGCACACGCGAGTAGTCGTCCTGCGCCTCCACGTAGAGGATCTCTTCTGCCGGGATGAGCAGGGTGCGGCCGCCCTTCTCCACGGGAATGCGTTCGACGCGTGGCGCGCCGCCTCCCGCCGCCGAGGCGATCTCGGCGGCGGGAGGCGCGTCTTGTCCCGGGGCGCCGTCGGCCGAGATCCTGGCGGACGCCCTGTCGGCGGCACCCGTCGCCGCTGTGACCCGCACGAGCGCTTGGCGAAGACGCTCGAGGCTCACAGGCTTGACGAGATAGTCGACGGCGGCTACCTCAAAGGCCTTCAGCGCGTGCTCGCTGTACGCAGTGACGAACACGACGGCAGGGGAATGGCCGGCGTCGGCGAGGGCGCGCGCAAGATCGAGTCCGGTGAGGCCCGGCATCTCGATGTCGAGGAAGACGACGTCGTAGTCGATGGCGGCTATCAGCTGCAGGGCTTCGGCCGCGCTGCCGGCCTCGCCCACCACCTCGATCCCGCCGGCCTCGGACAGCAGGAAGCGAAGCTCGGATCGTGCAGGCGCCTCGTCGTCGACGATGAGTGCCTTCGCCGGTCCGTTCGTCATGATGAACGCCTCCCCCTCAAGCCCTTGCCCTCCCGCCCGATATCGCCGCCGGCGCTGGTGATCTGAACTCTTCGCGCCGTTCCCTCTCGTCAGACGAGCGGACGATCAGGAGGGTGACCGTGGTGCCTTGGCCGAGATTGCTCGTGACAACCACGCCTGATCCTGGCCCGAAATGCCCCAGCAGACGCTCGTGCACGTTTCGCAAGGCGATGCCGTTGCCCTTCCCGAAGCCCGGCTCCATGACGAGCTCGAGGTTGTTTGGGCTGATGCCGACGCCGTCATCGCTCACGCCGATGGTCGCCACCCGCTCGTCGAGGGTGCTGGTGAGCTTGACGCGCAAGGCTCTGTCGCAAGACATGCCGTGTTGAATCGAGTTCTCGACGAGCGGCTGCAGCACGAACGCGGGGACAAGGAGGTTCTGGTGGGCCTGCTCCACCTCCACCTCGAGGTGGACGCGGTCGCCGAACCGTGCCTCCTCGAGGATGAAGTACGAACGGACGTACTCGAGTTCCTGAGCCAGCGTGATCAGGTCGTCGTCCATCTCGAGGGTGCGGCGATAGAAGGCCGCGAACTCCCTCAGCAGCTCTCTGGCATGAGGAGGATCTGTGCGGATGAGACTGGCGATGGTGTTGATCGTGTTGAAGAGGAAGTGCGGGTTGATCTGGGCCTGCAGCGCCTTGAGTTCCATGCTGCAGGCCAGCGTCGTCTGGTTGTCGAGCTCGGCGAGATCGAGTTGCGTTGAGAGGAGCTGTGCGAGGCCCCGGGCCATCGCCAGCTGCGTCTCGTTGAGGAGGCGGGGCGTGGTGTAGTAGAACTTGAGGCTCCCTACGGGCCTTCTGCGCACGTGCAGCGGCACAACGATGCCCGCTCGCAGCAGACAGTCCTTCTGCGGGCAGTTGATCTCTTCTTTGGTGCGCAGGACACGTACGTCATCATGCTCGAGCGCCTGGTGAGTGGCCTGCGTCAGGATCGGGTTGCCGGCCACATGATGGCCTTCGCCGATACCCACGAAGCCGAGGATCCGCGACAGGTCCGTGATCGCGATCGCGGCGGCATCCGTGCGCTCGAGGACGATGCGGCAGACAGCTTGTGCGGTCTCTTCGTTAAGGCCCTTTCTCAGGTGCGGCAGGCTCTCGTTGGCGATCTCCAGGATGCGGTGGCTCTGCAGGGCTCGCAGGCGGTCGGGACGCGTGACCCATCGCGCGATGGCGAGCGCCATGGCGACGAAGGCAAGGCCGCCCAGGGATAGATACAGCGCCCACAAAGGCATGTCGGGCATGACCAGCAGGCCGAACACTGCCAGCCCGAGGAGGACGACCACGGCGATGAGCAGCCCGTCGATGACATTGCTGTGAGTGTTCTTCATTGCGTCATTGTCCCTGCAAGGTCAAGTGGAGGACAAGAGCAAGGGTCGGGAAGGCGATGACGGATATAATCCGGAGGCCTGATCCGGCAGTCCATTCGCACTCTGGAGGACAATGAAGACCACCGTTGGCAGAACCGCTCTCGAGATAGCGGGAGGCGACATCGCGGGTCTCTCCGTGGACGCGGTCGCCAACGCGGCGAACACCGGGTTGTGGATGGGCGCCGGCGTCGCCGGCGCCCTCAAGGCGGCCGGCGGTGCGGCGATCGAGCGCGATGCGATGAGGCAAGCGCCCATCGAGGTCGGCGAAGCCGTGATCACGCCAGGTCACGACCTTCCTGCGCGCTGGGTCATCCACGCCGCTGTCATGGGACCCGACCTGCAGACGAGCGGTCAGGCGATTGCAGCGGCCACACAGGCCACGCTCGCGTGCGCCGAGCGGAACAAGGTTCGCTCTCTCGCCCTGCCGGCCTTCGGCACGGGCGTCGGCGGCTTCCCTCTCTACGAAGGCGCTCGCATTGTGCTGGAGGAGGTCGTCCGGTATCTCGAGACGAACTCCAGAACGAGGCTGCGGCTCATCGTCTTCTCCGGCTACACGGAGGCGGTGCGAGCCGCGTTCACGCACGCGCTCACGGGCATTCAGCGTTCGTGACGACGCGAGGCGGGCCATGGCCGATACGCTCCTCTACCTGACTCGCGCGGACCTCGAATCGCTCGGCGTGCGCATGAGCGAGGTGGTGGGCGTCGTGGAGGCCGGCTGTCGCGCAAAGGGCGGCAAGGACAGCGTCATGCCGCCCAAGCTCAGCCTGCACCGGCCGGACGGGGCGTTCTCGCAGGCGATGGCTGCATGGCTGCCGGGGCTGGGCGGCCTGGGGATCAAGTGGGTCAGCCTGTTCCCCCGCAACGCCGCCGCCGGACTCCCGCTGCTGAACGGCCTGGTGGTGCTCAGCGATCCCAGTGACGGCAGGCCTATGGCCGTGATGGACGCGGGTCCGATCACGGCTTGGCGGACGGGAGCGAGTGTCGGCGTCGCCGCACGCTTCCTCGCGCGTCCGGACGCGGGCTGCGCGGGCGTGCTGGGCTGCGGCACTCAGGGCCGCAGCAGCGTGCGCGCACTCGCCTGCGTGCTGCCCGGCCTCCGCCGGGTGCGCTGCTTCGACATCGTGCCTGAGGCAGCCGCCGCTTTCGTGGCGGAGCTTGGGAGGGATCTCCCGGAGATCGAGTTCATCCCGTGCCGTACGGCGGCGGACGTGACGGCCGGCGCCGGGGTCGTCGTGACCGCGGTCACAATGGCCGAGGAGCGGGAGCCTTGCCTCGGTGCGGGGCTGCTCGAACCCGGCGCGCTGGCGGTCGCCCTCGACTACGACGCCGCCTGGAGCGACGCCGCGATGGCCGAATGCGCCCGCTTCTACTGTGACGATCGGGCGACAGTCCTGGCGGTACGCGCCTCCGGCGGGCGCCTTGGCGGCATCCCCGGCATCATCGCCGGCGACTTGGGCGATCTGGCGATGAAGTGGGCCCCCGGCCGTCGCGACCCTTCCGAACGGCTCTTCTGCATGAATCTCGGTATGGCCGTCGAGGACGTCGTCACGGCCGGCCTCGCTCTGGACAGGGCTCGCTCCCTCGGCGCAGGGACGGAGTTGCCGCTCTAGGCCGGGTCGACCGGTGGCCGGCGCACCGCGCGCAGCAGGCCGAAACACCCCGTGAGCATCATGTCGCCGTGAGGCGCCGCGAACCGGAACGGCAGACTGCTCCCCGCGAGCAGGCCGCGCTGCGGCCCGGTGACGAACAGCGGCAGCTCCAGCAGGTTCCTGCACGCGGCGCCGGGAGCGAGCACCGCCCCATGTCCGCCGTCGGCGCGCACCTCGTCACTGGTCAGACCGCCGCGCAGGAAGCGGCGCAGCCGTTGCTCCAGGCCGGTCGCTTCGAGGGAGCTCGTGTGGTGCTCGAAGACGCCGGCCAGGCGTCCGGCGAGGGCCACGGCGCAGACGGTGTGGCCGTTGCCGAGATTGACCAGCACCGCGTCGTCCGTGTCTTCGGGCAGGGCCCCGAACAGCGCCGCGGGTCCGGTGTCGGCGGCAGTGACGGGGCAGCCGGCGGCAAGCGCGCCGGCGAGCCGCGCCGCGGAGTGAAGCCGAGTGAGCTGCGGCGGAATCGCCTCGGCTTGATAGAAGAGCTCCGGAAGGGTTCGACCATCAGCGACCGCGGCCTCCCACATGGCGAAGCGCAGCACGCGGTTCGAGCCATGTGGAGCAAAGCCGTGGTCCTGCGCGGCGATCGCTACCGCGTCGATCGCGAAATCTGCTCCGAGCAGAGCAAGGGCGGAGCGCAGGGCGGCTGGATCGAGATCGCCGCTCAGAATGGCGGTTGCGCCGGGCGGCGCGGTGTGAGCGCCGCCCTCCAGCACCGTGACGCCGAGATCTCGCACGCGCTCGAGGTCGTCGGCGAACGTGAGCGCCGCCGCCGGTGTGGCGCAGAAGGCGAGGCCGGCGGCCAGGTGCTCGCGCATGGCCGAGGTGTCGGCGCCACCTCCCATCGTGGGTCCCTCGAACAGGATGGGCAGACGACGCTCGGTCGCCTGAGCTATCTGCGCGGCCACGACCTGAGTCCGTGACGGCACCACGAGCTTGACCGCGTTCTCGAGGGGCTGGCCGGACCTGGTGAGCAAGATGTCTGTCGTGCCGGCGCCGACATCGACGGCCAGCACGCGTTCGGGCACTGAGGACGACGATGTGCGGGCGACAGTAGCGGCGTCTCGCGCGGCCCCGGGCTTCCCGAAAGCGCCGGCAGGGCTCACGCCGGCCGGCGCTGGGTGGCCTTGCTCAGCCGCAGCTTCCACACGTTCTTCATCGCCTCGACGACGATGTCGTTCGACATCTTCGATTCGCCGGCCTGGCGATCGACGAAGATGATGGGCAGCTCAACGATTCTGAAGCCGAGCTGATGCGCGCGGTAGGTCAGCTCGATCTGAAAGCCGTACCCCGCCGTGCCGATACGATCGAGATCGATGGTCTCGAGGACGCGGCGCCGGAAGCACTTGAAGCCGCCTGTGAGGTCGCGGTAGGGAAGACCGAGGATCGTCTGTGCGTAGAGGCAGCCGCCCCTGCTGATGACCTTGCGCGACAGTCCCCAGTTGTCCACGCCGCCGCCCTTCACGTAGCGGGAGCCGAGCACCACGTCGGCGCCGAGGTCGATCTGGCCCAGGAAGCCAGGAAGATACGTCGCGTCGTGACTGAGATCGGCGTCCATCTCGAAGATGCGCTCCGCCCCCATGGCCAGCGCGTGACGGAAGCCCGCGATGTACGCCCGCCCCAGCCCCTCCTTTCCGGCGCGATGCAGAACCGAGACGTCGGGAGAGCCGTCCGCGAGCTCGTCGGCGAGCTCACCGGTGCCGTCCGGCGAGTTGTCGTCCACGATGAGCGTGTGGAACTGCAGATGATGGCCGTTCGCGACCTCGCGAATCCGGGTCACGGCACGGCCCAGGTTGGCGCGTTCGTTGTACGTGGGAAGGACGATCACGTTCATGGGACGAGAGTATACCGGTCCGTCGGTCTGGGACGGGCCTCAAGTCTCGAGGAGAGCAGTAGTCTAAGTGTGAACGAGAGCTTGAGAGTGGCCCGTGCCTGTGACATCGTCGGCAGCACTTGCTCCGTCCGGCAACTACTCTATAGTGTGGTAGTCCCGGTGCAGTGAGCACCACATCTTGTGGGAGGGCGATGGCCAGTGCGGTGTCCGTTCTGTGGGGGTGACGACAGCAAGGTAGTGGATTCTCGCGACTCCGAGGCGGTCGACGCGATTCGGCGCCGGCGCGAATGTTCGGCCTGCGAGCGCCGCTACACGACATACGAGCGCATCGAGGAAGTGCCCCTCGTGCTCGTGAAGCGCGACGGCAGGGAAGAGGTGTTCGCGCGTCAGAAGCTCCTCAATGGGCTGCTGCGCGCAACCGAGAAGCGCGACATCCCGCTGGAGCGGCTGGAGCGCGCCGTGGACGACATCGAGAACGATCTCCGCCGCGTTTCGGGACAGACGGTCACCACGGGCATGCTCGGTGAGGAGGCGCTGCGTCATCTGCGCGCGATCGACAAGGTCGCCTACGTGCGCTTCGCCTCGGTGTACCGGCAATTCGACACAGTAGACGAGTTCCAGCGGGAACTCGCGCGCCTCGATTCGTTCGGGGACGAGACAGACGATGACGAACAGCTCCGGCGGACCGCCCAGCGCGGCCGGGAGCAGGGGGAAAAGCAGCATGGCTGAGACAGGAAGCACCGTGATCGAGCTATCCGCGAACGCGCTCAAGGTCCTCCAGCGGCGATACCTGAAGAAGGGGGAGGGCGGGGAGCTCCTCGAAACTCCGGAGGAGATGTTCCAGCGGGTGGCCAAGGCGATCGCCCAGGCTGAACGTCTCTACAATCCCGCGGCTCCCGTCGAGGAGTGGGAGCAGACGTTCTACGACCTGATGACGTCACTCGAGTTCCTGCCGAACAGCCCGACGCTCATGAATGCCGGCCGTGAGCTCGGCCAGCTCTCCGCCTGCTTCGTCCTCCCGGTCGGCGACTCCATGGAGTCGATCTTCGAGGCCATCAAGAACACCGCCCTCATCCACAAGAGCGGCGGCGGCAC
>CAZHMG010000054.1:0-16357 GCA_964533575.1 uncultured Thermoleophilia bacterium | reverse complement strand
GGCCGGGGTGGGGGGAAGTGTTGGGGTCATAGAAGAAGGAAGAGAAGTGATACCACTCCGGCGGCATCATGGCCTGGTCATTCCTCAGCACCAGGGCGTACGTGGCGCCGGCTTCCAGGACGAGGTCTGAATCGCTGAAGTCGAAGGTGACCCAACCTTCTGGAGTGTTCCCTGGTACGGCATCCGAGACTGCGAGCGGCTCCCCGGTGGGAACGCTGTTGTAGCCGTAGTCTCCTGTGATGTTGTAGATCGCCGCAGAGGTGTCGGCACTGGGAGCGGAATACGTACGGAGGAGAGCATCGGCGGAGACGAGCTTCCCAGTCCGTGTTGCAGCAAACGACTGGCCGAGCTCACGCGAGCCCAGAGACTGGCTGGCGTCATACGACCCACTCGGCTCGTACACCGCGGTCGATTCGGGTGTGACAAGGGGGGTCGCAGCAAGCGCAGGGGCAACGAGAGCAAGAGCCAGGATCACCGCGACAACCGAGATCAGAATGAGACGTTTCGCCATGGGCCTCCTCCGACCCCGCTTCGATTCCGTCCCTCCGTAGTGCATTTCAGACCCCCTGCATCGTTCGTGTGATGACAACGTTCTCGTTCGCAGAGATCACCGGCTGGGAGCCGGCCTCGATGAGAGCCGTGAGATCCTTGGTCGACAGCTCACGGTATTGGCGACCCGACCAGAGTTGCACGATGTTGTCGTCGGGGCTGACCCCCAGCAGGATCAGGTCCGGATGGCTCTCGAGCGCCGAGAAGGCGGCCGCTGAGCCGGGGGTCTCGATGTCGAAGACGATGACGTCGGGAGCCAGCGCTTCGACATCGCTCGTGGCGGGCAGGGATCGGGGAAGGACAACGACCTCGAACCGGCCCTCGGCCCGCAGGCTGGCGCCGATGCCGCCGAGTACGAGGGAGTTGCCGTAGAGGAGGATGCGCGTCCGCCTGCTCATGTCTGCCGCCTTGGGTCTCGTTGCTTCGCGGCCAAGTGTGCGTTTGGGGGCGGGGCGCCCACAATGTCCTGGGGGACAGAAGGGGGACAGTCGAGGGACAGTCTCGCCGGCCGGTGGGACTGTCCCGAGGGACAGTCCTCCCAGGAAGCAGGGAGCGGATGGGCGTAGAGGCCGGCTGCCGCCCCGATCCTCGCTGATCTCGGGATGACCGGAGGATGGTCTTGCGGAGCTTCGTCGGCGTGACCCCGAGTGCGGGGGGCGACGACGCTGGTGGGCGCAGCAGGACTCGAACCTGCGACCGGCCGATTATGAGTCGGCTGCTCTAACCAACTGAGCTATAGGCCCATGCTGTGCAGGACTTTTCCGCTCCTGCTTCCAGGCAATGATACTACGCGAACCCACATCGAGCTGGAGGTAGATGTCCCTGCCCGTCACTCGAACGGGCACCGATCGGCGCCGGGACGGGAGGAGGAGAGAACCGGGATTCTCGTGAATGGCGTCAGAACGCGTTCCACGGGCTCCTCGACTGCCGGAGACCGGAACGCTTGTCAAGAGGGACTGGTGGACCCCTGCACCAGTCCTTCCCGCGCTCCTCAGCATGAGCCGCTAGGCGATACGCCTTTCTTCGTCGCCAGGCTCATCCTCGCACACTGGCTCGGTCACGCCCTTGCTGCCGCTCGTCGGCAGGAGGTTGCCGACTGCCGGCCCCGGAACCGCGCCGCCACGAGCCTCGGCTTCCGCCCGGCTGATGCAGGCATGCCGCTCAGCGCCTCGCCGCTCCTCAAGACCATAGTGCGAAACGACGGGTGCCTGATCCTCCAGAGACAGAATGTCCGCCCTGACCTCGGGGCTCGCCTCAATGCGGGAGGCGGAGTATGAAACGCGGAAGCCGTCGCCCGCAGGCCGCACATCCCGAAACGGGACGAGCTTCATGATCTTCCCCTGTGTCCTCGAACGAATCTGAAGCCACTCCGGCTCGAGGCTTTCCTGGTCTACCAGGACCTTCTCGATGACTCCGATTCCTGCGCCCTCTGCGTCATACAGAGTGGAGCCTTCGTATCTGTTCAGCTGCCCGAAACGCCGCCGTCCTTCCTCGTCTGCAACCGTCATCGCAACTCCTTTCCGCGTGCGCCGTACACAAGGGCCATTCCCGTTCCGGAGGCAGGCAAACGAGTTCGGGACAGACCATCACCCCGCCGTCACGCGAATTCCCAGTGAACCGCGCCAAGGAGTCAGGAGATTCCGGAGCACACAACCAGTGGTTCTCTGATGGTCGAGAAATCGCGCCGTGCTACTCTCCGGCCATGGGTCGCCGTGCGCGATGACCCCCGTGTCACGGCGACTCTGCCGCGGCCGGCGGAGGAGGTCGATGCGATACCCAACGATGACGATCGCATTCGGCGTCTCGACACGTTCCTGGTCAGTGAGGATGCCGAGACGATCAAGCTCTCGATGGAAGAGCAGCGCCACATCGTGGAGCCCACTGCTTCGAGTGGCCGGGGAAAACACTGAGGACCTTCTGAACAGTCTGGCGGAGGCTGCAGACGACGCGGCTCTCGGAGGCTTCGAGCTCCCCCCGGACGAGGAAGACGAACGGAGATGACGAGCAGAGCGATGATTCTCAGGACATTTCCTATTCGGAAACTGGCAATTCCCTGATGGTATCGGGTCTTTTTGATGCTAGCATCTTCCAACAGGTCACCCCCCTCGATCCCCCCGGTCTGTAGGTGATCTGGGCAAGGACCGGAAGAGCCGCCGGTCCGTGCCCCCGTCACGGACGGCCCGGCCAGGCAGCTGCCCCCACCCCAGCGCCCGGCCAGGCCTGACGGCTCTCATCCTCGCCCCGCTGTTCTCACGCATCTCCTGACGGGACGAATCGTCAGAGTGCCCGACAGTGATACGCTCTGACATACTCCGCTTGAGTACGAGGGGGCTACGTGTCCGCCGACGGCTGGGAGGTGATCCGCGATCGCGACGATAGAGCAGGAGCCGACGCCGCGCATGCGGACGGGTGAGCTCGTCCGGCGGACGACGATCATCACGCTGACCGTACTCGCCGTCCTGGCCCTCGTCCTCGTATTGATCCAGATTCGCCACGTCCTGCTCTGGGTGCTCATCGGCATCATTCTGGCGATCGCGCTGCAGCCGGCCGTCACCTGGCTCACCCGGCATCGCGTCAATCACGTCCTGGCGGCGCTGCTGGTGTCGCTGGCCGCCATAGCCGTGATCATCGCTGCGGCAGTCGTAATCGCATGGCCGGTCGTCATCCAGGCAGACGACTTCATTCGCGACGTACCGGTCATCGTCAGAAACGTCTTCGGGCCGGGTGGCCAGCTGCACTTCCTTGAGGTCCGCTTCGGCCTGATCGAACGCCTCGCGGAGATCACTCCAGGCGAGGTCGCGGCCGCGCTCCTCGGCAGCCAGGATGCTATCGTCAGCGCCCTGACGCGGGCCGCCTCGTTCGCTGCCGCCACGCTGACCATCCTGACGATCATGGTGATGCTCCTCATCCAAGGCAGCCGAGCCTGGGGTGCGGTCCTCCACATGACGGTAGGCGAGGAGCGCGTGTGGACAGAGCGCATCGGCATGGACTTCCTGCGTGCCGTCGGTGGCTATGTTCGCGGCAACCTCGTGATCAGCCTCGTCGCGGGCATCACCTCGTACATCGCGCTACGGATCCTCGGCATCCCGTATGCCGAGACCCTCGCCGTGACCGTGGCCATCCTCGACGTGATCCCACTCGTCGGCGCCATCATCGGCGCCGTCATCGTCACGATCGTCGGCTTCGCCACGGGCGGCACCACGGATGGGCTCATCCTTCTCGTCTACTTCGTCGTCTATCAGCAGTTCGAGAACAACGTCCTGCAGAACATGGTCTACTCCAAGACGGTCTCGCTCTCGCCGCTGGTGGTCTTCGTCGCCGCCATCGTCGGCGCCGTCCTTGGGGGTATTGTGGGCGTCCTCCTGGCCATCCCGCTGGCGTCAGCCGCGTGGACGCTGGGGCGTGACCTCATCGAGATGCGTCGCGCCCGTCATCTGGACGCCGCCGAAAGCGAGGCAAGGGTGACGACGACAGCCGAAGCCCGACACCTCGCCACGGGACAGCCATCGGCCACCTCCATGCGCACATCAGCGACCGGCGCATCCCGCCCCGTCGAGGACTCCCCGCCGGACACGACGTAGCGCTGGGGCAGAAGCAGGCAGCTCCCCCCTCGTCGGCCCGTCTCTCCTACGCCTCGATCACGTTTTCTCGAATGGCGAGCTTGGTCATCTCCGTGACAGATTCGACCTCGAGCTTGGCCATGATGTGGTACTTGTGCGACTCGACCGTCTTGGGGCTGATATACAGGGTCTGGGCAATCTCCTTGATGGAGCGCCCGTCGGCGAGGAGCTCGAAGACCTGGCGCTCACGACTGCTCAGCACATCGAGCACATTGCCTCCGACAGCTACGGGATCGTCGGCGTCGCGGAGATGCTCGCTCAGCACCTTCGGCGCCTCGGTGCTGAAGTACGTGCCGCCGGCCTTCACTGCGTCGAGGGCGAGCAAGAGATCCGATAAAGGATCCTGCTTGAGCACGTAGCCGTCAATGCCGGCCCGGAACAGCTCAAGCACGTACTCCTTGTCCGAGAACATGGTGTAGATGACGATGCGCGTGTCCGGCTGGGACGACTTGATCGCCTTCGTCGCCTCGACGCCGTTCATGCCCGGCATCGAGATGTCCATGACCACGATGTCGGGTTTGAGGGCGAGCGCCTGGGCGACGGCCCGCGATCCGCTTGTCGCCATGCCGACGACGGTGAAGCCGGCGAGATTGGCCAGGGCGCCGCGAATGCCTTGCAGGACCACGTCGTGGTCGTCAACCAGCAGGACGCGGGCATCGCGGCCGACGTCGACGACCGGCTCTCCCAGGGCGCCGCTCACAGCGGGATCTCCGCCAAGACGTGAACGCCCTCGCCGGGTCGAGACTCGATAGTCAGATCGCCGCCGAACTGAACCGCTCGCGCCCGCATGATGTGCAGCCCCAGCGGCCCGCCTCGCCAAAGAGCGTTGGCATCCTCATCGGGCGCGAATCCGACCCCGTCGTCCTCCACGCTCAAGGAGGCCATGCCCTCCTTCTCGATCAGATTGACGTCCACCCGGCGCGCCCTTGAATGCTTGACGACGTTGTTGAGGCTCTCCTGAGCGATGCGATACAGCGCCAGCTCCTTCTCGTGATCAAAGCGGCCCGACACACCGGTCGAGAAGAAGTGGACGTCCAGAGACGAGCTGGCGCGTACGTCGTCGACGAGGGCCTGCAGGGCAGGGACCAGACCAAGCGTCTCAATCATGCTCGGCATGAGCCCGGATGCGAAGGTCTTGAGGTCGCCGATGATCCTCGTCGACTTGAGGGCTACGTCCCGAACGCGCGCGCGCAGAGCCGGATCGCAGCTCTCCAGCCCCGTCGCGAGCATCTCGACGTCCATCTTGAGGGTCGTCATCATCTGCCCGAAGTGATCATGAAGCTCCATCGCCACGCCCCGGCGATCGTTCTCTATCATGTCCATGAGGCGCTGGGACAGCAGACGTCGCTGCGCCTCTTCCTTCTCCAGGCGAGCATTGAGCTCCGTCAGGGCGCGCTCGACCTGCTTCTGTGCGGTCAGATCGATGACCGAGGCGATGACCGTCTCCCAGGTATCCTCTTGCCCGGGGAGCAGCGAGAAGTGGTAGATGACGTGCCGCTCCTCACCAGTCAGCGTGTGGGTCAGACCCTCGGTTACAACGTACCGATCGCCGCGCGCCACGGCGATCAGACTGTCGCGAATGATGTCTGATTCATGAGGAAAGAGACGCTCCATGTTCCCCATGAGCTCCAGACGGTTGCGAGCGCCGTAGAACCGCACGCAGGCTCGGTTGGCGTCCTTGAGGCGCAACAGGCAGAAGCTGTTCCACAGCTCGTCAGGGTGCTCCGCGAGGTAGGCGCCGAAGTCGGTCATGCCCTCACCATGAAGCTCCTCGAGACGTTGCCTGAATCTCGACCAGTCCTCCTCCCACAGAGCGATAGGAGAGTTCTCGAACAGGCTGCGGTACCTGGTCATGGTATCGCGCAGCTTCGCCTCGGCCTCTTTGCGGGCCGTGATGTCACGGAACATGACGAGGTTGGCCGGCCTTCCCTGATACGTGATCAGGGTCCCCGCCGCCTCGATGTCGACCACGCGGTTGTCGACCCGGATGATTCGATACTCGCGAAGCGGCGACTCCATACCCAGCTCGATACGGTGAACGCGCTCTTGGACGAAGGCCCAATCCTCGGGGTGAACGAGGTCACGATATGCCACCCCGACAAGGAGGCGCGGAGAGTCTGCGCCCCACAGGCGGGCGCCGGCGGCATTGACATACTCGACCCGGCCTTCGGAGTGCACCATGATCGCGTCCGGAAGCAACTCGACGAGCTTGCGGTAGCGTTCCTCGCTCTCCCGCAACTCCTGCTCCGAGCGGCGGACGCCGTTGGCCGGAACCGCGATGACGAAGAGTGTCCTCGTCTCGCCCTGCTCCGTGGCCAAGGGCTGAATCAGGTAGAGGGTATCGTAGGGGTCTCCCGCGACTCGCGCCACGACAACGGTCCGCGTACGGGCCGCCTGCTTGACGGCATCCATGAGCAGGGCGGCTTCATCGCGCGAGAAGTGTTCCGTGAACGCGCCCGGCGTCTCTTGGCCAGCAGCCCGCGGTCTCAACGATTGCCTGGCGGCGCTGTTCATCGCCGTGACGGCGCCGTCCGGCGTCACGGCGTAGGAGGGATGGGGGACGGACGCCGTCAGCGCCGCGAATGCCCCCTCGGTCAGCGAGAGAAACTGGTCCACTACCTCTTCACCCCACGCAGCTCCCCACACCGGAACTGCCGTCCGTCAGGTCGCCTCGGCTGGGATCTGCGGCTGCGATTTACTGGCTATGTACTCGCGCCAGCCACCGTGATGAGTGATCTCGACGTTGCCGACGGTGGCGTACGGCTCCGCAAGCACTCCCAGCACCTCCGAGCCGTCCTCGAGCAGCACGCGCCCGATCGTCAAGCCCGGCGGCTCCTTCTCCAGAATGCTCACCAGCCCGGCGGCGTCCACGTCCCAGATCTCCACTGTGATTCCCTCGCCGGAATGATGCACGCGAACCATACCGACGTAGCCGTCGTTGATGGACCAGCACCGATAGACGGCCGCCGTCCTGGTCTGCCGAACGAATGTCGCCCCAGCATCGTGCATGTTCTGGTTGAGCTCGAGGCCGCGCATGAGCGTCCCGTTCACTGCGAACAGCATGGTGCCACCACCCCTTCCAGACCCTCACTCTTGCGAGGGAGCAGACTATCATGCTGCATTCCCCCCGTTTCCATGCTCGGACGCGGTGGAAAGGGAGCAGACTCGAGTGCTGAGCCGGGCGGGAGGAACATCGCTCCTCCCGCCCGGCGATCGATCATCCTTCCGGTACTTCCTGGGTCTCTGTCAGCAACAGGGCGACTTCAGGTTTGCGTCGACCGCTTGGATGAATCGCTTGGAGTCGGATACGTTGCCGAACACGCCGCCCTGCATCTTGATCGACTTGCAGGCCGCTTCGTAGTTGCCATAGTCGGTGGCCCCGGTAGCGTCCTTGAGGAGGATGCACCAGAAGCCGTAGTCGTTCGCTTCCCGCATGATGGTGTGCACGCATACGTCTGTGGTGATACCACTGATCACGAGGTGCGTGACGCCAAGCTGATGAAGCATCATATGCATCTCGCTCGAGCCGAACGCGCCCTTGCCCGCCTTGTCCACGACCACCTCGCCGGGGATCGGATAGAGATCCGGGATGATGTCCCAGTTCGGCTGACCGCGGACCAGCAGGCGACCCATGCCGCCCTCAGGGATCTCACCGATGCCGACACCGTTGCCGATGATGTGGCTGCGAAGCACCTTGTTGAACGGCGCGTCGGAGAGATCCGGCTCGTGTCCCTCGCGGGTATGCAGGACCTTGATGTCGGTACCGCGCACCGCGTTCAGGACGTTCTTGATCGGCTGGATCGCGGCGGCCGTGAGATTGAGGTCATAGCCCATGACGTCGACGTAGCCGCCCTTGCCGCAGAAGTCGACCTGCATGTCAATGGCCAGGAAGGCCGTACGTGCTGAGTCCATCTCGACGTACGCCGTGTCGCCGAAGTTCGGCGCGTCCTCGACCTCGACCTTGAACAACTTGCCGATCGGCTCGCCATAGAGCCAACTCGGGAAGGCCAGCGTTTTCGTCTCCTCGAAGATCTTGGCTGCCTCGTGAACGCGCTCGAGGAGCTGATCCCGCTTCTTGCCGTAGAAGTCCTCGTACTGGCGGATTGCCATGGTGCCGTCCCCTTTCAGGTTAGAGTGTCGATGACGTTGTTCAGTTGGACGAGGCCGGAAACCGCCTCGTCCACGGTCATCTTCTTGAATGAGATCTTGTCGCCGGGCTTCGCTTGGCCGACCTTCCACAGCTCCGCCGTCGGCACGGTGACCATCGAGACGAAGCCGCCAAGACTCGGTCCGTCTTGTGTGAGGATCACAGGCATGTCGCCGGTGAAATTGACCATGCCGACAGCGTAAGGCGTGTCCGGCAGGTTGGAGGGATGCCTGCCTCCTTCGCCTCCGTCCATACGGGCGAACTCCGGCCGTGGTCCCGTCAAGCGATAGCCGAGGCGGTTGGAGTTGTAGTGCACCGCCCACTCCGTGGCGTAGAACATGTCGACATCAGCCTTGGTGAAGAGGTCGGGGGCCTCGTGCGGGCCGGGGATGACGCCGATCTCCCACTGCTTCGCATAGACCGGTCGTAGCGTCTCATCGAGGACCGAGGTTCCACCGTTCGCGCTCTCCTGTGCGAACGTGGCCACGCGGTCCCCCTTCTTGAGGTGCCGTCCCTCGTAGCCACCGAAGTGGCCGAAGGGGAATGTCGCCCTGCTGCCGAGATAGGGCGGCACGTCGATGCCGCCGGCCACAGCCAGATAGGTGCGGAAGCCTGGGCCGGTGAGGCCCCGCAGCGTCAAGACGCTGCCCTTGCGGGCCTCCACCATCTCCCACCACGGCACGTCCGCATCGTCCAGACGCGCCTGCAAGCCCGCACCCGTGAGCGCGATCAGCGCGTCCTGGTCGAACCGCAGTGTCGGCCCCAGGGCCGTCATCTCAAGACCAGCGCACGACTCCGTGTTGCCGACGAGAGCGTTGGCGACGCGAAACGCGAACGCGTCCATTGGACCGGAGGGCGGTATGCCGATGTTCCAGTAGCCCGCTCTGCCGGGGTAGTCCTGGACGGTGGTGTAGAGACCACCTTCGATGACCTCGATCATGGGACTACCCTCCTCAATACCCTTCGGTGGCGCCGGACACGGCCAGCGTCTGTCTCTCGCGAAACTCGCCGGCGGCTTGGCCCACTTCGTTGAGAAACGCCGTGTATTCCGCGACACCGAACGTTCCGTCCTCGATCCGGACCTTGTACTCGCCCCGCAGCATCGCCTCGCGCAGGGCCTCGAGTTCGTCCTCGCTGACCGATTCGAACTGGATTCTGTCGAAGGTCCGCAACAGCCACGGAGCGTCCGCGAAGTCGGGAGTGCTCTGTGTGGTGTTCCAGATCGGAAGGGTGCGGCCGAAGAGCTGGTAGCCCCCCGGTGACTCCATCGGATAGATGCACAGATAGGCGCCACCGATGCCCACGGCGCCCTCGGGCGTCCAGGTCCGCGCCGGGTTGTACTTCGGCACGACCAAGCGGCGGCGAGGATCGAGCGGCACCGCGCACGGCGCCCCGAGGTAGACGTCACCGAGGCCGATGACGAGGTGCTGCGTCGCCATGACGTACTCCTCGACCTCGGCCACGCCGTTCAGGCCGTTGCTGCGCGCGATGAACTCCATGTTGTCCGGGACGTAGGGGGCCTCGGCCCGGACCGACTCCATGTACTGCTTCACCGCCGCCATGGTCCACCGGTCGTGACACGCAATCGGCAGATGGACGAGCCGAGACGGCACGACGACCTCCAGCACCGGCGGCAGATCGTCCTCGAGGCGCCAGAGCGCGACGACCAGCTCCTGAAGGCTCAGCCGCAGGCAGTCGTAGCGGATCAGGAGCGAGCGGACGCCGGGGGCCGTCTCCAGCAGACCCGGCATCCCGGCCTCGTGGATGGCGCGCTCCAGGGAGTGAATCCGGAAACGCAGCTGCAGGTCGAGCACGATGTCGCCGTACTCGACGAGCAGATATGTGTCGCCCGCCATCCGGTAGACGACCTTCGGCCGGCTCGCGTCGGCCGGCATGCTCTTCACGATCGCCGGACTCATCGCTTCCATGGCTGGCCCCTCGTCACTGCGTACGCCCGTTCGCACGGAGAGCGTCACGCGATCTCCATGACTTCGTCGCCGGTTTCCACGTCGGCGCCCTCTTTGACGTAGATCTCCGTCACTGTCCCCTCGTCCTGAGAGTAGATGACGTTCTCCATCTTGAGAGCCTCCATCACGAAAAGCTCCTGCTCCTTGGCGACGCTGTCGCCCTGCTTGACCTTGTAGGACATGATCCTGCCCGGGAGGGGCGAAGTTACTTTGCTCATGACCCAGTTCCCTTTCTGTTGGCCTGCTTTCTCGCTCGACTCACGACGAATGCGTAGTAGGCGAGGACGACCACTGCCGAAATGACAAAGGCCGTTGCATTCACCGATCCCCCTTTCAGTTACTTGACGCCGAGCAGGGCCAGCATGATCCCGCCCGAGATGGCGGTTCCAAAGACGCCCGCAAGGTTCGGCCCCATCGCGTGCATGACGAGGAAGTTGTGCGGGTTCTCACGAAGCGCGACCATGTGCGAGACCCTGGCGGCGATCGGTACGGACGCGATCCCTGCTGACCCCAGCAGCGGATTGATCTTCTCTTTGAGGAAGAGGTTGAGGATGTTGGCGCCAATGACGCCGGACGCCGTGCCGCCGATGAAGGCGATCAGCCCGAGCCCGACGATCAGCAGCGTGTCGACGGTGAGGAAGGTCTCGGCCGCCATGGTGGAGCCGATCGCCACGGTGAGGATGATGGTGATGATGTTCATGAAGTCGTTGGCGACGGTCTTGGCGAGCCGTTCGACAATGAGCACTTCCCGCAGCAGATTGCCGAGCATGAGCATGGTGATCAGCGGCGCCACCGGCGGCAGCAGCAGATTCACGAGGATGGCCATGACAAATGGGAAGACGATCTTCTCGAGCCTGCTCACGGGCCGTGTCTGCTTCATCATGATCTGCCGCGATTCCTTCGTGGTCAGGAGCTTCATGACCGGTGGCTGGATCAGCGGCATGAGGGCCATGTAGGAGTACGCGGCAACGGCTACCTGCGGCAGCAGGTGCGGCGCCAGCTTCACCGTCACGAAGATCGCCATTGGGCCATCGGCGCCTCCGATGATGCCGATGGCGCCGGCCTCGTTGATGGTGAAGCCGACCAGCTTCGCGAGGATGAGGGCGATGAAGATGCCGGCGTGAGCCGCGGCCCCGAGGATCATGAGGCCGGGTCGCGCGATCATCGGACCGAAATCAGTCATCGCCCCGACACCCAGGAAGATCAGCGGCGGGATGATGACCAGCGCGACGCCCTGATAGGCGAAGTAGAAGAGGCCGCCGGGCTCGGTCAAGTCCGAGCCCGGCACATTCGCGACGATGCACGCGAAGCCGATCCCGAGGAGCAGGAATGGTTCGTACTTCTTGGCCAAGGCCAAGTAGACGAGAATCGCACCCACAGCGATCATCACGACGTTGCCGATCGTGATCTGGGTCAAGCCCGTCTGCTCGAGCAGAGAGCGAAGGAGTCCTGCTGATTGTTCGAGCACTGGTCTGGTTCCTTTCGATTCTTCCTCGTGCGCGGCTGTGCCCTTGCGGCCTCAGTGGCCTTTCAGGCTTTCGTTGGTGACGTTGCCGAGCTTGTTGACGTACGGCAGGAGATAGAGCAACAGGCTGATCACCCAGATGATCACGAGACTCAGGAAGAAATCGATGACGCTCAGGGTGATCGCCCCGCCAAGCGAGTCAGGTACGGTCACGGTGACTGCATACAGCATGTTCATCCTCCTTCCGCCCTCTCGCGTCTATTCACAGGCCCATCTCATCGAGGAGGCGCGGCCAGCGATCACGCCACGGTGCGGCGGCCTCGAAGGCAGCCGACGCGCGCAGCACGCCGGCGTCGTCGAGGTGATGGCCGATGATCTGCAGACCGACGGGAAGACCTTCCGCGGTCCAGCCGGCCGGGATCGTGGCTGCGGGCTGTCCCGTGAAGTTGATGGGGAAGGTGAAGTGCAGCCATTCCGTGTCGGCCACCGTACGTCCATCGATGACCTCGGGACCCTGGATGCCGATCTCGAAAGCCGGCACGGCCAGCGTGGGGGTCAGCAGGAGGTCGTAGTCCTGCATGAAGCGCCACATGCCGTTGACCACGGCCTTGCGGACCATCTGCGCGTCCGTGAACTCCTCGGCGGTCCATTCCCTGCGAATGAACTTGAGGACATGAGGCGAGATGTTCTCTTCGCCAACATCGTCGATCATCTTGCGCATGCCGCGCAGATCGCTGTCGTTGGCGACGACCCCCCAGAACGCATCGAAGGGATTGGGCCAGCTGGGATTGGCTTCCACGACCTCGCACCCGAGGTCGCTCTCGAAGATGCTCACGGCCTTGCCCACGACTTCACGGACGCGCGGATCGACGGGGGCGTAACCCCAATCGGCGCTGTAGGCGACCTTGAGGCCCTTGAGGCCGCCCTCGCACGCCGCCAGCCAATCGAAGTCCGCGTTTGGCAAGGAGTGGCGATCCCGATCGTCGGCGCCGGTGATGACGGAGAGCATGAGCGCCGCATCGGCGACGGTACGGCTGATCGGCCCGATATGCTCCGTCGACTCCCAGCTCGAGACGCCGGGATAGCGCTCGTCGCGGCAGCCGGGATAGAGCGGGACTCTTCCCATGGACGCCTTGATGCCATAGCAGCCGCAGAGACTGCCGGGAATGCGGATCGAGCCGCCGCCGTCAGAACCGATGGCGAACGGCCCGATGCCGGTCGCGACGGCCGCGGCTGAGCCGGCGCTGGACCCGCCCGACGTGCACTCGGTGTTCCACGGATTGCACGTCGGCGGAAAGACCATGTTGTGCCCCACACCGCTGTAGCCGAACTCGGGCGCGTTGGTCTTGCCCAGGATGACTGCGTCGGCATTTCGCAGGCGCTCCACCGAAACGTCGTCCTCGTCGGGCACGAAGTCCTTGTACGCCATCGAACCGGATGTCGTCCGAATGCCCTTCGTGCAGACGAGGTCCTTGATCCCGACGGGGACGCCGGCGAGCGGTCCAACCTCTTCGCCGGCCATGATCTTGCGCTCGAGCGCCTGCGCCGTCTCCCGAGCCAGAGCGGGCGTAGGCGTGCAAAAGGCGTGCAGCGTCGGATCGAGCTTCTCCATACGATCCAGCACCGCGTCCACGACCTCGACTGGCGAGACACCCTTCGTGCGGATCTCGGCCGCCAGGGTCACTGCGTCCATGCGGCAGATCTCATTGGCAGAACGACTTCGTATACCCATCGTGCTCAACTCCTCCATGCGAAGCGGTGGCTGCCCGCCCTGCATCTGGTCGTTCCCATGCTTCCTGCACCCCCGGCCGATTCCCGAGGGAACCTTGAACGCGTCGTCGACGGATGCCCCGTCCCGCCCTCATCGGGGGACCGGCCGGGCAAGGTAAGGAGGCCTTGCCCGGCCGGTGAACACAGACTGGGACGGGGTAGGAACCCGGCCCAGCGTGCGCGTCACACCTGGGGGGAAGGAGTGGGCGCCTTTTTGTCCGCCGGCGTGAACCGCTCAATGAGCGCGTACACGACGACTGAGGTGATGAATCCGAAGACCACGATCGACCACTCTGGAGCGTTGTAGTTGAGGAACAGAGCCACGGCCGAACCGCAGATCCACGCGATGAACGGCGTGTAACGGATGACCTGAATGCCGGTCAGGTCGAAGGCGTCATGACCTGCATGCCTCGTCCAAGGAAGCAGGTGATCGGCCAGGATCACGGCGCCTATCGGCGGCACGATGATGCCGAGGAAGTTGAGCCAGTCGATGAAGTACTCCCACGCATTCGTCATCGCGATCAGCGTGCCGATGATGCCGAAGATGACGGCGATGATGCGGTACTTCTGATGGGTGAGATGAGCCCAGCCGACAGCGGCATTGTACAGACAGTGGGCACAGACACTGCCGAGGTTGATGAACATGAAGATCGTCGCAAGGACCGCGATGATGCCGCCCTTGTCGGCGAGCCATGTGAACATCTCCGGCCGCTCCGGTGTAGCGGCGGCAATCGTGGCGCCGATGAGCATGGCGAAGCCACAGCCGATGGGGAACGCGGCGGCGGTGGCGATCCAGGAATGGGTCCGCGTCTTCGCCCACCGGTTGAAGTCCGGCGTCATGGTGCCGCTGTCGATGAAGAACGAAGCCACGAGTGTCACAGCCACACCGAGGGCAACTGCGGCGACCGTCGGGTCTCCGCCGTAGTTCCACATCGCGCTGGCATCGACGGTGTTCACGGCATCGATCACCGCGTACAGACCGAAGATCACGAAAAGCGGAGCACTGATCGCGCCAATCCACGTCAGGGCCTTGATCCCCGCGACCGCGACGCCTGTGTACAGGATGCCGGAGATCGCGGCCCACAGGACCAGGTTCCAGCCGAAGGCCAGATTGACGTTCACCGCCACGAGCGCCGTCTGAACGGTGAACCAGCCGATGACCAAGGTGGAAAGGAGGCCGGATGCGATCGAGAAGCCTCGCGACCCGAACGTCGTGCGGCACAACATGGCGAAGTTGTATCCGGGCTTCTGTGCCAGCTGACCGAGGAGCCCGACGTAGAAGAAGAGGAACAGATTACCCAAGACGATTCCGAGAACCGCGCTCTTGTATCCCATGCCCAGTGTCAGCGACGCCCCCAGCGCCGCACCGCTGATCACCATCGGGAAGCCGAGCCAAACCAGCGTGACTGATGTAAGGCTTCGGCGAGCGTGCTGCGGTACTCCCTCACGCTCGTATTCTTCGACTAAGACGTGGTGTTCTTCTGCGGTGTTTCCGCTTTGCGCCATGGCACCCCACTCCCTTCTCGAATTGTTGGCGAGCGACCCGTACAAGGCACATCGCACTCGAAGCATGCCGTTCCGAGAGAGCGCCCCCCTCTCGTGTTCAAAGCTACGCCGCCTCACATGACACGGCCATCGGGGATTGCCTGATTCCTCGTAGGGGAAGTTCCGAAATCTGCCGCGACGCGGACGCCCTGACGCCAAAGAAGGTTCACGCAACACGTCCGGCCGGAACCCGTTCCTCTCCCCCAATGCGACACCTACCCACGCACAGCGAACTCACGCAGCTGTGCGAAGGTCGCGTAGCGGCGCTTTGGGATCACTGGAAATGACTCCGAGCTCGGTCGGGGCGTGGGCTCATGCCCGCGAACACAGCGGAGGCACTCCCCTCTCCGGCAGGAGAGGGGAGTGCCAAGCGCGGATGGAGGCCGGCGCCTAGCGGCGCCCGAAACCCTTGAGCTCGCCGCCGAGCCGGCGGGCGGCGAGGGCGAGCGTGACGATCAGCGTCAGAAGCGCGAGCCCGAGAGACGCAGGGAGGATCAGCAGCGCGAGCACGTCCCCCAGCGCGGAGCGGGCCGGCTCACGCTCGACGCGGGTCTCGTCATTTCCGCCCTTGTCGTCGTCAGTTCTCACTCCCGCATCAGCTGCGGAACGTGAGATGCGGGAGCGGCAAGCGGAAGCTCCGGGTGAGAGCAACCGCGCGACGGGCGAAGATCGTCCCGATCACGGCTGCCGTGGACATCACCATCGCCGCCGAGAGGGCGATCGCGATGGGCAGGACGATCAAGGCCGGCAGGTAGCGAAGCGGGTCGTTTATCCGGCGGTATTCGACACCGGACGACGTGAACTCGATGTACCCCACCGGCGTCGTCTGCACGCCGCCGCCGATGCCCGACCCTTTCTCGTCCTTCTTCCTGTTCTTGCTGTTGCCGCCGCCGATGCCCCAGCGGGCCCTCGCCACGGGGATGATCTTCACGCCGTCCTGCTCTACCGGCGCACCGAACACGGCACTCGCCGTGGCTGTTGCGCCGAGACGCTCGGCGAGGTGGGCGATCATGTCTTCGCTTATCTCCGACTCTATCTGTTCCCGGACTTCCTCTTCCGACGAGGCCATTGTCCCCTCCCAGAGATCGCTATGCCGGTGGTCGTCCGGCTCTGCCTGACAGCGTACCAAAGGCTTTCGCGCAAACCATGTCAGTCGGCGTTTTTGGGTGTCCCAAGACGCCGAGGCCCCGAGGGCGGAACGCCCTCGGGGCCTCAAGACCGTCACCGCGCGGAGGCGGGTATGATGCTGGCTCCTCGGGCAGGACTCGAACCTGCAACCCTTCGGTTAACAGCC
>CAZHMG010000053.1:0-17120 GCA_964533575.1 uncultured Thermoleophilia bacterium | reverse complement strand
AGGACGCCATCGAGGCGGTGGCCACGGCCAAGCGCATCCTCGGCGCGGGCTGAGGAGCGGGAGGACGGAGCCGGGAGGTACGGTGACTCTGCCAGCTCCCGCCCGGCTCTCGGCACGCGATCTGCAGCGCGTTCACGAAGCCGGTCTCTGGTTGCTCGCGAACGTCGGATTCGACTGCCTGGATCCCGAGGCGCTGGCGCTGCTGGCCCTCCACGGCGCATCAGTGGAGGGCTGGCGCGTCCGCCTCGGGGAGACCTTGGTGGCGCGGGCGCTCGAGACCGTGCCGGCGGAGTACACGGTGGCCGGCCGCACTACTGAGCTCGACGTGCGGGTCGGCCTCGACGCTCCGTCCGTCCTTGGCAGCGCGTCGGGCCCCGCGTTCGTCCTCGACGGGGACGCACAGCGGCACAGCACGCTGGAGGACCTGCGGACCGCGGTCGCGCTGGTCCATCTCTCGCCCAACATCGACGTGCACGGGTACAGTGTCGCCGCGACGGACGTGCCCGATGAGAGACGGGCGCGGATGAGCGCGCACGCCCACCTCGTCGGCAGCGACAAGACGGTGCGATACAGCGTCATGGACGTCGAGGAACTGGCGGTGGCGATGGACGTCACCGAGATCCTGTACGGCGGGAGATGGCACGAGCGTCCGCGCCTGTGGAGCAACATCAACACCACGTCGCCGCTGCAGTTCTCCGCCGAGGCGGCACAGGTGCTGCTGCGCCTGGCACGGCTCGGCCAGCCGGTGTGCGTCTCGGTGTGCGCCATGGGGGGGACGACCGCGCCGCTGACTTTGGCCGGCCTCCTCGCCGTCCAGCACGCCGAGCTGCTCAGCGGCCTCGTCCTTTCTCAGCTGGCCCGGCCCGGCTGTCCCTTCCTCTACGGAGGGACCTCGTCTATCTCCTGCATGCTGAGCGGCTCCCTGATGATGGGCGCGCCACAGTACTGGTCGCTCACGGCGGCGACGGTGCAGCTCGGACACCTGGTGGGCGTACCCGTGCGCGCCGGCGGCTCGCTGACCGACGCGCACGTCCCCGACGCGCAGGCGGGGATCGAGTCGGCTCTGGCAATCAAGACGGCGCTCGACCTGAAGACCGAATTCGTGCTGCATGCCGCCGGCATCCTCTCGTCGTTCAACTGTTACTCGCCGGAGAAGTTCGTGATCGACGACGAGGTCCTGAGCGCGCTCCGCGTCGCGGGACAGCCCGTGATCGTCGACGACGAAGCGCTGGCTCTGGACATGATGGCGGCCGTAGGGCCCGGCGCCTCGGTACTGGGACAGCGGCACACGCGCCGGCACGCGCAGAACGGCCGGCGTCCGACGATCATGAACCGGGTGCCGTTCCAGACGTGGCAGGCGTCCGGCGGCCACGATCTCGCCGCCGCCGCCGCCCGGCGCGTCCGGGAATTGCTGGAGGCGTACGAGCCTCCCGGTGATCTCGACGCCGTGACTCGCCGCCAGCTCGAAGCCTATTGCCTCGCTTGAGGCCGAAACCAGCGTGCCAGGAGGCCGCGTGATCGTCGAGAGCGATGTGATCCGCAGGCAGACGAGGCTGGACGCCAGCCGCTTCGTCCTCTCCTCCGGGACTCCGGGCATGATGGCGGCCGTCACGACCGGCGTCGGCGGTCCGGAGATGCTGGAGTACCGCGAAGTACCGATGCCGCGGCCGGCGGCGGGAGAGGTTCTGCTCGAGGTCCTCGCCGCGGGCGTCAACGCCACCGAGATCAACACCCGTATCGGCTGGTACTCGGACACCGTGACGTTGGGGACGGAGGGGACGGCACAGGGTGCCGGCGGCAGCGCCACCGCATCCGGGTGGGACGCCCCGACGCCGTTTCCCCTGATCCAGGGGACGGACTGCTGTGGCCGCGTCGTTGCAGTGGGTCCCGCTGGCGACGCCGGCCTCGTCGGCCGCCGCGCGCTCATACGCCCGTGCATGCGGCCCGGCGGCTTCAGTTCGATGCAGACGGTCTGGATGGGATCTGACTTCGACGGCGCCTTCGCGCACTTCGTCAAGGCGCCGGCATCCGAGGTCTTCGTCGTCGAGTCCGACTGGAGCGACGTCGAGCTCGCATCTGTTCCCTGCGCCTGCGGAACAGCGGAGAACATGCTGCGGCGAGCGCACGTGAGGAAGGGCGAGACCGTCCTCGTCATCGGAGCCTCCGGCGGTGTCGGCTCGGCCCTCGTGCAGTGTGCGAAGCGCCGCGGCGCCATCGTGGCGGCGGTCACCAGGCACGACAAGGCCGCAGCCGTGCTGGCCCTCGGCGCCGACCGCTGCTGCGGCCGTGACGACGTCGTCGGCTGTCTTGGGGAGGAATCCGTCGACGTCGTCGCCGACAATGTCTCCGGTCCCAGCCTGGGCACGATGCTCGCCGTCCTGAAGCGAGGCGGCCGCTACGTGTCCTCCGGCGCCATCGCCGGGCCGCTCATTTCTTTTGACAAGCGGATTCTGTATCTGAAGGACCTCACGCTCATCGGCTGCACCGCGTGGGACGCGCCCGTATTTCCCGATGTGATCGCGGCTGTTGAGCGAGGGGAGATCAGGCCAGTCGTGGCTGGAGTCTTTCCGCTGGCGCAGATCGCCGCGGCGCAACAGGAGTTCTTGACCGCGCGTCACGTCGGCAAGCTCGTTCTCGTGCCGTGAAGCCCGGGGTTCGTCGTGTGGCGAGGAAGTTAACTGTCCGGTTGGTCATTGTCTTCTGAGCAGTGAAGCTGTATCGTGCTGCCATTCTTACCACCGGGCGGAGTGACGGTATCGCATCGTGACCGCCCACGTCGATTCGCAGGCCTAAGCCGAGGGGGAGCAGCGATGTCCGACGATCAGTTCCGCGGGGAGTACGCCAATTTCATCGAGGAAGTCAAGAACGGCCGGATGACCCGGCGCCAGCTTCTGGTGCGCGCCTCCGTCCTCGGCCTCTCCCTGACAGCCGCGGGTTCGCTGCTGGCCGCCTGCGGCGGCGACGACGGCAGCGCAGCGTCTCCGTCGGCGAGCGCAGCTCCGGCGCCGGTCATGGGTGGCACGCTCACCGGCATCATCCCGCCGTCGCTCACCGACATCGACCCGGTGACGATCAAGGACCAGGGCGGCATCGTCCTGATCATGCAGTTCTGCGAGTACCTCATCGACCTGGACAACCAGAACGGCCTCGTGCCGCGTCTGGCCGAGAGCTGGTCCGCGAACGAAGACGCTTCCGTCTGGACCTTCACGCTCCGCCAAGGCGTCAAGTTCAACGACGGCAGCCCGTTCGAGGCGGACGATGTCGTGGCCACCTTCGAGCGCCTGATCGATCCTGACAGTGGGTCTTCCGCCCTCTCCGTCCTCGGCGGCATCCTCTCGCCGGGCGGCACCAAGGCGGTCGATACGTACACCGTCGAGTTCACCCTCGACAAGCCGTTCGCGGACTTCCCGTACATGATCTGCATGTCGAACTACAACGCCGTCATGCTGCCGCGGAACTACAAGGGCGACTTCGCCAAGAACCCGGTCGGCACTGGGCCGTTCCTGCTCAAGGAGTACAACGCCAAGCAGAAGGCCGTGATGGTCAAGAACCCGAACTACTGGGGCAAGGACGCTTCCGGCAACCAACTCCCGTACCTCGACCAGGTCACGTGGACCATGGTGCAGGACGAGTCCGCCGCGAACCTTCAGCTGCAGTCAGGGGCCGTCGACTTCCAGCCGCAGACCGTCTTCCAGGGATCGCAGGCGCTGTTCAGCGACCCGAACCTCAGGGTCGACGTCTACCCGTCGACCGGCATCCGCGAAGTCGCCTTCAATGTGACGAAGGACCCGTGGCAGGACAAGAGGCTGCGCCAGGCCGTGGCGTACTGCCTCGACCGTGACGCCATCAACAAGGCCCTCTACGACGGCCGCAGCAACCTCGGCTTCGACACCTTCTGGGAGCCGGCGGTCTTCCCGGGCAGCCCGGCCGCGCCGGTGCGCAAGCAGGACTACGAGATGGCCAAGCAGCTGCTCGCCGATGCAGGCAAGGCCGACGGTCTCGAGGTCGAGCTGACGGTCGCGAAGTACCTCGAGAACCCGCAGTTCGCCCAGCTCATCCAGGATCAGTGCAAGCCGGCCGGCATCACCGTCAACATCAAGCAGGTCAGCTACGAGGCGTTCTATGCCGGCAGCAGCGACGACTACGAGGGCACGACGCCTTGGCTCAACGCGCCCATGTGCATCGTCGAGTGGGGCAGCCGGCCGACGCCGGGCGTGTACGCCCAGGCCATGCTGCTGCCCACCAGCACCTGGAGCTCCTCGCACTGGGACAACAAGGAGTTCGTCTCGGCCTTCGACCAGTACATGTCGACCTCAGATGAGGCGAAGCGTGGGGAACTCGCCACGACGCTGTCGTCGATCCAGCAGGACGAGACGCCCATCCTCGTCGCCTTCTACATCAGCCAGCTGCGTACGCAGAAGAAGAATGTGTACGGCATTCAGGGCCCAGGCTCGTTCTACTGTCTGATGAGAGAGGCGTTCAAGAGCGCGTGAGTGGGCAACGCATCGTTGACATAGGCTGACAGAGGGGCCCCGGGATGGCGCGTCTCATCGGACGGCGGCTGCTGCTCATGGTGCCGACACTCATACTGGTGTCGATACTTGTGTTCGCGCTCGCCGAAGTGTTGCCGGGAGACGTTGGCCGCTCCATCCTGGGGCCCTATGCCACGCAGGAGCAGGTCGACCTGCTCAACGAGCAGCTTGGCACGGACAGGCCACTGTACGAGCGCTACTTCGACTGGGCCACGGGCTTCGTCACCGGCGATTGGGGGGAGTCCCTCCTCTTCAAGGTGCCGGTCTTTCCGATCGTCATCAAGGCGCTCGGCAACTCCCTGCTGCTTGCCGGCTTCGCGCTCGTGCTCATCGTGCCGACCTCCATTCTGCTCGGGCTCTACGCCGGCCTGCGGCGTGACAGCGTCTTCGATCGTGCGATAACGGTGTCCACGCTGTCGATGACCGTGATCCCGGAATTCGTGAGCGGTGTGGTGCTGCTCTACGTCTTCGCGGTGTGGCTCAAGTGGCTGCCGGTCACCGCGATGCCGCCGGAGGGCTCCGCCTTCATCGACCGTTTCCACTATCTGATCCTCCCAGCAATCCCGCTGATGTTCCTCGAGCTCGGGTACATCGCCCGCATGGCGCGCGTGGGCACCGTCCAGGTGCTGGCCATGCCGTACATCCGCACGGCCGTCCTCAAGGGCCTTCCGCGCCGCCGGGTCGTCTTCGGCCACGTTCTGCGTAATGCCATGGTGCCCACGGTGACGGTGATCGGCAGCCAGATCGGCTGGCTTATCGGCGGCCTGGTGGTCATCGAAACACTGTTCGTCTATCCCGGGATCGGCAAGGTCATGGTCGATGCCGCCCAGACACACGACGTCGTGATGCTCGAAGCGTCGGTGCTTCTCGTGGCCGTGCTTTACATGCTCGGCAACCTGATCGCCGACATCGTGGTGGCGCTGCTCAGTCCCCGCATCCGAATGGGAGGCTGAGGGTGGACGTTCGCCCGACCGATCTTCGCGAGCCTGATCCCAACGTGGTGGAGCTCCAGCCCGACGTGGTGAAGCCCATATCGGGGCGTCCCGCCGATCGGCAGACGGGCGGGATTCAGGCGGATGCGGCAGCCGACTCTGAGCAGAGGCGGCAGCGCCGTTATCTCGCCAAGGCGCTGTTGCGCAGCCCGACCTTCATGGTCGGCTCTGTCATCGTCCTCTTCTGGATCTTCATGGCTCTGTTCTCGACCTACATCACGCAGAGCCCGACGCTGACGGACCCGGCGTCCATGCTCCAGGCGCCCAGTGCGGCCCACTGGTTCGGCACCGACGACCTCGGCCGCGACGTGCTGGCCCGGACCATGGCCGGGGCGCGCACAGTCCTCGTCATCGCGCCGCTGGCCACGTTCCTCGCCCTGCTCTGGGGCGGGATGATCGGCCTCGTCGCCGGGTTCTATCGGGGTCTCGCCGACGAGATCATCATGCGCCTGGTCGACGTGCTGCTCGCGCTGCCGATCATCATCACCTCGATCCTCATCCTCTCGCTGCTGGGCGGCTCGCTCGCCATCGTCATCGTCGTGATCGGGGCGCTGTTCACCCCCGTCGTCTCGCGCACCATCCGATCGGCCGTCATCGGTGAGCGCGAGCGCGAATACGTCATGGCGGCCCGCCTGCGCGGCGAACGCTCGGCGTTCGTGATGAGTCGCGAGATCCTGCCCAACATCACCCAGCCGATCATCGTGGAAGGCACGATCAGGCTGGGATATGCGGTGTTCACCGCCGCCACGCTCTCCTTCCTCGGGTTTGGTCTGCAGCCGCCCTCGCCGGACTGGGGCCTCACCATCGCCACAGAACGCGTCTTCCTGCAGATCGCCCCATGGGCCGTGCTGTTCCCGGCCGCGGCGCTGGCCTCGCTCGTCGTGGGCGTGAACCTCATCACGGATGGCTTGGGAAGGGTGTTTGCGCGATGACGAATGCTGAGGCCGGAGCTCCGGGACGCCTGAACGAGGGTCGATCGCCGGCAGTCGACGTGCGCGACCTCGAAGTGACGTTCCGGCGTCGCGGGCGCGACCTGCCGGTGCTCAAGGGAGTGTCTCTGGAGATCGCCGCCGGCGAGGCCTACGGGCTCGTCGGCGAATCCGGCTGCGGCAAGTCGACGCTGGCCCTGTCCATTCTGCGGTATCTGGCGTCGAACGGGCGGGTCGAGCGCGGCGCGGTCCACGTCGACGGCCGTGACGTCGAAACGCTGAGCGACGAGGAGCTGCGCAAGTGGCGCGGCGAGGCCGTGGCCATGGTGTATCAGGATCCGGCCACGGCCCTCAGCCCGGCAATGCGTATCGGCGACCAGGTCGCGGAAGTGTTCCGCTTTCACCAGAGCATCACCAAGGACGAGGCCCGCGATCTCGCGCGCGAGAGCCTGCGCAAGGTGGCCCTCCCGGATCCCGACGCCATCCTTCGGCGCTACCCGTTCGAGCTCTCCGGCGGCCAGCAGCAGCGCGTGGTCATCGCGATGGCGCTGGCCGCCAATCCCCGGCTCCTCATCCTTGACGAACCGACGACCGGCTTGGACGCCACCGTCGAGGCCGAGATCCTCGACCTGATCGAGGACCTTCGCGGCCGCATTCACGCCGCCATCCTCCTCATCACCCACAACCTCGGGCTGGTGGCGCGACTGTGCGAACGTGTCGGCGTGATGTACGCAGGCCGGCTCGTGGAAGAGGGGCCGGCGCGGGAGGTGTTCACCGATCCGCGCCATCCATACACGATGGGCCTGCTGCGCTGCGTCCCCCGTTTCGGAATGAACAAGACCGACGCCGCCTTGCAGACGATTCCCGGCACGTTGCCGGCCCTTGGCGAACCGCTCAGCGGCTGCGTGTACTCGGCGCGCTGCCCCATGGCGCAGCCCGTCTGCTCCCGGCGAGAACCGGATCTCTACGCCTGGCCGGGCCTTGGCGGTGAGCTCGGGCGGGCGGCCGCCGAAGCCGCGCCGGCCGATCCGGCAGCATACTCGCCGCACCATTCTGCCCGTGTCGGCGCGGGGCAGCGGCATGCCCGCTGTTACTTCTCGGCCGACGTCCCAAGAATGATCGTGGAGACGCCCGCGCTCTGGACGGCCCGGGAGCAGGGCGAGGAGCGCGCCGAGGACGTTCTCGAGGTCGACACGGTCCGCAGGTCATTCAAAGACGGCCGCAAGAAGCTGGTGGCCGTGCGCGACGTCTCGCTGCAGCTCAAGCGCGGCGAGACCCTCGGTCTTGTCGGGGAGTCCGGCAGTGGCAAGACGACGCTGGCCAAATGCGTCACAGGCCTGATCGCTCCCGACACGGGCTCGGTATCGCTCTCCGGGTACGGGCTCCTGAAACCCACTGCGAACCGGCGGTCGAAGGCCGCCTTGCGCGCGATCCAGATGGTCTTCCAGAATCCGGATTCGACGCTCAATCCCTCGTGGACCACCCGAGCGATTCTCACTCGTGCCGTCAAGAAGCTGGGCGGCAACAGCGGCTCGCCGGTTCGGGCCAAGGTCGACAAGCTCGCTGCCGACGTGCGCGTGGAGCCCCGATTCCTGCTCCAGAAACCGACCGACCTCTCCGGCGGGCAGAAGCAGCGTATCGCCATCGCCCGCGCCTTCGCCGGCGAGCCGACCCTCGTCGTCTGCGACGAACCGGCGTCCGCGCTCGACGTTTCCGTGCAGGCCAGCATCCTCAACCTGCTCGTCGAGCTGCAGGCGAGCGAAGCGGTGTCCTACGTCTTCATCTCACATGACCTTGCGGTGGTGCGCTACATTTCCGACCGCATCGGCGTGATGTACCTGGCGGAACTCATCGAGCTCGGCTCAGCCGATCAGGTCTTCAGCCCGCCGCACCATCCCTACACGGAGGCGCTGCTGTCGTCGATCCCCACTCTCGACTTCGACGATCCGCACGAACGCATCCCGTTGCGCGGCAGTATGCCGAGCCTGAGTGATCCCCCCACGGGATGCCGCTTCCATACGCGCTGCCACCGCTTCCTCGGCGAGCTCTGCGTGCAGGAGGAGCCGCCGTTCCAGGAGGCCGCTGCCGGCCACGTGTACAAGTGCCACATCCCGCCGGACGAGCTGCTCGCGGCCCAGGCGTCCGGCGATCCCGCGCCGCCTGTTCCCAGCGAGCTGTCCGAGGCGGATCCGCCGGGGAACGGTGACGCGGCGAGCGGCTCCCGGGATGCGGCGAGCGGCTCGACAGAGCCGGGCGACACGTGACGTCTAGATTCTGACGTCGACCGACAGGCGGCGTAGCGTCGCCTCGTCGGGCACACCCGCCGCGGTCCACCCGCGCAGCCGATAATACTCGTCCAGCGCCGCTCGCAGGTCTTCCTCCGCGATGAGCCTGCCCGCCGCGGCGCCGTCGGGGTGCGCCATGCGCAGAATGCGCTCCGGCAGCCGGTCGTCTGCTCGGCGCAGGCCCTCGCGCAGGTTGAGCAGGCGGCCCAGATTCCAGATTCGCGCCCCAATCGTAGTGAGCTCCTCGGCCGACGTCTCCCGGCCCCACAGGTGCCGGAAGTGGACGCCGAGAAAGTCCGGGTCCAAGGCCATGTTGGCGCACCACACGCCCGTCCAGGCGACGGAGGCGAAATCCTGCAGGTCCATCACGAGCTGCGCCTTGCCCTCGAACGAGTACGGCGACGCGGGCCCGCCGAGGATGTCGTCGTACGCGGTGAAGGCGCGCATGTGACACGCGCCGCGGTCGGCGGTGGCGTACCCGAGTCCCATCCCGAATGTGCCCCTCGGATCGTACGCGGGCATCTCGAGACCCTTGATCTCGGGCGCCAGATCTGGCCGGCCCTTGAGGGCGGCGAGGGCGCGAGCGCCCAGGGCCAGTTCGGCGCCGTGCCCCTCACGCATCGCGATGAGGCGCGGCACGGCCAGGTAGCCTGCCACGTCGCCGAAGGTCAGACCATAGTCGGCCGCACCCTGCTCGCACAGGTCCATGGCCAGCGCCGCGACGGCGCCGGTCGACATGGTGTCGAGCCCCACCTCGTCGCACTCGCGATTGAAGGCGGCCACCGCCGCGAGATCGTCGACGCCGCAATTGGCGCCGCACAGACCGAGCGTTTCGAACTCAGGACCCTCGCAGAGCTCGTCGGCGAACGCATGTACCTGGCGGCACGCGAGGGGACATTGCGCACACGCGCGCACTTTTGTACGGATCGCGATCAGAGACGCGGAGTTGATCGCGCCGGCGCCGGCGAATGATCCGCTGCGGAAGTTGCGGGTCGGCAGGGCGCCGGCGTTGTTGACCGCATCCACCAGATAGGGCGTGCCCTCCTCGTAAGCCCAAGCATTGTCGGCCGTGAGGACGCGCTCCTCCTGCAGGCGCAGGAGATCCGCGGTGAAGGCGCCCATGTCGCCGACGCTCACGGAGCCCGTGCCGCGAACCACCACCGCCTTGAGGTTCTTGCTGCCCATCACGGCGCCCGCGCCGCCGCGCCCGGCCTTGTGATACTGGTCGGTGGAGAGGCACGCGAACGGCACCTGGCGCTCGCCCGCCGGCCCGATGGAGAGCACTCTGTGAAATGGGCCCATCTCGTTGCGCACGAGCTCCTCGAGGGCGGCGGTTTCGAGCCCCCAGAAACGATCAGCCGCCGGCAGGAAGTCGACCCGGTCGTCCTCAACGAGCACGAGGACCGGCCGGGGAGACCTGCCAGTGATCAGCACGAGGTCGTAGCCGGCGAACTTGAGCTCCGGCGCGAAGGATCCGCCGACGTAGGAGTCGAGCAGCGTACCCGTGGCCGGGCTCTTGCAGCCCACCGCGAGGCGGGAGCAGGTCGCCGCCGCGGTGCCCGCGAACGGGCCGGTCGCCAGGATCAGGGGGTTCTCCGGGGAGAGCGCCGCGGCGCCCTCGGGCAGCTCCGCGAAGAGGTAGCGCAGCAGCAGGCCCTTGCCGCCGACGTAGAGCCGCGCCCACTCGTCGTTCAACGGCTCCTCGGTGGCCTTGCCGGCGGTGAGATCGAGGCGCAGAACCTTTCCGGTGTAGAAGTGCATCATCTCTCCTGATCTGGTCTCAGAGTCTCACGCACGCGCGTTCAGCCGCCCGACAACGGGCTCAGGACGGTGAGGACGTCACCGTCGGTGAGCTGCGTCTCGAGGCCCTGCAGCGATTGGACGTTGCGTCCGTTGAGGAAGACACCGACCCAGACGTGCCCTTCCCGTTTGATGCGCGGCTTGAGGAGTGGCTCCAGCGTGATGAAGCGATCGAGCGCCACGGCGACGGTCGGGGCGTCACACTGCAGCTCCTTCAGGCCGCGCGGGTGCTTCCAGCCGATCGGAAGCGTCAGGCGGACGGACGCCACGGCGCTCAGCCTGCAGCCGGCGCCGCATCCGCCTTGTCCGTCTTCACGGTGACGGCCAGCACGTGCGGGTTCTGGCAGAACGCCACGCACTGCGGCTCCCCCCCGAGGCAGAGGTCGCACTTGAAGGCCTTGCCAGAGCGGGGATGAATCGCGATCACGTCGTATGGGCAGGCTGTGACGCAGGCCGGCCCGCCGTCTGTGTCCGCGCAGGCGTTGCAGCGAGTCTCGTCGACGAGGAGGACGCCCGCTCGGGTGACGATGGCGTCATGCGGGCATGCATCCTGGCACTTGTGGCATGCGGTCTGCAGGCACGTGAAGCCCTTGATCGCCGTCGTCGTCGCATTCACTTCGACCCGCAACCGTGACAGCGACGGCTGATAGACGCCCTCGTGGAACGCCGAACAGGCGAATTCACAGAGATGGCATCCCGAGCACAGCCTCCTCGAGATCAGAACGTGTGGCATGGCAGTAAGCCTCCCTCGCTCATGATAGGCAAGCGCTCACTCGGGGGCCAACTCGGCAGGGAAGCCGGCTGCACGCAGGTCGGTGCCGCAGGCCTGCTCGAGCATCTTGACGACCATGGGCGACTGCGCGCCGCCGCCGTACATCGCCCGGGCGCGCGCGAAGATCTGTTCGGTCAGGCAGGCGAGCTCGAGAGGCACCCCGAACTCGCGGCCGAGCTGATGGGCGAAGTAGAGGTCCTTGCGGGCCAGGTCCATTGTGAAGTTGATGTTGTAGCTGCCGTTCAGGATGAGCTGGCCTTCCGTCTCGTGCACGAAGCTGTTGCCCGAGCTCGCCCGGATGACATCCCAGGCGAGGCTGAGGTCGACGCCGCCGCGTTTGGCCAGCATGAGCGCCTCACCGTCGGCGACGAGGTGGATGAAGGCGAGCATGTTCGTGATCACCTTGATCACGGAGGCCTGGCCGAGCTCGCCGATGTAGAAGACCTTGCCGCCCATGACCTCGAACACCGGGAGATGCTCGCGATAGACGGCTTCGTCGCCGCCGACGAGCACGGTGATCATGCCGGCGGCGGCGCGGTGTACTCCACCGGTCACCGGCGCCTCGAGCGTCGCCACGCCCCTCTCGGCTGCGAGCGCGGCCAGGCGCCGCAGCTCGTGGAGATCATTGGTGCTCATGTCGATCCACGTCCCGCCTGGCGCGAGCCCCCGCAGGATGCCCTGCTCGCCGGCGACCGCCTCGGCCACGACCTCTGGCGATGGCAGACAGGTGATCACGGTGTCGGCGGCGCGCGCCGCCTCCTCCGCCGACTCGACGCACACGGCGCCCGTGGCCTCCAGATCGATCATGCAGCTCTGGTCGACGTCGAAGACGGTCACGGGGAAGCCGGCCCTCACGAGACTCATCGCCAAGTGCCGTCCGAGACTGCCGAGCCCGATGTAGCCGATTCTCATCGTCGCGTCCCTTCGCGTCAGCCTACGGTTGAGCGGCGCCCAATCGGACGCGGCGGCTCGCGCCGCGCCCGGCGCACGCTGCCGTCGTCCGCCTCGCATATGGCGGCGAGCTCGGCGATCTGGTCAAGCGAGAGGCAGGGCGCTGTGTTTGCTCTCTCAGCCAAGATGCGCTCGACCTCGGCGTTGGCGATGTCGTTCTCGGTGCGGCCGTCCTCGGCCCACTTCTCGTACGAGAGCCGGGTCGAGACAGTCGGCAGGAAGTGCTCGCCGGCGCGGATGCGACGCGCCGTGTCCTTCTGACCCAGGAATCCTCCTCCCGGACCCGCCTTGGCGATCGACGCGGCGGCCCGTGTCTCGGCGGAGACCTCGACCTCGCCGGTCAGGCGCCGCACCATGGCGGCGATCTCGTTGTCGACGACAGCTTGCGGGAGGTACATGGTGTTGTGCGAGTCGATCAGTCCCCAGCCCGAGACGATGTCCGGACGGGCGCCGCAGACGGCCGCCGTCTTCAACGCCTTCTCGTAGCCGGTCTGAAGGCCCGCCTGGTTGCTGTCGGTCGAGAAGCCCGGGTTCAGGGTCGGCACCCCCAAGTGATGTCCGACCTCCGTCGCCATGGCCGCCATGAGCCCGCTCTCTACGCAGCCGAGGGAGAAGGTCGTGCGCAGCATGTCGAGGACGCCCGAGCCGAAACAGAAGATCAGCCGAGCCCCGGGCGCGGCGAGCTGCAGGGCCGTGGCGATGCCGAGGAATTCGGCGACGCCCTGGACGACCGTACCCGCCAGCGTGACCGGCGACGTCGCGCCGGCGATCGCCATCGAGTACACCTTGACGGGGATGCCGTATGCGGCCAGCGCCGCGTGCGTGTCGAGCACCCTGCCGTCCACTTGCAGGGGCGAAGCGGCGGTGACGACCGTGGAGATGCGCGGCCGGTCACGGAAGCGCTCCAGGTCGCCGGACAGCGCTTCGCAGATCCGGACGACCGCGCCGACTTCCTGAGGGCAGTCGACGAAGGTCACGTGCCGGGTCGTCTCCGTGAGCACCGTGAAGTACTCGAGAAGCTCGCGGGTCTCGAGGGGAACGTCGGTCGCGCTCACCTGCGTCCACATGATGTCGAGCTGCGGCAGCTCATCCATGAGGGCGGTACATTCGCGCAGGTCCCGCAGTGTGCTGGGGCGGCGTACGCCCGTCCTGAAGTCGAGCGTTTTCGCGACACAGCCGCTCGGTGCGAAGCGCAGCGGCTGGTCCTCGCCGAGCGCGATATCGTCGGCGGGTGTGGCCCCGGCCATGACGAAGGATCGGGGGCACTGCCTGAGCGCCCACATGACGAGCTCGCGCGGGAGACGCGCGACGCCGGTCTCTTCGTCAACTCGGGCGCCCCGCGCTGCAAGCAGCGGCAGCAGCGCTGATCCGGCAAAGCTCATGCCGGTTCCGGAGAGGAGATCGAGGGCGTCCTCGGCGATGCTCCGCTTCTCGGCTTCGCTCAGCCACGTTGTATGCGCTCTCACCGGCGATCCCTCACTCCGTCATTGCGGCTGCCTCACGATTGCACCCGCAGCCGCCATTCGTCAAGGAACGACCAGTCCAGTTCCCTTGACAGGCTGTCGTGTGTAGCATACCAATGGTTCGATTGACCGGTTAGTTGGTATGACGGCAGAGCTGAGGAGGGAGTCGGTGAACGAGCAGCGGATACCGACGCGGCTTGGGGATGGCACGATCACGCGTATGACGCGCAGTGAGTTGCGCGCCGAGATCGAGGCGGGCGTGACGGCGGCGGTCGCCCGCGCGAAGGTCCCGCCGCTCGACGCCGACGAGATGGAACACGTCCTCGACATCTACGCATCGCCCGCTCGCTTCACGGGCGTCGATCTCGGGAGCGAGGTCGTTCTGAGCTGTGACGGCACCGGCATGAAGACGCACGCGACGCGGCAGCAGGACATGCAGTCGTTCGAACAGTGGATGGGCGCCGACCTGGTGGAGCTCTGCGTCGGCGACTACTCGCTGAAGGTCGTGCGGACGATTTTGCCGTACGAGGCCCAGTGCCTCCATGACGCCCAGCTGCAGATGGTCGTGCCCATGCAGTACGGCGTCATGGTCAATCTCGGCCTGTACTCCAAGCCCGACGGCCCCTTCGACAACTGGAACGAGCTGCTGCCGGCGAGCCGCATCGACGAGGCGCGAGAGGCCGAGGAGGAGGCCGTCGAGATGGCGGTCGACGATATGGTGAAGCTGGCGGACGCGATGTGGGAGGCCGGCGCCGACGGCCTCGACTGGGACACGACGGGCGCCTCGGGAGATCCCGAGTTCCTCGCCGCTCTGAAGGCAACCGAGATCGTGCGCAAGAAGTACCCGACGATGGGGGTGGAGCTCGGCATGGCGGGCGAGTTCGTGCTCGGCATGCACGGGCGGCTGGAGTACGACGGCGTTCGCCTTGCAGGACAGTGGCCTCACCAGCAGATGCTGCTGGCGCAGAAGGCGGGGGCGACCATGTTCGGCCCCGTCGTCAACATCAATACGGGTCAGACCTGCGCCTGGAACATGGCGCGCGCCCTGACCCTGATCAAGCCGTGCATGGCGGACGCGACCATCCCCATCCACCCGAACGTGGGCATGGGCGTCGGCGGGGTACCGATGTTCGTCTACCCCGTCGTCGACGCGGTCTGCAGGGCGGCCAAGGCGTTCGTCGACATCCTCAAGATCGACGGGATGTAGGTGGGTTCGGGTGACCCTCTCGGCATGCAGGGCACCCACACGCAAGCCGCGGGCATGGGCGGTATGCGCGCTGCCGGAGATCTGGTAGCGCGAATGCAGATGACCAGGGGCATGCGTCTCAAGGAAGCAAAGGAATACGTCGCCGGCAAGCTCGGCGTCTCCACGTTCGACCTCTCCGATCCGGCGGTCATGACGGACGTGCGCAACGAGCACGGCTTCGGCCGGATCCACTCGTACGCGATCAGCCAGCCGGCGCAGGCCAACTTCATCGAATCCAAGTTCAACATCGCTCGCGTGCTCGACGTGCCGGTCAACTGCGTCGACCGGTTCCGGGAGCGGACCTCGTTCTAGACAGGGACGGGACAGGTGGCGGGAGCAGGCGGCGAGTCCGCTGAGCAGGGAAGGAAGCGAGATGGCAGAGCGCACGTCAGAAGTGCAGACGCTCAAGTACTGCGTCGACGGGGAATGGCGGGAATCGGGCACTGAGACTTATCTGCCCGTGAGCGACTCGAGCACCGGAGAGGTCTTCGCCGAGGCTCCGGCCTGCACGGCGACGGAGGTCGGCGCGGCCATCGAGTCGGCCCACGAGGCCTTCCAATCCTGGTCCGCGAAGCCGGTGGCCGTGCGCACCCAGGTGCTCTTCCGCTGGAAGGCGCTTCTGGAAGAGCACATGGAGGAGATCGCCTATCTCACGAGTCGCGAGCTCGGAAAGAACCTCGAGGAGGCCCGCGGCGAGGTCGTCAAGATCATCGAAGCGTGCGAGCTCGCCGTCGCGGCGCCCATGCTGATGAAGGGTGAGTCGCTCATGAACGTGTCGGCGGGGCACGACACGGTGAGCTACCGCGAGCCTCTGGGAGTGTTCACGGGGATCGCGCCGTTCAACTTCCCGGCCATGATCCCCTTCGGCTGGATGCTGCCGCTCTGCATCGCCACCGGCAACACGCTGGTGCTCAAGCTGCGCAGCATGGTCCCCACCACCGGCATGCGGCTGCTCGAGCTGCTGCAGGAGGCCGGCCTGCCGAAGGGCGTCGTCAATGTGGTGACGTGCCGGCCGGCGGAGGCCGAGGTCCTGCTCACGCACCCCGCGGTGCGCGGCGTGAGCTTCGTCGGCTCGACCCGGACCGGCCTGCACGTCTACGGTGTCGCGGCGGCGCACGGCAAGCGCGTCCAGGCGCAGACCGAGGCCAAGAACCATGGCCTCGTGCTGCGCGATGCCGCGCTCGAGCGCGCTGCCGCCGGCATCATCAACTCGACGTTCGGCTGCGCCGGCATGCGCTGCATGGCGCTGCCCGTCTGCGCCGTCGAGGAGTCGGTGGCGGACGAGTTCGTCGGGTACATGACGAGGTTCGCGCGCGAGCGCGTCGTCGGCTGCGCCTACGATCCCGCGACCGAGCTCGGGCCGGTGGTCACCGCCGAGCACAAGCGGTTCGTCACGAACTGGATCGGCAAGGCCGTCGAGGAGGGAGCGGAGCTCGTCCTCGACGGCCGCGACGTGCGCGTGCCCGGCCACGAGGGCGGCTACTTCGTCGGCCCCACCATCTTCGACCACGTGACCGAAGACATGGCGTGCGGGCGCGAGGAGGTCTTCGGCCCGGCCCTCTTCATCAAGCGCGTGAAGGATTTCGAGCAGGGCCTGGCCGTCATGAACGCGAGCCGCTTCGCCAACGGCTCCTGCATCTTCACCGAGAGCGGCCACTACGCGCGCGAGTTCGCGCGCCGCACCCACGCCGGCATGGTCGGCATCAACGTCGGCATCCCGGTGCCCGTGTCCTTCTTCCCGTTCTCCGGCCACAAGCAGTCCTTCTTCGGCGACTCGCACGTGCTGGGCACGGACGGCGTGCACTTCTACACCGAGACCAAGTCCGTGACGTCGCGCTGGTTCACGACCGAGGATCGGCAGCAGACGAAGGTCGGGACGTGGGAGGGGACCGTCAACAGGGCGTGAGGCGCGGCGCCTGAGGGGAGTCCCGCATCACATGCGAAAGGGTGAGTGACGACATGGACGTCAGGGAGCAGTACCGCGACTACGTGATGACCGGGTTCATGAAGCGCGTGGAGCCCGTGGTCGTCGACCACGGGGACGGCGCGCTCCTCTATGACGCCGACGGCACCGAGTACATCGATTGCTTCGCCGGCATCCGCGTCACCAACGCCGGGCACGGCAAAGCGAGCGTACTGGAGGCCGCGAA
>CAZHMG010000052.1:15630-17323 GCA_964533575.1 uncultured Thermoleophilia bacterium | reverse complement strand
TGCTCATGGCGCTGCCGACGCAGATGGTGCTGACGTCCGGCTTGATGAACTGCATGGTGTCGTAGATGGCCAAGCCGGCGTACACGGAACCGCCCGGGCTGTTGATGTACAGGCTGATGTCCTTGTCCGGATCGTCTGACTCCAGGTGGATGAGCTGGGCGACGATGAGGTTCGCCACGTCATCGTTCACTCCGGTGCCCAGAAAGACGACGCGCTCGTTGAGAAGACGGGAGAAGATGTCGAACGAGCGCTCTCCGCGGCTGGTCTGCTCGATGACGTACGGTACCAGAATGCTCACTGCTTGATCCTTCTCTCAGCGATGGGGACGAACACGAATGTTCTTCCCCCTTTGTATCATCCGGTCACGGGTGCCGTATCGGCATCCGAGACCTCGTCGGAGGCCTCCTGCTCAGCGGGGGCCGCGGCCTCGGGGGCGGCTTCGTCGCCCGCGGCTGCCTCGGCCGCCGCCTCGTCGGCCTCCGTCATCTCCGTGGCCACCGCGTGCTCGGCCACGAAGTCGACTGTCTTGATGACCAGAAGTTCGGCGCGCAACTGCTCTTGCCTGCCTGCCTTGCGAATATCGGCCAGCAGCTTGAGATAGTCGCCGCCCATGACCTCGGCGTCGTGCTTGACGGCGGCGATGATGTCGTCGTCGCTCACCGAGAGCTGCTCGGCCTGGGCGATCGCGTCGAGCACGAGGCGGCGCTTCAGGACACGCTCGGCCTGCGGCCGCATGCCCTCCTCCGCCTCTTCCTTCGTCTTCTCGATGATGCCCAGGTAGGCCTCCATGGAAATGCCGCGCCCACGGATGTCCTCCTCGAGATCATGGTACATCCGGTGCGCCTCGCGCTCGATCATCGCCCGCGGCACGCTCACACGGGCATGCTCCACGGCTCTGTCCACAGCGGCGGTGCGGAAGTCGCGCTGGGCGGCATCCGCGGCGACGGCCTCCATGCGCGTGCGCAGGTCGGCGCGCAGCGCTTCGAGCGTCTCGAACTCGCTGACGTCGGCGGCGAAGGCGTCGTCGAGATCGGGCACCGACTTCGCCTTGATCTCCTTCAGCTGGACGGTGAAGGTCGCCTCCTCGCCGGCGAGCTCCTGGTTCTGGTAGTCGTCGGGGAACCTGAGCTGGAACGTCTTCTCCTCGCCCTGCGTCATGCCCACGAGCTGCTCCTCGAACCCGGGGAGAAGCTGGGCGCTGCCCACCTGGAACATCTGGTCGGTGCCCTGCGCGTCCGGGATCGGCTTGCCGTCCATGACGCCTGCAACGTCCAGGAGCAGGAAATCGTCGTTCTGGACCGGCCGGTCCTCGACCGGCTGCAGCGTCGCCAGGCGCTCCTGCAGCTGCCCCAGCTGGGCGTCCACCTGCTCGTCGGTGATCTCGACCTTGCGCTTGGGGACCTCGAGGTCCTTGTACTGGCCGAGTTCCGGCGTCGGCATGAGCTGCACGCGAACCGAGAAGGTGTAGTCGGCGTTCTCGTCGAGGGGCTCGGCTGACACGTCCGACGTGCCCACCACATCTTCGTAGAGACCAGCCTCACGCAGGGCCGCGTCGCCCCACTTCGGTATCGCTTCCTCGAGCGCCTGTTCGCGGATGAGCTGCTCGCCGAAGTGCGAGACGATCATCGACCGCGGCACATGACCCTTGCGGAAGCCGGGGATCTCGACATCCTGACGCAAGCCGGAGATCGTG
>CAZHMG010000052.1:0-15620 GCA_964533575.1 uncultured Thermoleophilia bacterium | reverse complement strand
TTCACTGTGGATTCTCCGTCTGTCGCTGGAATGTGCCCCGAAACTGCGGACACTGCCGGTCGCCGTCTTGTCCGGGTGGGGTACGCCGACGCTCGTGGTGCGGGTGAGAGGACTTGAACCTCCACGAGCAGAAGCTCACCAGATCCTAAGTCTAGCGCGTCTACCAGTTCCGCCACACCCGCATGTTGTTATGCCAGGCGGCCGGCGTGCGCGTCGGCCGGTGAGTCGTATGGATGGGGTGGAAGACGGGACTCGAACCCGCGGCCGCCAGGACCACAACCTGGAGCTCTACCAGCTGAGCTACTTCCACCACCGGACCGCCGTCGGCGCGGATCCGGCACAGCTCGCGGATCCGCGGCCAAGTGGCCGGATGCACAGGATACCATGCGCGCACGAGCGCGTCACACGCCGGAGGCCGGCTCCGCGTAACTGTTGCGCACGTCCTGCAGGAGGCGTCCGTCCTGCACCTCGAGGATGCGGTCGGTCTGCTGCGCCACGCCGCGATCGTGCGTGACGATCATGAACGTCGTGCCGAGATCGCGATTGATCTGGCGGAACAGCTGATATACCGCCTTGGTGTTGACGGTGTCGAGGTTGCCCGTCGGCTCGTCGGCCAGCACCAGCGCCGGCCGGTTCATGAGCGCTCGCGCGACGGCGACGCGCTGCTTCTGGCCGCCGGAAAGCTCATTGGCGTTCTTGTCCTCCAGTCCCTCGAGGCCGAGCAGCGCCAGCACCTCCTCGGCCCGCGGACGCAGGCTGCCGACGCTCGCACCCGCGATGCGGCCCGGCATCAGCACGTTCTCGAGCACGCTGAACTCGGGCAGCAGGTAGTGGAACTGAAAGATGAAGCCGAGGAGATCGTTGCGAAGGGCGGCGCGCTGCCCGCGGCCCGCCGCCCCGGCATCGCGACCGTTGAACAGCACCTGCCCGGTCGTCGGCCGGTCGAGGAGACCGATGAGGTTCAGGAGCGTCGACTTGCCGGAACCTGACTGCCCGATGATGGAGGCGAACTCGCCGGCGCCGAGGCCGAAAGAGACGTCCTGCAGGGCGACGGTCTGCGCGACCGTCCCGTACGTCTTGCCCAGTTGTTCGACGCGCAGGAGTTCGTCAGCCACTCTGGATCACCTCGATAGGATCGAGCTTGGAGGTCCGGCGCGACGGAATCAGCGACGAGAGCAGGGCCACGAGCACGCCCACGACGAACGAGATCGCCGTGAATCCGAGCTTGGGTCCGAAACCGAAGCTCGAACTCACAGTCGAGAACAGGGCGATGATGCCGACGCCGACGAGGACGCCGGCGCCCGCACCGAGCACGCCCAGGATGGCCGCCTGCCACAGGAAGATGCGGCCGGCCTGGCGGTCGCGCATGCCCATCGCTTTGAGAATGCCGATCTGGCGGGTCTTCTGCACGGCCGAGATCGCCAGGGTCGACGCGATGCCGAGCGCGACCGCGACCAGCACGAAGAACTGGATCGTATAGCTCGAGCTGCTCTGCGCCTGAAGCGCGCCCAGCAGGTCCTGGTTCTCTTCCTGCCACTCCGTCACGCTCAGTCCTGCAAGCGCGGATTTGCCACGCAGGCTCTCGGCGACGGTCGCCGAGTCGAAGACGTCGGAGACCTGCGTCTGGACGGCGGAGAACTGTCCCTCCTTCTGGCCCAGCACGCCGCGCGAGAGAGCGGCGGGGGCGAAGGCGAGACTGCTGTTGGCGGCCGCCGAGCCGAGGTCGACGACGGCGCTGAGCCTGCCGGCTACGGTCGTGCCGTCCGGGATCACGATTGTGAGCTGGGACCCGGGTCGCAAGTCGTACTTCTCGACCAGATCCTTGCCGAGCACGACTTCCTCTCCCGAAAGGCTCATGGTGCCTGCGACCGCCCTGCCGCTGAGGTCGTAGATGGTGTCGAGCTGCGACAGTTCGCCGCCCGTGACCTGCAGAGGGACGGTCTCCTCACCCACCCGCAGCAGAGCCGAGAACGTGCGCACCGGCACCTGCGTCGTGATCTGCGACTCCTCCCCGATCGCCGCCTCGATGTCCTGTGAGTACGTCAGCGACTCGCCCTTCTCCGGGGCCTGCACGGTGACCTGCGAGCGTCCGCCGACGGTCTGATCGACAAGGTCCTCCTGGAGGCCGATGATCAGCGATCCGAGAAAGACCTGGACGCCGATGCCGATGGCGATGCCAGCAGCGATGAGAATCGACTGGCCGAGGCTCTTGCGCAGAAAGCGCGCGGCGATCGTGAAGGTCAGCATTCGTCATCCTCCGGCGCCTCGACCACGGGCTCAGGCGACGGCGGCGTGAACTCGGCGAGAAGCGTCTCGATGTCACGCACCTCGTACGAGGCGAATCCTTCGGCGCCGCCAATGAAGGCAGAACCCCCGACCCACACATGGACGTGGTCGAGCTCCTTCTGCAGCCGGTCCACCACGTGACGCAGCGCGAGGCGATGGAAGTGGGTGGCGGAACTCAGCACGACCGCGTCGACACCCAGCGTGCGGGCCGCGCCAACGATCTCGCCGACCGGCGAGTCGGCCCCCAGGAAGTACGTCGTCCAGCCCGCCATGTCGAAGCGGTCCGCCATCATGCGCAGCCCAAGATCGTGTTGCTCTTCGGGCGGTGCGGCGAGCAGGACGCTGCGACCGGCCGGCGGCACCGCCAGCTTGGCCTTGAGGACGCCGGGATAGAGGATCTCGACGACGGTACGGACCATGGCAGAGGCCAAGTGCTCCTCCCAGACCGCCACCTGCCCGCGCTGCCATCCGGCCCCGGTATCGACGAGCAGGGGCGTTAGCACGTCCCGGTACAGCTCCGGGATGCCCATATGGCGCGACGTCACGGACTCCACGGCGGTGCGCACGAAGGCGGCCTTGTCGTGCCTGGCCAACTGCGTGTCGAGAGTCACCCGGAGCTTCCCGGCGGCGGATGACGGCCCTTCGCCGGCCGGCTCTTCGAGCAGATCGGCGGCCCAGAGGTCGTCGTCCTGTGGCTCCGGGTGAATCTTCTGTGAAGCCGGCGGTTCGCCCTCGTCGTCCTGATCGGGAACGAACGACGACGACGGCTCCGGCACAGACTCGCCCAACGCCTGTTCGTCGTCGTGGGGCTCGCCTGGCGAGCTCCCGACGTCTTCGCTGCGCGACTCGTCATCCATCGGAGTTGCCTGTCGGTTGCCTGCATGTACGGCCCGGCAAACGGCCACGATCCATCGCAAACGGTCGCTTCGTTCGGGCGCCGGCGGTAGCATACACGAGATACAGGGCACCCGCGAGGCACCCGCGCCGTCGCCCGCATCCCCCCTCTTCCCCTCGCGCCGGTACAGCGCCGGACACTCATGACGTCAGCCGATCCTGCCGAAGCTGAGGAGTGCACATGGCGAGAACAAACCTGACACCATTTCCCGGATCGGCTCGTGCCGCGTGCTGGATCATGTTCGTCCTGTTCGCGCTCGCAGGCGCCGTCTGGCTGGCGCCCCGCGCCAGCGCGAAGGCCGAACGCTGGATGGGCACGCCCCCCGTGAAAACGGAGACGGTCTCTTTGAAGCGGCCGGTCCTCGTGGTGAAGAAGAACTCACCGGCACGTCGCACGAACGCGCTCATCCCGTCCGCAGTCCCGTCCGCCGTCCCGTCTCCGGCCAGCGTCGAGACAGTGGATGCCGGTCACCGGTTCACGATGCTCGGCGTACTCTGTGAGTACCCCGCGACCGAAGGTGACGTTGTCCTTCGCCTCCGCACCAGCATCGACGGCGAAGACTGGAGCGCTTGGCTCGAGGCGCCTCTGGAACGACCCGCCGGAGCGGCCGAAGCCGCCGGAGACGCAACCGCCCCACGCTCCTTCACCGAGGCGATCTGGACGGGCCACGGCCGCTACGTGCAGATCAGCGCCAGGGCGGCGGCCGGAGACGCTCCGGTCTCGCTCGGCGGCGTGCGACTCGTGACGCTCGATACGGACGGCGGGCAGTCACTGCAGGAGCAAGCCCTGGCGGCTGTGCGCCATGTCGCCGCCACGATAGCCGGCGTCGGCCTCGCCGCTCCCGCCGGCGCGTCCATCGCGGAACCGTCGCTCGTCACGCGGTCCCAGTGGGGCGCGAACGAGTCGCTGCGCGACGGTGAACCGGCCTACGCGCCAGTGAAGATGGCCTTCGTCCACCACACCGCCGGCGGCAACACCTACTCACAGGCCGATGCGCCGGCGCTCGTCCGCGGGATCTACACCTATCACGTGAAGAGCCTCGGATGGAGCGACATCGGCTACAACTTCCTGATCGACCGCTTCGGCAAGACCTACGTGGGCCGCTACGGCGGACCGCGGAAGGGCGTGATCGGCGCCCAGGTCTACGGCTTCAACACGGGGTCAACCGGCGTGTCGGTCATGGGGACCTATACAGACGAAGCGCCGCCGGCCGCCACCATCACAGCTTTGCAGAAGCTGCTGGCCTGGAAGCTCGAGCTGCACGGCCTGAATCCCCTGGGCAAGGCGACCATGACCTGCGGAGCGACGGCCAAGTTCACAGTGGGCCAGAGAGTGACTCTCCCCGTCATCTCGGGGCACCGTGACGCCAACTTCACGGCCTGTCCGGGCGATGCCTTCTCTGCGAAGCTGCCGGCCGTCCGCAAGGCCGTAGGCAAGCTCTTCCCGCCCCCCGAGATCACCCAGTTGACGCTCAGCGCCGCGACGCTCAGCCCAAACGGCGACGGAAAGCTGGACGAGCTCAAGGTCAGCTCGGCCATCTCCGAGACCTCTCGATGGGTCGTTCAAGTCGTCAGCTCGAATGGAGAGACCGTCCGGCGTTACTCCGGGGAGGGCGATGCGCTGAAGGTCGTGTGGGACGGCAGGAATCAGGCTGGCGAGCGCGTCAAGGACGGTGTCTACACCGTGCGGGTGACGGCCACCTCGACGTACGGCGCGGTCGCGACGAAGACCCAGCCAGTGACGATCGACACGGTGGCTCCGCGAGTCGCCCAGGGCGTGCTGCAGCGCGCGACATTCAGCCCGAACGGCGACGGCTGGAAAGACTCGACCCGTCTCACCTACAGGCCCGACGAGGCCTGTTCTCTGCGTCACTCGATCGTGGACGCCAACGGCGTGACCCGCCGCAGACTCAGCGCGTGGACCAAGGTGACGACGACGGCTGCCCGCACGGTCACCTGGGCGGGCAAGATCGACAAGGACGGCGGACAGGCCGACGCGCCTGACGGCAACTACAGGATCCGCGTGGAGCTGCGCGACAGCACCGGCAACACACGCATGAGGGGCTATCCGGTGCGCGTCGACCGGACGGTGGGCTTCGCCGCCGCGACCCCGACGACCATCTCGCCGAACGGCGACGGCGTTCAGGACGCGGCCAGGCTCACGTTCAGACTGAGCCGCTCCGCGACGGTGGTCGTCGCCGTCGCCAAGGACGGCGTCGTTGTGCGCAGCCTCCGGGCCGGCAGCCTGGCAGCCGGCGCTCGCGGCGTCGTGTGGGACGGCCGGACGAGTACCGGCGCGCGGGCGGCGAACGGGAAGTACACCTTCACGGTCACCGCCAAATCGGTGGTGGGCAGCAGCGACGTCCGCAAGCCGGTGGCCGCCGACCGCTACAAGCCCCGGCTCAGGTCCTCGAACTCAACGGTGATCACCTTGGGCCAGACGGCCAAAGCGACGGTCAGAGTGGACGATCCACACAGCGCCGACGTGCAGCGCTGGTGCGTCGTCACCAACGCCAAGGGCAAGCAGTTCGGCAAGCTCACCCTGGGCTGGCTGAAGACGAGCGAGGCCGCCACGGCCACATGGCGCCCCGTTTCGCGCGGCACCTACATCTTCACGTTCACCGCCAGGGACCGGGGGGGCAATCGCGAGTACGCCCCGGTCCGGACGACCATCACGGTTCGCTGAGCTCCCGGGGCTAGACGCCCTCGAGCTCCATCCGCCTCTCCTCGAGGGCCTCCTTGACGCGCTCGTACTGCTTCGTGATCGAGCGATCAAGGTAAGCGAGCAGGCTGTCCATGTCCGTCAGCCAGGAACCGCCGTCGGTGGCGCGCAGCTTCACGCCCTCGCGCCCCAGCTCCCCCGCTGCGCACCTGCCCTCGTAGAGTTCGGGCGTCATCGTTTCTCCCGTGATCCCGCTCCACAAATGCGCCGCTTCAGCGACGTTCATGTAGACCGATTCTCCGAAATCGATCATCGTGTCCGCCATCGTGACGCCCCCTCCCTCGCGCCCTGGTTGAACGCAGCCGTACCGTCCCGACCCCCGCCAGTCTCCGCGCTGCCGGCACGCTTGTCAAAGTGCCTTGGCTGTCTCGCCGCGGCCGCCGCAGACCCCCATCGAGGCGCGCGGTGTGTGAGAAGATGACTCAGGCAAGGGAGCAACTCCCCGATTGGAGGCGCGATGAAGGTCGTCAGGATCCTCGGCTACGTGATCGGCTTCGTCCTCATCCTGCTCGTCGTCTCCTTCGCGCTGAGCTTCATCCTGTCGAGCCTGAACATCACGTGGCCGGAGCTCCTGGAGCGCGCCGTGGCGGTCATCGTGACCTGGTCTGTCTTCTGGATCGCCATCTGGCGACCCATGGGGCGCAGAATGGACGGGCAGCAGCCGAACGACAAGCGCGGACGACGCCGCTGACACCACCGTCCGTTCGGGACTACAGCCCCAAGCCGACCGTTCCGGTCATGTCCGACCAGAAGTCCTTGAGCACGAGCTCGGCGCCCGGCACGGCCTGCTCGGGCACGTCGTAGACCACGACCACCTTCGTCGGCACCTCGCTCTGGATCTCCTCGCTGAGGACGGGGCGATCGGCCAGCGCGAGGTTGGCAGCGGCTGATGTGGTGTACTCCGACCCGTCCGCGGTCCTGACACGCATGACGTCCGGCTCGACGAGGGCCGGCACGCCCTTCTCGTTCTCGACGATGACGTGAACGATCACGAACAAGCCGTCGGCGTGCCGCTCCACCTGACCTGACCCGACCGTCGAGGCCGTCTCGACTCGCGTCACCTTGTATGAGGTGCCTGTCAGACAACCGATCAGGCCGAGAGGACCTTTCGCCCCTGCATTCGCGCCGGCCGGGGCGGCGAGACCGCCGTCGTCAGGGCAGTACCTGCCGTTGCGCAAAGCGATCTGACCGCCCGCTATGGGCTCGTCGTCCGGGCTGCCGCACGCCGCCAAGGTCGCCGCGCCCAGCGCAACCACCAGCGTGACGAGAAGAAGTGTGGTGCGCCTCATGTCCCTCCAGTCTCCGGAACATCGCTCTCATCGATGGTAGCACCGACGATGGGACAATGCCGGGAGCATGACGAACGACGACGACGACGATCTCTGACCGTCGCCGTCGTCGTCCTGCTCGTGGAGGGGGACTGGTCTCAGAAGATGAGCACCAGCAGGATGATGATCAGTATGAGGACGCCAAGGCTTATGCCGATGTACATCTCACGCCTCCTTGCATCTCTTACTTCAGGGAGTTCCCGCATCGCCGCATGTGTAACAAACGGTCGTAACACGAACGGCGAGCGACGGTGAAGGAGAAGCCTCCCTGCGGCCTGCTCACCGGCGGCCACGCATGTTGCCGAGGATCACCATGATCAGCCAGAGGATGAGCAGGATGATCGCGACGTAGAAGAGCCAGCGAACGACGAAGCCAAGTCCGAAGACGATGATGACGACGATCAGAAGCAGTATCCAAAGCCACATGAGAGCACCTCCTCCCCGTGTCCATGTGAACTCAATGTGCCCCCCGGCCATGCCGTGTAACAGCCTGCCGTGTTGACGACTACTGATCACCGGGACACCGCATCTGCCCTCTCGGTCGTCTGGCGCTGGCAGCCGATCGTCATCCCGAGGGACGCGGACTGCCTCGACACCGCGTGAGTTGCCCTGGGGCTGTACGGGCGTACACTCGAGATGTAACACCGGCTTGATTCGGAGGCATCATGAAGAAGGCTGCCGTCACCCTGGGTCTCGGACTGCTGCTGGCGTTGTCCCTGGCAGGCTGCGGCCAGATGGATCAACCCGCTCCCTGACTGCAGGCTGACGTGCCCGTGGGGCACGTTGCCCAGGCTGAATACGATCGCTAGCCATTCCCGGCCGTCGCCCGGAGAAGGAACGACGGGCGGGCTGGAGGCGCTGGCGGATATGAGCGCTCGGTTCCTGAGTGCTGGTTCATGTTGCGATGGTTCCGCACACGCCGGACGGCCCATCTCGACGCGTCGCGTCATTCGTTCGCGCAACGTCTGCTGAACCGGGTCGCCGTTGTCCTCGTTGTATCCTCGTACTCTGCTCTCCATTGAGGGTGCGACGATGGTCTGCCAATCGAACCGGAGGTCTTACGTGAAACGTCTTCTCATCCTGATGCTCGTCCTCGCTCTGAGCGTACCGTTCGTCATCGCCGGGTGCGGTGATGACGAGACGACGGAGGAGTCTCCGAGCCCCAGCCCCTCCCCGACGATGGCTTCCGCCGACATCATCGAGACGGCAGAGGCGGCCGGCAACTTCACCACGCTGCTGACCGCCATTCGTGCGGCCGAACTGGAGGAGACGCTCAAGGGCGAGGGTCCCTACACTGTGTTCGCGCCCAACGACGACGCCTTCGCCAAGGTGCCGGCGGAGACGCTCGATGGTCTTCTCGCCGACCCAAGCGGGGCGCTGACGGACGTGCTCACCTACCACGTGGTGTCGGGCAAGGTGATGTCGACCGACCTGAGTGACGGCATGACCGTCGCGACGCTGAACGGAGCCCAGTTGACGATCACGATCGATGCGGACGGCAAGGTCATGGTCAACGACGCGACAGTGTTGACGCCGGACATCGAAGCCTCCAACGGCGTCATTCACGAGATCGACACCGTCCTGCTGCCTCCGGCGCAGTAAGGGCCTAGTCGACGGAACAAACGAAGTAGGCGTGATCAGAGAGGGTCCAGCCCACCAGGCTGGACCCTCTCTTCACGTGCAGGGCCAGAAGAGGGGAGTCGCCACCGGCCCAGAGCCGCCACCGGCCCACTTGCTCGGAAGGTGGCAGCTGTCCGAGTCCGAATGAGCCCCGATATTCTGGACCTTCCTCCTGCAGATCATTGGACGGGCGGGGCATTTGTGCCCCGCCCGTCCTGTCATCGCTTCTCGATCAGGACTCTCGAACGCAACGGCATCGTATCCGTGGCTCGAGATGCGGCAGCAGGGTGCCTTAACGGCCGGTCCTCGCCAGGACGTTGGCCGTGCCAAGCTTCAGCTCGTCAGGGAGGGTGTCTGTCCCATGGAAGAAGGTCGCTTCGATGGCGTCGGTGGCTGTCTTGTTGAGCGTAACGCCAACGTTGCGGACCCGGACGTACGTACGACCGTTCATCCTGAACTTGGTGATCTTGGCCTTCGACAGATCGAGCGTGGCGATCTGGACTCGGGCGGTACCGCCAACAAACGCCGTGAGATCCGGAGTCGAATCAATACGAATCGTGAAGCGCTCGAGGCTCAGTGCCGTCCACGAATTGTCGGCGTTGCGCATCGCCAGCAGAATACCGCCGGCATGATGGATTCGTCCGAACAGGGTTGTCGAATCGAGCGAGCCGCCAATGATGGGATTGCGATACCTGGCGGCGTCACTTGTGGGTGCGACTGTGGTCGGTGCCATCGGTAGCGGTATGATGCCGGCGCTGAAGAGCGTGGTAGTCGTATCGGGATCGGTTGTCAGGTTGGTTGCGCCCCATCGATCAAGGCGCAAGGTGGCAGCGTCGGCGGTTGCCGAGAAGACGCCGAACCACAACGCCAACGCCAGCAGGAGTGCGAACAGGGCAAGAAGGGCGCGACTGCGGGTCAGAGAAGGGTGTGCTTCCATCCTAGGCTCCCCCTTGAATCGGAATGGCCTGCGGTTTGAAGCGATCGGTTTGAAGCGATGACGGCGTCCTCTACCCGAGGGCAATCCTGCCGAAACCCAAACATGCGTGGATAATCCGTCTCGCAGCCATCCTCGTGCCGCAGACTCGATGTCCTGTGATGATGCTGAACGAGAGCGATCCCGTCCAAGCATGAGCAAAGCCGGCAGCTCGCAGCAGCGTCGAAGTCCGCGCCCGACAGGCCGCATGGTTCGCCGAGCCAAGGTCCTCGCGCAAGACCGCTCAGCAGACACTCGCTGAGACCTGGCGCGCCCGGCAGGATTCGAACCTGCGACCTGAAGATTAGAAGTCTCCTGCTCTATCCAGCTGAGCTACGGGCGCATGAACGTGCCGCGGCGCAGCGGGACGAAGCACAGAAGCACCGGCACGCGCCAGACTGAGAAAGTGGAGCGGGAGACGGGCTTCGAACCCGCGACCCTCAGCTTGGAAGGCTGATGCTCTAGCCAACTGAGCTACTCCCGCTCGTGAGTAGTCTGGTCGGGACGGGCGGATTCGAACCGCCGACCCCCTGCTCCCAAAGCAGGTGCGCTGCCAGGCTGCGCCACGTCCCGGCGCCCCGCAAGTATACCCCACTCCCCGCCTCACCGCGCCACGCATTCCGATCAACACGCTGTTCTGTCGGCCCGCATCGTTTAAGAGCGGAATGGTGGCGGCCCGCACTGCGTCTTCCGGGACAACGTTGTCGGCGGATGCAGACAAGACGTACGATTGCTGCCGGGGCAGGAAGCCGTTGCCGAGTCTCCCCGTGCGGCATTCACGAAAGCGGTTTCCATCCGATACGACGATCTCGCGTGTCGCATCGGAGAAGGGGCAGAGAGTGCGCCGCATCGAGAATAACCAAGATCGCGAACAAGCCCGCACGCCAGCTGACTCCAGTGCACCCTCGCTGCGGCGACAGGCCGCGGTTGCCGGCGTCGTGGTCGCACTCGTGCTCGCGCTTCTCGGCGGAATGGCGCTGCTCGGAGCGTCGATTCAGGTACCCTTTCGCGTTTTCACGAAGGAGGTCGCCGAGCAGTTCCAGGCCCGGGGCTATGTGGGATTTCTGGCTCACATCACCTGGTTCCTGTGGGTCGTGGCGGGCACAGCTGGGATGTTGGCGGCTGCTTTGCTGTGGCAGCGAGACCGAAGGGATCGGCGAATTGGATTCTTCCTCGGCACAAGTCTGCTCACCGCCTGGCTGCTCTTCGACGATTTCGTGATGTTTCACGAGTGGTTCCCTATTGAGAATGCGCTGTACGCGATGTATGCCGTCATCCTCGCGCTGCTGCTCCTGAGGTTCAGGGCACAGTTCGTGCGAAGTGGAGCCCTTCTGGCCGTGATGGCGGGCGCCTTCTGGGCCGCCTCCATCTTCTTCGACGTCTTGCAGGAAAGGTGGCAGATACACGCCTACGTGCTTGAGGACGGAAGCAAGATGATCGGTACGGCGCTGTGGACTGCGTTCATGGTCTGGAGCTGTCTCAGGGCCGTTGGAATGGAATCGCGAAAGCCGGGAGGAGACCGGATGGTTGGCGAGCAGCTGCCGTTTGCAGAATTGGCAGAAGCTGATCCGCACAGGACAGCCACCCGTTCCGGTACGTGAGCCACCTGATCGTCCTGACGATCGCCGAGGTCGTGTCAGCGTTCTCCTCTGACCTCCGCCCAACAGCAACCACACGGCTCAACACACATCTCATTCGTAATCAGGGGTAGAAGCCCAGCAGGATGACGTTGTCGCTGTCCGCGATGACCGCACTGAGTGCCCACCGGCGCCCCCTGAGAGGCCACACAAGGGATAAGGGCGCAAGAAGGGAGGCACCCCGGCTGGCCAGGCGAGACGAAACTGAGAGTGACGTGCGCAATGAGCCCATGCCGCTGCGGCGACAGGTCGCAATCGCAGTCGTTGTCATGGCGCTCGCGCTTGTCACGCTCGTCGCCCTGGCACTGTACGGGGCACTTCACGACCCCCCCATACCGTGGAACGTGATCGCGATCGACGTGGCAGAGCAGATCCACGTGCAGGGGTATGTCGGCTTCATCGAGAAGCTCGTGTGGTTCTTGTGGGTCGTGGCCGGCACCGCCGCGTTCCTCTCCGCTATCGTGCTCTGGCGGCGTGGCTGCAGGGACAGACGTCTGTGGTTCTTCCTGTTGGCCACCCTCCTGACAGCTGTCCTGCTGCTCGACGACTCCGTCATGCTCCACGAACGATCGAACCACGAGGAACTGCTGTATGTGCTCTACGCCTTGGCAATGCTGGCGCTCTTGGGATGGTTCCGGCCTACGGCAATGTTGTTGCCGGTGCTCGCGAGCGCGCTCCTGGCAGTCTCCATAGTTGTCGACGAGATACCTGAAATATGGGGACTCCATGAAGCCTGGGGAATGCAGCTCTGCTGCATTGAAGACAGCGCCAAGCTCATGGGCGCTGCGTTGTGGGCTGCGTTCCTGGTCAGCCACAACCTCACGACCGTCGGAGGCGTGGCTTCAGAGCAGCAGCTGACCTTCCTTCAATCAGCGAGCCGGACGCATGGCAGGCCGAAACATTGATCAAGGCACCGCTGTGTCGCGTGACGGCTGTCTGTCGTCGCGCTCCCACCTCAGAGTGCCCCGGCTCCACTCTGTCGCAAAGGGCAGGACGAGCGTGTCGCCCGGCTGGAGCACTGCGTGCGACGGAAGAGCGTTGGCTTCACGAACCTCGTAGACGGCCCGTCGCGGGTCAACATCGTCGGCGTAATGGCTCGTGACGATGTCCCAGAGCGTGTCGCCCGACTCGACCACGTACGTTTTGGGATGGTCAACACCGGATTCGGCGCCGGCATGAGCGACGCGCACTCCGGCCCACACCGCAATGAAGACGAGCAGCAGGAACAGGGCCAACCGCAGAAGGCCTGTGAAGCGGTGGCGGACACGAGCTTGTCTCGTCCGGATGGGGCGCGGTCGAACGGCTCTGCGTTCGCCTGCCGCGCACGACGAACGATTGCGAGTGTGCGCGACCGCGGCCTGAACGGCGGTGGCGCCGGACCCTTGCCGACGCTCCTGACATGGGATGTCATGCCCCCTGGCTACCCGGCCGCTCATGCCGGCACCTCCATCTGATTACGTGGGACCGCGCCGCTGAGCTCACTGCCACAGTGCGGGCAGCGCACGGTGACCTCGCTGGTCCAGAACTCGACAGCTGTGACACGGACGGGTCCGTCGCCGCACCAGACACAGGTCTCCGAATATCCCGCCAGCGCGCGGATGAGCGTCTCGTCGACCGCGTCGGCGAGCATGCGCGTGCTCAGTGTGGCCAGTCCCGTCCCGTTCATAGTCTGCGAAGCACCCCCACGACCTTGCCGACCAGGCGTACGGCGTCGGCATCGATGATGATTGGTTCGTACAGGCCGCTCTCCGGCTGCAGCCTGATCTTGTTGCCCTCGCGGTAGAACCGCTTGGTTGTGGCCTCATCGCCCACGAGCGCGACGACGATCTCGCCGTTCTCCGCCTGATCTGCGGGGTGCACCACGATGTAGTCGTCGTCATAGATGCCGACGTCGACCATGGAGTCGCCCTGCACCCGCAGCAGGAAGTCGCCGTCGTCCCGGCGCAGGAAAGCCGGGACATCGACCAGTTCTTCGATGTTCTCCTCGGCGAGGATCGGGGCGCCGGCGGCCACCTGGCCCACCAGCGGCAGCGGACGAGCCGCCCTATGCTCGTGCATGAGGTCGAGCGCTCGCGGCTTGGTTGGATCGCGCCTGATCAGACCCAGGCGCTCGAGATTGGCCAGATGAGCATGAACAGTGGATGGCGACGAGAGTCCCAAGCCGACACAGATCTCCCGCACCGTGGGCGGATAGCCGTCACGCCGCACGCACTCGCGAATGAACTCCAGTACCTGCTCTTGACGCCGGGTGAGAGTCTCCACCGTTCCTCCTCCTGAGTCGAACGCGTGTTCGATTCCACCCTAGAGGTGAACACACGTTCGTGTCAAGGGAGATGATATGGAGGCCGGCGGACGGAAAAGGGGAACGCCAGCGGCCGAGTGCGTGATCGGCCGGTGGGATAGACGCATCGCTGACCGCGGCAAGAGCACGGCGCGGCAGCGTCAGAAGACGGCGTGTGGGGGCTCCGTGGGATCACGTGCCCTCGAGGAACACGGCTGGAGAGGCGGCGTGATGCAGCTCTGCCCCTCCGGGGCTAGCTTAGCCCGCCGCCGCCGATGAGGCGCCGTTCTGAACGACGACCTTGCCTCCCACCACCACGCTGCCCACGAGGTTGACGCCGAAGTGGTAGGGCAGCTCGTGATGGTCGTCCACCGTCAGCACGATCAAATCACAGCGCTTCCCGACGGCGAGCTCGCCGACGTCGTCGCGCCGGATCGCCAGAGCGCCGCCGGCGGTGGCGGCGTAGAGAGCCTCGTCAGGCGTGAGCTTCATCTGCTGGCAGGCCAGCGAGATCATGAGCTGTAGGTTCTCGCAGTTGCAGCTGCCGGGGTTGAAGTCGGTCGCCAGGGCGATCGTGAGGCCGGCCTCGAGGAAAGCTCGGGCCGGCGCGTACTGCACGCCGAGCGTGTAGCTCGTGCCCGGAAGAACGACGGGCGTGACCCCGGTCCCCTTCATGGCGGCGATCTCCTCGCCCGTCACGTGGATCAGGTGCTCGGCCGAGGCACACCCGACCTCGGCCGCCAGCAGGGCGCCGCCGCTGCGCGCGAGCTCGTCGGCATGGATGCGCAGCTCCAGCCCCGCCGCGCGGCCGGCCAGCAGGACGCGCCGGGACTGGGCCACCGTGAAGGCGCCCTCGTCGCAGAACACGTCGCACCAACGGGCAAGAGGAGCGCAGGCAGGGAGCATCTCGTCGCAGACCAGATCGATGTACTCGTCGTCACTGCCGGCGTACTCGGGCGGCACGAAGTGCGCTCCCAGAAAGGTGAGCTCGCGGCGCAGCGGATGCGCAACGGCGGCGGCGCGCAGCTGCTTCGCCTCGTCCAGCGTCGTCAGACCGTAGCCGCTCTTCACCTCGGCGGTCGTCGTACCGTGACGCACCATATTGTCGTAGCGGGCCAGGGAGAGACGCGCCAGCTCCTCCTCCGTCGCCTGGCGCGTCGCTTTGACCGTCCGATTGATGCCGCCGCCGCGCGCGAGGATGTCGGCGTAGCTGACGCCCCCGAGCCGTTCGGCGTACTCGTCCGCGCGCGAGCCGGCGAAGGGCACATGGGTGTGAGCGTCGACGAAGCCCGGCAGGACGGAACAGCCCTCGGCGTCCAGCTCCATGCCGTGGTCCGCGAGAGCGACGGATCGCGGCAGGTCATCCTCCAGGCCGACCCACACGATGACGCCGTCCCTGGCGGCCAGTGCTCCGCGAGGAACGACACCCAGGCCGGTCGCGGCGACGCTGGTCATCGTCACCAGCTCGCCGGCGTTCCTCAGGACGAGGTCGGCGGCGATCCTGCCCGCCCCGGCGGACGAGCCGGGAGAGCCCGGCATCATGTTCTCGGTATGGTCGGCGTCCATTTGTTCCCTCTCACGTCGTCTGCAGGTGTTGGGCGCGCACGATCGCAGCGAACTCGCCCGCCGCCACGGCCTTCTGCGCGGACTCTATCTCGGGCGCCAGGTAGCGATCGCGCTCCAGCATCGGCGCCAGCTTTCGTACCACGGCATGGCCCTCAGCCGTGCCGGCCCCCGGAGTCAGCGGCGCCAGCAGGTCGATCGCCTGCGCCGCGCAGAGCGCCTCGATGCCCACGACGGTCTGCGCGTTCCGCAGCACGTCCTGCAGCTTCAGCGCCGCAGTCATGCCGAGGCTCACGTGGTCTTCCTGATCGGCCGA
>CAZHMG010000051.1:0-17687 GCA_964533575.1 uncultured Thermoleophilia bacterium | reverse complement strand
CATGAAGATGAGCCGCGGCGGCAAGGAGTTCAACGAGATCTTCGACCTCACCGGCATCCGCGTCCTGGTCGAATCCGTCAAGGACTGCTATGGCGCCGTGGGCATCATCCACTCGCTCTGGAAGCCCCTTCCCGGGCGGTTCAAGGATTACATCGCCATGCCCAAGTTCAACCTGTACCAGTCACTGCATACCACCGTGATCGGTCCCGGCGGCAAGCCGCTCGAAATCCAGATCCGCACCTACGACATGCATCAGACGGCGGAGTACGGGGTGGCTGCGCACTGGCTGTACAAGGAACGCGGCGAGCGCGACCAGGACAAACTGGCGTGGCTGCACCAGATGATGGAGTGGCAGTCGGAAACGGGCGACGCCAAGGAGTTCATGGACACCCTTCGCGTCGACCTCTTCGAGGACGAGGTCTTCGTCTTCACGCCGAAGGGCGACGTGAAGAGCCTGGCCGCTGGGAGCACGCCGATCGACTTCGCGTACGCTGTGCACACGGATGTCGGCAGCCACACAGTGGGCGCCAAGGTCAACGGCCGTATCGTCCCCCTGCACACAAAGCTCAACTCGGGCGACATCGTCGAGGTCATCACCAGCAAGTCGAGCCGCGGCCCCTCGCGCGACTGGCTCGACATCGTCAACACTCCGCGTGCACGTCAGAAGATCCGTCAGCACTTCCGTCGCGAACAGCGCGAGGACTCGGAGCACTCCGGCCGCGAACTGCTCACCGAGATGCTGCGTCGCGACGGTCTGCCGGCCGCGAAGCTGCTCAACTCCAAGGTGTTCACGCAGATCTGCAAGGAGATCGGCTTCAACAAGCCGGACGATCTGTACGCGGCCATCGGCTCCGGACGCGTCGCCGTCAAGACCGTGGCCAACAAGGTGCTGCAAGCGTCGGGCACGATGAAGGAGGTGGCGCCGCCTCCGGAGTCGCTCACGGTGCGATCGCAGGAGGCCGACGAGCCGCAGGCTCTCTCGGGCGAGTTCGGCATCTCCGTCGAGGGCATGAGCGACATCATGGTGCGCATGGCCAAGTGCTGCAAACCCATCCCAGGCGACCCGATCGTCGGGTACATCTCCCTGGGGAAGGGGATCACCATTCACCGCAGCGACTGCAAGAATGCACGCGCCCTCATGAAGAACCCGGAGCGCTTCATGCGCGTGGACTGGAAGGGCCTGGCGGGGTCCGCGTTCCGCGTCGACATCATGGTCGAGGCACTTGACCGCAATCATCTCCTTGAGGATCTCGCCCGCACCCTGTCTGACTCTGGCGTGAACATCGTCGGCGGCAGCATGCAGACGCTGTCTGACGGCGTGGTCCGCGATCGCTTCACCCTTCAGGTGGGCGATGTGCGGCAGCTGGACAACATCCTCGACAACATTCGTGGCATCCATACCGTCTACGACGCCTATCGCGTTCTGGGCAGCTGACGGCTGTGTCTGGCGACGGTCGACCGTCACCGGACCGTTTGATACGCTCTCGCGCACCCAGCGCCGACCGCCGAGGTCCCATGCCTGCACCACTCCAGGTCTCGTCACTCCCGCTCGGCCCGCTGCAGGCCAACTGCTTCCTCGTGATCCAAGGTCAGGCGGGCCTCGTCATCGACCCCGGCGACGAGGCCCCGGTCGTGGTCGAAGCCATGCGCGAGTACGGCGTGAAGCCGGCCGCGGTTCTCGTCACCCACGGCCACTTCGATCATCTCGGTGGCGTCGCCGCCTTGTGTGAAGGCTATGGAGTCCCTGTGTACGCGGGCGGCGACGACCTCGAGCAGATCACGCAGGGGGGCTTGTGCGACATGGCCGGGTATCAGATCGATCCCATCCGCGACATCGTCGCCCTCTCCGGCGAGCAGGACCTGCCGCTGCCGATCGCGGTCACGGCGATTCCCACGCCAGGCCACTCGCCGGGCTCGTATACGTTCGTCATCGAATCGCACCTGTTCTGCGGCGACCTGCTCTTCCGCGGCAGCATCGGGCGTTCCGACTTGCCCGGCGGCGACATGGACCAGCTGCTCAACTCGATCGCGACGCTGGTCCGTCGCTTTCCGCCAGACGCGGCCGTGCACTGCGGCCACGGGCCCGACACGTCGCTTGGTCGCGAGCTCGCGCTGAATCCGTTTCTCGGCCCCCTGCGGCACGACCCCGCCCACCGCTGGTGACGGCCATCAAGGCGCCCAAGGGAACGTACGACCTGCTGCCGGACGAGGCGGCGCAGCGGGACAGGATCGTCTCCGTCGCCGCCGCCGTCTTCGCCATATACGGGTACCGTCGTATCGTGACGCCCGAGTTCGAGGAGACGGGGCTGTTCCAGCGCGGCGTCGGCGAGGCGACCGATATCGTTCGCAAAGAGATGTACACGTTCGCCGACAAGGGCGGCCGCTCGATGACGTTGCGGCCTGAAGGCACGGCTCCCGTCTGCCGCGCCTATCTGGAGCACGGCCTGCACAAATGGCCGCAGCCCGTGAAGCTCTGGTATTACAGCCCGATGTTCCGTTACGAGCGTCCCCAGGCAGGGCGATATCGCGAGCACTACCAGATCGGCGCGGAGGCGATCGGTTCGGCCGACCCGGCCGTGGACGCCGAGGTGATCGCCTTGTTGGCCGGCATCTTCGCCGGAGTCGGCGTCGAGGGCGTCCGGCTCAACATCAACAGCATGGGCGACGCGACGTGCCGTCCGGCCTACATGGCTCGTCTGCGAGAGTATCTCCGGGATCGCGAAGGGGAGCTGTGCGGGGATTGTCTCGCTCGCCTCGATCTCAACCCTCTGCGCACCTTCGACTGCAAAGTCGAGTCGTGCCGGGCGGTGCTCGACGCCGCCCCGCGCATCGTCGACCATCTCTGCCCGGAGTGTCGCGAGCACTTCACCGTCGTGCGCGATCTCGTCGGCCGCGCCGGCCTGGAACCGCACCTGGATTTCCGCCTGGTGCGCGGCCTCGACTACTACACGCGCACAACCTTCGAGTTCAGCTCGGACCGCCTGGGCGCCCAGAGCGGCGTTGGCGGCGGCGGTCGCTATGACGGACTCATCGAGCAGCTCGGCGGCCCTGCCACCCCCGGTGTGGGATGGGGGAGCGGTCTCGAGCGCATCACCCAGGTGATGCGCCCGGATCCTGTGCCGCCCGCATCCTCGTCGACATTTGTGGCGACCGCCGGGCCCGATGCCGGAGCCATCGCCTTCGGCCTCGCCCAGGACCTGCGCGCGGCCGGGATCGCCACCGAACTCGACTTGGCCGGCCGCAGCCTCAAGGGCCAGCTCAAGCACGCGGGCCGGGTACATGCCGCGTGGGCTGTGCTGGTCGGTCTTGCCGACGTCTCTCCGGGCATGGTCCGTCTGCACGCGATGTATGGCCGTGAGGAACAAGACGTAGCGATCGGCGACGTCGTCGCCCTCTTGGCTGCGCGTCTCAAGGAAGGAACCTGATGCTGCGTGACGCATATCCGGGCGACCTGCGGACCGACGACGTCGGACGCGAGGTACGTCTTGCCGGCTGGGTCGCCCGTCGGCGAGATCACGGCCAGCTGATCTTCGTCGATCTGCGCGATCGCAGCGGCGTCGTTCAGCTGGTGCTCGATCCCTCTCGCGCCGCGCAAGCCCACTCCCTCGCGGAGCATGTCCGCTCCGAGTACGTCCTGGCCGTCCGCGGCGACGTGATCTCCCGCTCCGCCGAAACGCTCAATCCATCCTTGCCCACAGGCGAGATCGAGGTGCGCGTGACCGACCTCGAGATCCTCAACGCCTCGCGTACGCCGCCGTTCGAGATCGAGACCGCCGCCGATGCGGACGTGGACGAGGCGCTGCGCCTGAAGTATCGCTATCTCGACCTTCGCCGCGGCTCCATGCTCTCGAATCTGCAACTGCGGCACCGGGCCGCCCGGGCGGCCCGGGAGCACCTCAACGACCTCGGCTTTCTTGAGGTCGAGACGCCTGATCTCACGAAGTCCTCCCCTGAAGGGGCACGGGATTTCCTCGTCCCGTCGCGCCTGCAGCCGCATCGCTTCTACGCGCTGCCCCAGTCGCCGCAGATGTTCAAGCAGGTTCTCATGGTGGCGGGCATCGATCGCTACTACCAGTTCGCCCGCTGCTTCCGGGACGAGGACCTGCGCGCCGATCGCCAGCCAGAGCACACACAGATCGACGTCGAGATGTCGTTCATGGACGCGGCGGAGATCCGTTCGCTTCTGGAGGGCTTGGTGCAGGCGATCTTCGTCGGAGCCGGGGAAGAGGCTCTCGAGCTGCCGCTGCGGGTGCTGTCCTACGAGGAGGCCATGGCCCGGTATGGCACGGACAAGCCAGACCTGCGCTATGGGCTGGAGATTCACGAACTCGGCGACCTGTTCGCGGGTAGCGAGTTCAAGGTGTTCCGCGACGCGGTGGGGGGCGGCGGTGTGGTGCGCGCGATTCGCGCGCCCGGCGGCGCCGCCCTGTCGCGCGCCCAGATCGACCGCCTGACGGAGCTCGCCAAGGAGCATGGCGCCAAGGGAATGGCATATGTGTACGTCGAGGACGATCTCGCGCTTCGCGGCCCGATCGTCAAGTTCCTTGGCGACGACGAGCAGCGCGGGATCGTCGAATCGCTTGCCGCCGAGCCCGGCGATCTCATCGTCTTCGGGGCCGGCCAGCCGGCGGCCGTTGCACCCGTCCTCGGCGCACTGAGGCTGGCCCTGATCGCCGCGCTCAACATCCGGCAGACGTGCCGCTGGGCGCCCGCCTGGGTCGTCGAATTCCCGCTATTCGAGGTCGACAGCGAGACCGGGATCCTGACCTACGGTCACAATCCCTTCAGCCTGCCGACCTCGGACAGCATAGGCTTCCTCGAAGCCGATCCGCTCCAGGTCCGAGGCGCCCAGTACGACCTCGTGCTGAACGGCGTCGAGCTGGGCTCCGGCTCGCTGCGCAATCACGACGCGGCCGTCCAGCGCCAGGTGCTTCGCACGCTCGGCCTCGACGACGAGCGCGTCGAGGAGTCGTTCGGCTGGTTCCTCGAAGCCCTCGAGCACGGGGCGCCTCCGCACGGCGGCATCGGACTGGGCTTTGACCGCTTCGTCGCCTTGCTCGCGGGCACCGATTCCATCCGTGACGTGATCGCCTTCCCGAAGACGTCGTCGGGTGCGGATCCACTGACCGGAGCGCCGGGCGTCGTCACCGCCGCACAGCTCAAGGAGCTCCGCGTCCGTCCTGCCTGATATGGGCACTCAAGGTTCGGCGGGGAATGCCGAACAAGGTGGTACACGGCACAGCGTGCCTGGTTATATCGGGAATCGTTTGCTAGGATGGCTATTGCTCGACCTTGTGCGTGACCTCGTTGCATTCTCGAGCCAACATGAACACATTGGGAGCTCGGACGCCGGTCCATCTGTGGATGGTCTGGGAGGGCACCCACCTGCGAGAGCAGGTTCGAGAATAACGCGAGCACGGCAAGGTGGAGCCTTGATCAGGGGGGCCACGTGAGAATCGCACGCAGCAGCTCATCGGTAACTGTCACCGTCGCCCTCATTTTGGCGGCCGGCGCCATCATCTTCGGCGGCGTGCTCGCCGTCAGGGTCACGGCGGCGACCGGCAGCGCACCGGCCACGGCGCCGGGAGCGTCCAAGATCACGTCGAACAACACGGTCGGCAGCTTCGGGCTCGGCAATGTTGATAGGCCGCCCGGCACTTATACCGCCGCCACCAGTTCGTCCGGCTACCAGCCGCTCACGATCACCCCGACCGACGAGACGCCATCCTTCATCACCGAGAGGCTGGACGAGGGACAGGGCATGGTTCTGCTCGTCTACTGCGACGGCGCCTCGGACGACATGGAGATGCTGAGCTACTTCAACGCGATCAAGTCGCAGTACGCGGCGGACTCGTCGTTCTTCTCCTTCGAGTCGGTCGAGACGACCGAGCTGGGCGACACGCTCGACCAGTTGCGGATCAGCAACCCGCCCGTCCTCGCGATCATTGGCGGCGATGGCGAGGTGGACGAGCTGTACGCCGGCTGGATCGGCATGAAGGTCATGGAACAGCGCGTCGCCGACGCAGTTCGCGGCCTGTAGTCTCTCCCTCATAGCAGCGTTCACGCAAAGGCGCCCCGGCACACGGGGCGCCTTTGCTTTGTCTTGACGCCGGGAGCCGTTCTGCTACAGTAATCTCTACCGATTGAGTCGGCATTCCGCCGCATCCCTGGGAGCCTCATGCGTGTATCGTCGCGCTGTGAATACGGCCTGCGGGCCATGGTCTACCTCGCTCGGCAGGACGGGACCAAGCCGGTTCCGCTGACGGAGATGGTCTCCGAAGAGGGCATTCCGGGACCCTTCCTGGAGCGCATCATGGCGCGCCTCCGCGACGGCGGACTCGTGACCACGGTGCGCGGCGTGAGCGGCGGGTATAGGCTGGCTCGCGAAGCGGACACCATCGCGGTCGGCGACATCGTCACCGCTCTGGATGGTCCCTTGACGCTCGTAGGCTGCGTGCCCGACGACGCCGGATGTGATCGCGCTGCTGTGTGCGCTTCGCGCGCCGCATGGTGTCGTCTGGACGAAGCGATCAGCGGCGCCCTGGGCGGCATCTCCCTGCAGGATCTCGCAAGCGAGGCGGAACAACTGTGAACGGCACCTACTTCGACAACGCCGCGACCACGCCGGTCGACCCACGCGTCCTCGAGCAGATGCTGCCGTACTTCAGCGAGCAGTTCGGCAATCCCTCAGAGCCGCACAGGCTCGGACGCACGGCTCGGCTCGCCTTGGAGAAGGCGCGTCACCAGGTGGCGGCGGCCATCGGCGCCAACGACAACGAGATCGTGTTCACGGCCGGCGGCACTGAGTCGGACAATCTCGCGCTGTTCGGCGCCCTGCATCGATTCGCGCCCGGACACCTCGTCGTCAGCGCCGTCGAGCACCCCGCCGTGCTCGAGAGCGCCCGTGCCCTCAACAGGGCCGGGTGGGATATCGATCTGATCCCCGTCGACGAGCTGGGCGTCATCGACGTCGAGGCGTACGAGCGCGCTTTTCGGCCGACGACCAGACTTGCGTCCGTGCATCTGGCCAACAACGTTGTCGGCACCATCCAGCCTGTCAGGGAGTTGGCCCGCATCGCCCGCGAGAAGGGCGTTCTCTTCCACACCGATGCCGTCCAGGGCGTTGGGGCGGTGCCGGTCGACGTGCGCGAGCTCGGCGTGGATATGCTGAGCCTTTCGGGTCACAAGCTCTTCGGCCCGAAGGGCACTGGCGCTCTCTACCTGAGGCGTGGCGTGCGCGTCATGCCCACGGCTCATGGAGGCGGGCAGGAACGCCGCCTGCGTTCCGGCACGGAGAACGTGCCGGGCATCGTCGGCCTCGGCGCGGCGATCGAGCTCGCCGTGGCCGCGCTTCCTGAAGCGCGGCCACGCATTCAGGCGCTCCGAGACCGCCTCGTGGCCGGCGTCCTCGACGCTGTTCCCGAGACGCGCTTTCTCGGGCACCCGGTCGACCGCCTGCCGGGAAACGCGACGTTCACCGTCCGCTTCGTCGAGGGCGAGTCAATGCTCCTGCTCCTCGACGCCCAAGGGTTCACGGTCTCGAGCGGCTCGGCCTGCGCCTCCGGGGCTCTCGAGCCTTCTCACGTCATCATGGCGCTCGGCGTCGGCGCCGAGGAGGCTCATGGGAGCATCAGGGTGAGCCTGGGCCGCGCCAACACACAGGACGAAATCGACAGGTTCTTGAGCGTCTTTCCGGCTGTTGTCGAACGGCTGCGGGAGATGAGCCCCCTGTACGCGAAAGGTCAGGAATGTACACCGACATCGTGATGGATCACTTCAGCAATCCACGCAACGTCGGCGAGATCGAGGACGCCGACGGAGTGGGCCAGATCGGTAACCCGGTGTGCGGTGACGTCATGCGTATCAGCATCCTCGTCGCCGACGATCGGATCACCGACATCAGATTCAAGACGTTCGGCTGCGGAGCGGCCGTGGCCACTTCCAGCATGGTCACCGAGATGGTCAAAGGCAAGACGCTGAGCGAGGCCGGAGACGTGTCAAACAAGGCGGTGGCGGAAGCCCTCGGCGGCCTGCCCCCGAGCAAGATGCATTGCTCCAACCTCGCCGCCGACGCCCTGCATCTGGCCATCGAGGACTATCTGGAGAAGAACGGCCGCCAAGCCGAGGTCGGGGAGGTCCTCGGCGGCAGCCCAAAAGCGCAGGCGTCCTCGTCGCACTGAGCGGCGGCGTCGACAGCGCCGTCGCGGCGCTGCGTCTCGTCGACCATGGCCGCCCCTGTGAGGCGGCCATGGTGCGCCTTTGGCCGGGCGAGGACGAGCGCAGCTGCTGCTCGCCCGGCGCCCTGCAGCGTGCGCGCCAAGTCGCGCACGGGCTCGGCCTTCCTTTCCACGTCGTCGCCGGCGAGGACGAGTTCGCGACGCACGTCGTCGAGCCGTTCGTGCACGGCTACCTCGAGGGCGAGACGCCCAACCCCTGCATTGCCTGCAATCCCCGCCGTCTTGCCGCGCTCATCCGGCTGGCGGATACGCTCGGCTTGGCCAGAGTCGCCACAGGCCACTACGCCCGCCTCATATGGCGGCAGGGCCAGCCGTACCTGAGACGCTCGGCCGATGGTTCGAAGGACCAGACGTACATGCTCTGGGCGGTGCCTCCGGAACTTCTCGCGCGGCTCGAGTTTCCGCTGGGCGAACTCGCCAAGCCTGCTGTGCGCGAGGCGGCACGCATGGCCGGGTTGCCGGTCGCGACTCAGCCCGAGAGCCAGGAGGTCTGCTTCGCGCCGGACGGGTACCGTCGGTTCCTGGAGGCGCGCGGCGTCCAGTCGCGGGCTGGTTCGATCGTCGACCGCGAAGGACGCCGCCTGGGCGGGCATGCCGGGCAGTGGCGCTACACGATCGGACAGCGACGCGGGTTGGGAGTCTCGGCGACCGAGCCGCTCTACGTGCTGGAGCGTCGGGCGGCGGCCAACGAGGTTGTCGTCGGCCGCAGCGGGGAACTGGAGACAGACGTCATAGTCGTGACCAGGATCGTCGACCGCGATCTGCGGGAGGGCGACGGTCTTGTCGTGCAGCTTCGGTACAGGTCGGCTCCGGTTGCGGTGAGCCGTTTGGAGCGCCTTCCGGGGAACTCCGCCCTCGTGCGCCTCGCCGAGCCGTTCAGCGCTCCGGCCCCAGGCCAGGCAGCGGTGTTCTACCGGGACGAGGTCGTTGTCGGGGGTGCCGTTCTCGCTTCCCTGTCCGGCGGCGTTGAGCGTGTATGATAAAGTCTGGCTTCGCATCAGGCTCAGATTTCGGAAGGAGAGGTGCATGGAGATCCAGTTCGCGCCGATGGTCGCGGTGACGTCATCCGACATCCTCCGCTATGCTGCCGCCTTCTTCTTCGTGCTGGTGGCCATCGCCATTGCCTACGCCTGCATCAAAGTCGCCAAGGCCCTCGACCGTGTCGATACGGTGATGGCGGACGTCGATCGAGAAGCGATGCCCCTGATGCAGAAGGCCGGGGTCACTCTCGACAACGTCAATGCGAATCTCAGCAACGTCGACGACATCACCAAGGACGTCGCCGACATCACCGACAAGATCGATTCCATGGCGAACGTCATCGAGGGCGCCGTCACCAAGCCGGCCCGCAAGGCGGCTGCGTTCAGCGCGGGCGTCCAGACCGCCATGTCCAGTTTCATGCGCCGCGACAAGACGGCCCCGGAGCCCGACTTCGCGGAGGAGGACGTCACTACGGCGTGGACCCCGCCTGCCGCCTCGGCTGAGCCGACCAGCGAATCCGTCTCAGCGGCTTTCGCCAAGGCGACCAGCACGACCCGGGCCGGGTCGGGGTCGGTTCCCGCAGACACCGTCACGCCCGCCGGCGAGGTCTGAGTCATGGGTCTCTCCGCCAGGCTCGTCGTAGGAGGAGTGGCCGCAGGCGCGGCGCTGGCTTTCTACGTTCACAAGCGTCACGCGCAGTCGGGAGAATCGTACATGGACATCATCTCGCAGCTCCCCGCGCTGGCCCGCGGTTCCGTCACAGACATGAAGCGGCGCGCCACCTTGGCCATCGAAGACGGCAAGGCCGCGGCGCGCGCCCGGGAAGACGAGTTCGTCCGTGAGCTCGCCGCGGCCGAATCTCCTTCGTCCTCCGGCTTCCCGCCTCAATCCTCCTGGTAAGGCAGCTCGGGATGGCCGAGAACATCCGTCTTGACGTGCCGGCCACGCCGGACTTCCTCTCCACGATCAGAAGGGTGCTCGGCGGGCTGGGCGCACGCCTCGGCTACTCGCTCGACGACTTGGACGACCTTTACCTGGCCACGGACCAGCTGCTGCAGGAAGCCTTTCGGAGCGACGAGCAAGATCGCGTGCGCCTCGAGGCGCTCGTCGTCGAGGACGGCGTCGAGCTCACAATGGGGCCGTTCACCTCGCCGTCACTGAGGGCTCATGTCTCCATGAAGGTGGAAGCGTGCGACAGCGTCGACCTCTGTCGGCTGCTCAATCGCACGATGGATGAGGTCCGGGTGAACGACGGCCACGGCGAAGCATTCGAGGTCGTCCTCGTGAGGCGCCGGCGGAGAGCAACGTGATGAACGCCCGCGACGAAGAGCGCGCCGGCATCTCCGGCGAGCGCGACGTCGAACCGGACCGCCAGGAGCCGGAGGCTGTTGGAACTGACGCTGAGGCAGCCTTTGAGCCGTCCCACCGGGAGGCCGATCCGGAGGGTCGCGGCCGGGACGACGCCGAGAAGCTTGATCAGTTCCTCCTGCGGCGCTATCACCTGCACGGCGACACCAGCGCCCGCGAACGCCTCATCACCATGTACATGCCGCTCGTGCGCTCGCTGGCCCGTCGTTACGCCTCGCGGGGCGAGCACTTCGATGATCTCGTCCAAGTCGGCGCCATCGGGCTGATCAAGGCCATCGACCGCTTCGACCTCAGCCGGGGTGTTGAGCTGACCACGTACGCCACGCCCAACATCGTCGGCGAAATCAAGCGCTACTTTCGTGACAAGGGGTGGTCTGTGCGTGTGCCGCGCGGACTGCAGGAGCTCAACATCCGGGTCAACAAGGTCATTGACGAGCTCACGCCCAAGCTGCAGCGGTCGCCGACTATCGATGAGATCGCGGAGGCCGCCAACGCCACGCCCGAAGAGGTGCTGGAAGCCCTCGAATCGAGCCAGGCGTACAATTCCATCTCGTTGCAGGCGTCGCCCAACAGCGATCCCAGTGACGACGAGTCGAGCCTGGTGGACTACCTGGGCGGTGACGAGGACGCGTACGACACCATGGAGGACCGCACCATGCTTGCCCCAGGCTTCGCCAAGCTTGACGGTCGCGAGCGATACATCCTCCACCTGCGCTTTTTCGAGGGCCTGACGCAGAGCCAGATCGCCTCCCGCGTGGGCATTTCGCAGATGCACGTCTCGCGCCTCATCAGGCGCTCGCTCGAGAAGCTTCGCGAGGAGATAGGCGAGCTCGATGTTCCGCCTGTCAAGCGCTCTCGTGGCGCCTGAATCACCCACCAAATCCTGACGACGTGAGGGTCCCCAGTGAAGGCTGCTGATATTCGCGACCTGTTCCGAGGCTTCTTCGCCGCCCGCGGCCATGTGGCGGCAGATGCCGCTGGCCTCGTGCCCGCGGGCGACACGAGCGTGCTGTTCACCACTGCCGGCATGCAGCAGTTCAAGCCGTACTACCTGGGCGTCGACACGCCTCCGGCGAAGCGGATGACGACGTGTCAGCGCTGCTTCCGCACCTCGGATATCGAGAACGTCGGCAAGACAGGCCGTCACCTGACGTTCTTCGAGATGCTCGGCAACTTCTCGTTCGGTGACTACTTCAAGGCCGATGCCATCCGCTGGAGTCTTGAGTTCTCGGACCAGATGGGCATCGATCGCGAGCGGATCTGGGTCTCGGTCTACGGCGGCGACAGCGAGGTACCCGCCGACGACGAGGCTATCGAGCTGTGGAAGGCCAACGGCATTGCCGCCGATCGCATCGTCCGCCTGGGCCGCGCCGACAACTTCTGGGGCCCCGCGGGACCCACAGGTCCGTGCGGCCCCTGCTCCGAATTGTACTTCGACCTCGGCCCGGACTATGGCTGTGGCGGCGCGGCCTGCGCCCCCGGGTGCGACTGCGATCGCTTCATGGAGTACTGGAATCTCGTGTTCGTCCAGTACGAGATGGATGTCGCAGGGGTGCTCACGCCGCTTCCGAAGCCCAGCATAGACACTGGGATGGGGCTCGAGCGCATCGCCACTGTGACGCAGGGCGTACGCGACGTCTACGAGACGGACCTGTTCACCGGGCTGATGGAGACGGGATCCCGGCTCGCCGGAGTCAAGACGGGAGACTCGCTTGCCGCGAATCGCGCCCTGCGGGTCATGGCCGAGCACGCCCGCGCCGCTGCATTCCTGATCATGGACGGCATCCTGCCGGGCAATGACGGGCGTGACTACGTGCTGCGCCGCGTGATCCGACGCGCCGTCCAGCAGGGGGTCGCGATCGGCTTCGACAAGCCCTTCCTGGCGACGCTCGCGGATCAGGTCGTCGACGAGATGGGGGCCGCATACCCGCAACTCGTTGCGGCTCGCGATGAGATCGAGCGCGTCGTCAGCGAAGAGGAGACGCGCTTCCGCCGCACGCTCGACCAGGGCATGGGCATCCTCGAGGAGGCGCTGCGACGGTCCAGGAGCGCCGGGAGCGATCTTCCGGCCGAGGTGGCCTTCGAGCTTCACGACACTTACGGATTCCCCTTCGATCTGACCCGTGAGATCGCGGCCGAGTCGGACATGAGCGTCGATGAGGAGCATTTCGAGCGCTTGATGGAGGAGCAGCGCCGGCGCGCGCGCAAGGCGCAGAAGGGCGGCGATACGGCCGTGTCTGACGAGCTGAACGACTTCCAGCGCCGCCATGCCGGCCTCCCTGTCACCTTCGTGGGGTACGAGCGCCTCGAGGTGTTCACGGTGATCAAGGCATGCCAGGAACTCAGTGACGGTCGGCTGGCCGTGAAGCTGGACGAATCGCCCTTCTATCCCGAAGGCGGCGGTCAGGTCGCCGATGTCGGCTGGGTGCACACAGAGTCCGGTAAGCTCGAGGTCGACGAGGTGCTCCGGTTCGAGAACGACCAGGTCGTCGTGGCGCGGGAGGTGGAGGGCAAGGTAGCCGCCGGCGAACGCGCCAAGGCCATGGTCAATGCAGTGCGGCGCCACCAGACAGCCTGCAACCACACCGCGACCCACCTTCTGCACAACGCCCTGCGCATCGTCCTCGGGGACGCCGTCCGGCAGGCCGGGTCGATGGTCCGGCCCGAGCGCCTGCGCTTCGACTTCATGATTCGCAGGGTTCCCAGCCAGGATGAGTTGCGGCAGGTGGAGGAGCTCGTCAACCGGCGCATCGTGGAGAATCACGCCGTGCGACCCTTCGTCACGACCAAGGAGTATGCGGCCGAAATTGGCGCACTGGCCTTCTTCGAGGACAAGTACGGCGACTTCGTGCGCGTGCTCGAGATCGATGACTTCAGCCGCGAACTCTGCGGCGGCACACACGTCTCGTCGACCTCGCAGATCGGCTTGTTCCGCATCGCCAGCAGCCAGTCGGTCGGCGCCAATGCCCGCCGCATCGAGGCGGTCACCTCAGCGAAAGCCATAGAGCACTACCGCGGGCTGGAGCAGTCGTGGGAGAGACTGGCTGCCGGCTTGGGCGTCAGGCCGGACAGGCTGCCCGCCAGCGTGGAGAAGCTCAAGACGCAGCTCTCCGAGGCGGAGGCGAAACTCAAGGCGGGTCAGGGTGGCGGAGGAGGGCAGGCCAAGCTGGAAGGCCTTTTGGCGACCCGCACGCCCCTGGGCGATGTCTCGGTGGTGGCCGCGAGCGTCGAGGTCTCGGAGAGCGGGGAGTTGATGACGCTCGCCGACCAGGTCCACGCGCGGCATCCGGAGGCCATTGTGCTGCTTGCCGCGGCGCTGGACGGGAAAGCTGCGCTTGTTGTCTCGGCAGGCGATGCGGCCGTGGGCCGCGGGGTCCACGCCGGCGAGGTGCTCAAGGCCATGCTGCCGCCGGTCGAAGGCAGGGGCGGCGGCAAGGCCACCTTGGCCAGAGGAGGCGGCTCCCGCGTGGACGGCATCCCGGCCGCCCTTGACGCCGGCATCACCAGGGCTCGAGGGCTGCTCGGAGTCTAGATGCGTATCCTCGCGCTCGACCACGGGACGGTGCGCACCGGCGTCGCCGTCTCTGACGAGACCGCGACTCTGGCCCGCCCTCTGACCGTGATGGAGCGCGTGGATACCGACATGGGCTTCGCGGCCCTGCTGGCGTTGCTCGCTGCCGAAGCTCCCGCCCGGATCGTGGTAGGGTTGCCCGTGTCGCTGGACGGCCGGGAGCATGAGCAGGCGCGCCGCGCGCGCGCGTTCTCGGCCCGCCTTTCTGCGGCGCTCGACGTGCCGGTGGAGCTCTTCGATGAGCGCTTCACGAGCAAGCTCGCGGACCAGCGCGGCGGCCGGGCCGCGCGCGACGCGCGCGCGGCGGCCACCTTGCTTGAGGACTACATGAGGACGAAGGGTGAGCACGAGATCTGACGATCCTCGCCGCCCGGCGGGATCGGCTCCCTCGCAAGGCGAGTGGGTCCGTTATGAGCCGGGCGGGACTTCCCCGACCGGCTCCGACGATGACCTCTTCATGCGTAGTCCGCGACGGCCGCCGCAGCGAGGGCGCCGTCATACACGGCTCTTCGGCTACCTGCTCGTCGCCGTCCTGGCTCTGCTTCTCGGCTTGGCGGTGGGCTACGTGCGCGGCTACTTCTCTGCCGGCGACGTGGGGCAGGAAGTCACCGTGGTCGTCTCCCCCGGAGACACGCTGAGTGCGATTGCCACCAAGCTCGAAAGCGCCGGCGTCGTCGAGCATGCAGGCGCCTTCGTCGTGCGGGTGCAGGCGGACGGCTACGCGAGCCAGCTCAAGCCGGGTACCTACGCGCTGCGCGAGAACGAGCCCTACGATGACCTCGTCGCCGCCCTCATCGCGGGCCAGAGGCCCGTCACGGTGAAGGTCACCATCCCCGAGGGCTCGACCCTGGAGCAGTCCGGGAGCATCGTCGCGAAAGAGATCGACGAGCTATCTTCCGGCGAGTACGTGCGCATTGCGCGCGACGATCCGCCGAAGGTGCGTCTCAAAGGCTACGAGACCGGCAGCAGCCTCGAGGGCCTCCTCTTCCCGGCCACGTACGAGGTAGCGCCGGACATCTCCGCCCGGAAGTTCATCGACAAGCAGGTTGACGCCTTCGAGGCGGCCTTGGCCCAGGTCGACATGGCGCGCGCCCGCAAGGCGAACCTCACGCCCTACGACGTCGTCATCATCGCGTCGATGATCGAGCGTGAGGCGCAGGTGCCGGAGGAACGCGCCACTGTGGCGGCAGTCATCTGGAACCGGTTGAGCGACGGCATGCTGCTGCAGATCGACGCCACCATCCAGTACGCGCTGGGGAAGACCAAGCCCGTGCTGACCTTCGACGATCTCAAGATCGACTCCCCCTTCAATACGTACACCAACGAAGGGCTGCCGCCGACGCCGATTGCGAACCCCGGACTGGCATCGTTGCAGGCCGCCGCGAATCCTGCCGAAGTAGACTACCTCTACTATGTGGCGCGTGCCGACGGCACGGGACGGCACTACTTCTCTCGCAGCTACGAGGAGTTCCTCGCCAACCAGGCCAAGGCCGCGCGCAACAGCCAGTAGCGCCTCGCCGCAGTGTCGTTCGGCGCGGCGAGGGGAGGAGGGCTGGCGGCGCGTCGATCTCGCGTCCCGCCGACCCTTGCCGAGAGTCGTTGGAGGCGAGGAATCGTGAAGATCACAGGCAGCACCCAGGTCGTCGGGATCATCGGAGACCCAGTCACGCACTCACGTTCGCCGGCGATGCACAACGCCGCGTTCGCGGCGCTCGGGCTGGACATGGCGTACGTCCCGCTCCCGGTGCGGCCTCCGGACGTGGCCTCCGCCGTCAAGGGCCTTGCGGCGCTCGGCTTCCGCGGCGCGAACGTCACGGTGCCGCACAAAGGCGCGGTTCTGCCACACCTGTCCTGGTTGCACGAGGATGCCCGGCGGGCCGAGGCCGTGAACACAATTGTCGTCGACAAGGGTCTCCTTCTCGGCTACAACACCGACATCGAGGGAGCACGGAGAGCCCTGGTCGGCGTCTGCGGGGAGGAGGCTCTCCGCGATCAGCCCGCCCTTCTCCTGGGCGCGGGCGGGGCTGCGCGCGCCGTCGCGCTGGCGCTGGCCCGGCTGGGCATGGCCATTACGGTCGTGAACCGCACGCTGCAATCTGCGGAACACCTCATCGAGCTGGTGCAGGCGGCCGAGCCGGACACATCATGCCGCTGCCTGCCGCTGGACGCGCTCAACCCCTCCCTTGTCAAAGTCCACCACCTCCTCGTCAACGCCACCACGCTCGGAATGGCGGGCGCCGGTAAAGTCCCCGCTTCGTTGGTCGATACAGTGTCCGCAGGGCAGATCGTGTTCGAGGTGGTGTACGGGGACACTGAGACAGATCTCCTCGCGACAGCTCGTGAACGAGGAGCGCGCACTGTGGACGGCTTGGCGATGCTCGTAGGCCAAGCGGCGGAAGCTTTCCAGCTGTGGACCGGACGGATGGCGCCGCTGGACGTGATGCAGGCCGCCGCGGGCTGCCGGCAGCAGCAGAGAACGGAACGATAGTCCACGGCGAGACGGAAGGCGACGTGAGCATAATCCAATCTGACGCCATCTTCGAAGGTCCGGAGATCAGCCTCGCCGGTTCGCCGCCCCTGAACGACGAGCAGCTCGCGGACGACAGCCATGAGAGGAATCGCGACCGCGGCGTAACGACCGGAGACGTGCTCGAGGGATTCGTACGAACGCAGCGCGCGTCCAAGCTGCGCCTTGGCGACATCCTGAGAGATATGAGACTGGTGTCCGAAGAGCAGCTCGCGGCGGCCCTGGCCCGTCAGAAGCAGACGCGCGAGCGCATTGGGCAGATCCTCATCGACATCGGCGCGGTCAGCGAGCTCGACCTCACCAAGGCACTGGCCGCCAAGTTCGGCGTGCGCTTCCTCGATCTCAGCGAAACGCCGCTTGACCCCGCTGCATCGGGCACGATCGACGAGAAGCTTGCCCGCCGTTATGGCGCGGCGCCCATTCGATATCTGGACGAGAACACCCTCCTCGTGGCGATGGTGGACCCGCAGAACCTGCTCGCGCTGCAGGATCTGGAGATCATCAGCGGATACTCGGTTCAGGCGGCCATCGCCAGCGAAGAGGACGTGTACGGCGCGATCGCGACAATCTATCGCGAGCGTGCCGACGTGGGGCTCGAGGACAAAGAAGCTGATGCCGTCGAGGAGGAGAACAGCACTCCAGTCGACATCCGCAACGCGACGGAGGAAGCGCCCATCGTCCGGCTGGTCAACTCGGTCATCGCTCAAGCGGTTGACGATAACGCGAGCGACATTCACTTTGAACCGCAGGTCAAGGACCTCGCGGTGCGATTCCGGGTCGACGGCGTGCTGATACAGGTCATGTCGATCCCTCGCCGCATGCTGAGCGGCGTCATCAGTCGCCTCAAGATCATGGCCGACCTCGACATCGCCGAACGTCGCGTGCCTCAAGACGGGCGCATCGGCTTGACCGTGGGCGGCAAGGCGATCGACATGCGCGTCGCCACCCTGCCGACGGTGTACGGCGAGAAGGTCGTCATGCGTCTGCTCGACAAGTCGAACGT
>CAZHMG010000050.1:0-17957 GCA_964533575.1 uncultured Thermoleophilia bacterium | reverse complement strand
AAGCTCAAGGAGATCAGTTACATCCCCACTGAGGCCTATGCGGCCGGCGAGATGAAGCACGGTCCCATCGCGCTGCTCGACAACGAGTCGCCGGTTGTCGTGGTGGCCGACGACAGCCCCGTCTTCTCCAAACTCGTCAGTAACATAGAAGAAGTGAGAGCTCGTGGCGCCGACGTAATTGCGGTGGCCAGTGACGGCAACGACGTCATCGCTGAGCTCTCCCGCGACGTCCTCTGGGTGCCCAAGTGCGATCACCACCTAGCGCCCATCCTCACGGTCGTGCCGCTGCAGCTTCTGGCATACCACATAGCCGTCATGAAGGGGCTCAACGTCGACCAGCCTCGCAACCTCGCCAAGACAGTGACGGTTGAATAGCCGAGTGCAAGGCGGGTGCGGGTGATGTGCCGAACGCCGAGCTCAGGGATCCTCGGCATCGGCATCGATGTGATCGAAGCTGAGCGTATCGAACGGCTTCTGCGCCGACTGCCGGCCGCGCGTGGCCGGCTGTTCAGCGAGCAGGAGCGGGAGTACGCCGAGACGTTCTCCGATCCCTTCCCCCGCTACGCGGCTCGCTTCGCTGCGAAAGAAGCCGTGGGCAAGGCGCTCGGAATCGGTATCATCGGGTTTGTGTGGCGGGACATCGAGGTGCTCTCGGGGGGAAAGCCCCGAATAGCCCTTCACGGCCATGTCGCCGAGATTGCGCGTCGTCTCGGCGTCGGACGCGTCGACGTCTCGCTCAGTCACACCGGCGGCAGTGCGTACGCCATGGCCGCCGCCCTCAAGGAGGATGCCGATGGATGATTCGTTGATGCTCAAGCTGCACACGGCCGAGGCCATGCGACAGATCGACGCGGCCGCGATAGAGGGGGTCGGAATCCCCAGCGGGCACCTCATGGAGCGCGCAGGGCTGGCGGTGTCACAGGAGATCCTCGACCGCTACGACGCCGAGGGCGCGGCCGTCGTTACGGGCAGAGGCAACAACGCGGGCGACGGTTTCGTCGTCGCGCGGGAACTCTCCTCGACCGGCATTGACGTCGTGGTCCTGACAGTCGCGGAAACAAGCGAATCCCACCGCGAGGCGAAGCTGAATCTCGACGTCCTCGAGCGCCTGGGCATTGACGTCTACCCCTGCTTCGACGCCGAGGGAGGGCCGACGCCGGAGGCCGAGGCGGCCCTCGAGCTCGCGGACGTCATCGTCGATGCCGTCTTCGGGACGGGCTTCTCGGGCATTGCCGAAGGCGCCTCCGCGGCCGCGATCGACCTCATCAATCATGCACCCGGGATCGTCGTCAGCATCGATATCGCCAGCGGCGTGAACGCGAGTTCGGGGGCGGTGCGTGGACCGGCCGTGTTCGCCGACCTCACCGTCGCTCTGCACGCGGCCAAGGCCGGGCACTTCGTCATGCCGGGCGGCGCCTTCAGCGGAGAGGTCGTGGTGTCTCCGATCGGCATTCCTCCGCTCTGCGACCACGAGGCCGACGTCTTCCTGCTCACAGAGGAGGGCCTGGAGCCGCTTCTGGTTCGCAAGGGCGTTCTCGATCACAAGCGCTCGGTGGGGACTGTGCTGGTTGTGGGGGGATCGCGTGGCATGACGGGAGCAGCGCACCTGACCGCGATGGCTGCGTTGCGCGGCGGTGCGGGTCTCGTACACCTCGCCCTGCCGCAAGGGGCCGGCGGCGAGAAGCCGTATCCGGAGGTCATCACCGTGGAGGTGCCGGGCGGGGACGGGCAGTTCACGCTGGCGGGACACGCGGCCTTGGCCGCGGAGGCATCTCGCCTGCAGGCCGTCGCCATCGGACCGGGCATGGGTCGCGGCGACGGGGTGCAGCTCCTGACGCGCGAGCTCATTGCCGCCGATCGTCCGCTCGTGCTCGACGCGGACGCCTTGTTCGCTCTCGGAGGCCAGCTCGAGTTGCTTGACGGCCGCACTGCGCCAACGGTGATGACACCGCACGAGGGCGAACTCGCTCGTCTGCTCGGCGCGTCCGCGGATGAGGTGGCGATGGAGCGCCTCCAGCATGCCCGCGCCGCGGCAAAACGAAGCGGCGCGACCGTCCTGCTCAAGGGCGAGGCGACGATCGTCGCGGAGCCCTCGGGACGGGCCTACATCGTTCCGACGGGCAACCCCGGTCTCGCCACGCCTGGCACTGGCGACGTGCTCACCGGCGTCATCGCGGCGCAGCTCGCCAAGGGGCTCGAAGCGACCGAAGCGGCTTGTCTGGGCGCTTATCTCCATGGTCTCGCTGCCGACATCGCGGCGGAGAACGCCTACGGCACCGAGGGCATGATCGCGAGCGATCTGTTCCAGTTCCTGCCGGCAGCCATTGAACGGCTCAAGACCGGCCCAGAGGAGGAGACGCATGGCCACCACTAAACGGCCGGAAGAGGGCGAAACGCTCGTCCGCGAAATCATGACGACGCCCGTCATCACGGTGCATCCGGAGATGAGCGTCAAGGATCTCGTTGCCCTGTTCCGCGAGAACCGGCTCGGCGGCGTGCCCGTCGTCAATGATCTCGATCAGCTGGTCGGCATTGTCACAGAGGGGGATCTCATGGCGATGGATGCCGACGTGGCGCTGCCGCACTACTTCGAGATCCTCGACAGCATCATCTATCTGGGCAGCCGCAAGAAGTTCGAGGAACAACTGCGCAAGGCCTCGGCGGCGACGGTCGCCGACCTGATGACGCCTGCCCCGTTCACCGTCAAGCCGGACGATCCTGCGCGCGCGGCGGCGACGCTGATGTCACGTCACGGCTTCGATCGCGTTCCCGTCGAGGAGGACGGCAAGGCGGTCGGCATTGTCTCCCGGCACGACATCATGAGACTCCTGGGACTGTAAGGTGCTTGCCGGCCGCGAACGCGCGCTGGCCGAGGTCGACCTCGCGGCGGTTCAGGCCAACGTGCGGAGGCTTATGCGCGACTTGGCGCCGGGCACAGTGCATTGCGCCGTCGTCAAGGCGAACGGGTACGGGCATGGCGCCGTGCCCGTCGCCCGCGCGGCCCTTGCCGCCGGTTCGACATGGCTCGGCGTCGCGACTCCCGGCGAGGCCGAGGAGCTGAGGTCTGCAGACATCGCCGTGCCGGTGCTTGTGATGGGGCCGATGACCGGCGCCGACCTCAAACGGGCGGTGGCGGCGCGAGCTGACGTCGTTGCTTGGTCCGCATCCTTCCTGGATGAAGCTCTGCGTCTGGGGGCTCCGGTTCACGTCAAGTTCAACTCCGGCATGGGTCGTCTCGGGGTGACGGAAGAGGAAGCTCGCGAGCTCTGTTGGCGGGCGAGCCGGTCAGGTCTGCTCACAGGCCTGATGAGCCATTTTGCGACTGCGGACGAAGAGGACGACGAGTTCTTCCGGTATCAGCTGCGCCGCTTCGCCGCGTTGTCGAACGAGACGACCAGCGTCTATCCGCGGCTCCTGTGCCATACGGCCAACAGCGCGGCGACTCTGCGCGAGCCCAAGGCTCACTTTGGCATGGTGCGCACTGGGATCGCCATGTACGGGCTCGCACCCGCCAACGATGATCCGTTCAAGGACGAGCTCATGCCGGTTATGACGTTGCGCTCGTACGTCTCGAGCGTGCGAACAGTGGCCGCCGGCGAGTCGGTGGGCTACGGCCGACGCTTCGTCGCGGAGCGTGCGACGAGGATCGCCATCGTCCCGATCGGGTATGCAGACGGGGTGAACCGTTTACTCACAAACCGGGGCGACGTTCTCGTAGCGGGACGTCGCTGCCGCATCGCGGGGACCATCAGCATGGACCAGTTGACGGTCCGTCTGCCCGATGACTGGGGCGTGTCCGGAGACGACGTGATCCTTTTCGGCCCGGGCCGGGCTGTTCCCACCAGCCGCGACGCAGGCCGGGCCGAACTCATCCTCTGCGAGGAGACGGCCCAGTTGCTGTCGACCATCAACTACGAGGTCGTCTGTCGCATCTCCCCTCGCGTGGCGCGCCGCTATCGGAACGACGCGGCGGCGTGAGGCGAGGGTCGTGTCGTGCAGGAGCCGGGCAAGCAGATGGCGCCCTCGTCCCATGAGGACGTCCTGGAGGCGGCGCGGGCCGTCCTGCCGCAGGGACGGTCCGCCTGGGTGGTCGGCGGCTGCGTCCGAGATGAGCTGCTCGGACTCCCTTCGGAGGACGTGGATATTGTCGTCGCCAAGGGCGCCGAGGAGCTCGCGCGCGCCCTTGGCGAGCGACTGGATGCCGCTGTCTACTCGTCGTCAGACGTGTTCGGCAGTTGGCGCGTGGTCGCAGGCTCCATCCACGTCGACATCACGCCGCTCCGGGTAGGACCGCGGCGTTCTCGGGCGGGGGTTGGCGACCCTCTCACGTCGGATCTGCTGGCGCGCGACTTCACCATCAACGCCCTCGCGATGCCATTGGCCGGCGGCGCGCTGATCGATCCCCTCGGCGGCGCGGCTGATCTCGCCGCGCGCCGCCTCCGACTCTGTTCGCCCTCCGCTTTCGAGGACGATCCCCTGCGTGTGATCCGCTTGGCGCGCTTGGCGCGTGGGCTGGGGATGACGCCGGAGAGGGCAACCGTGAGCGCTGCGGCGAGCGCGAAGGACGGTCTCGCGCGCATCAGCGGGGAGCGCGTGCGGGACGAACTCTCCGCTCTGCTCGCGCTGAGAAGGGCGGACGCCGCGATTCGTGACCTGACCGAATGGGGCGCTCTCGCGCCGGTGCTGCCGGAGGTCGACAGCCTGCGCGGCGTCGAACAGAACGGCTACCATCATCGCGACGTGTTCGGACACAGTCTGGAGGCTCTCAGTTACGTCCGCGAGGTCGTTGAGCAGATGGGAGGGATCGAGTACCTGAGCTCACCTGCCGACGTCGGGCTGCCGGGCGCGAAGCCCATCGTCCCGGTAGCCTGGGCTGTGCTATTGCACGACATCGGCAAGCCTCAGTGCAGGGCCATCAGCCCAGACGGCAGAGTCGTCTTCTGGAACCACGACGAAGTCGGCAGCCGCATGGCGGTCGCCTTGGCCACCAGGTTGCGGATGAGCATCAGATTCTCATCTTTCCTGGGTACGCTCGTGCGCCGGCATCTGCGCCTCGGCTTCCTTGTGCGCGAACAGCCCCTGTCCCGCCGCGCCCTGGCCCGGTATCGGCGCGACGTGAGCCCCTGGGTGTTCGAGTCGGTCGTTGTCTCGCTCTGTGACCGCCTCGCGACCCGCGGTGAGAAGACGACGCTCGTCTCCATCGCTCGTCACTATCGCGTGGCCCGTTCCGTGTGGACGATGGTCAACAAGGCCCCGATCCCGAAGCTCCTGAGCGGGGAAGACGTCATGGAGACTCTGGCGCTCGGGCCAGGACCCGAGGTCGGGATGGCGCTGACGGCTCTTGAGGAGGAGATCGATGCCGGGGAGGTCTCGACGCCCGACGAGGCCCGCGCCTTCCTTGGAGAGTGGTGGGTGCTCCGGCAGGCGGACCCTTCGCAGGCTGCAGACGAGGGTCCTCCGGGAGACGCTTGATGCCAGAGCTGCCCGAGGTCGAGACGATCCGCCGTCGTCTGCAGACGTGCCTGCCGGGCATGGTCCTCAGCGACGTCGTCGTGAATGACGCGACCGTGAGCGAGCAGAGCGAAGCGCAGCTCCGCGCGCTGCTCGCCGGCCGTCGCGTCACAGGCCTGCGCCGGCGCGGCAAGTACTTGATCGTCGATCTCGAGGGAGCGAGGGCCGTCGTCCATTTGCGCATGACGGGGCAGCTGCTCGTTGCGTCGCTCGACGCCGCGGACGATCGGGCGACGATCCCGACTGCGGGTCCGGCGGATACGGCGAGTTTGGTCCGCCCTGCCCGGCCTCCCCGCTTTCTCTGGCGGCTCGAGCCCGACACCGAGCTCCGCTTCCAGGACGTGCGGCGTTTCGGCCGCCTCTGGGCATTCCATCCGGCGGCCGAGGATGAGTTTTTTGCCGCCCTCGGCCCTGAGCCCTTCGGCGCGAGCTTCACCGTCACGTACCTCCGCGATGCCCTTCTCGGGCGCAGGACGCCGCTCAAGTCGTTTCTGCTCGACCAGCGGCGCGTTGCCGGGATTGGCAACATCTACGCGGATGAAGCCTTGTTTCGCGCGAAGCTGCACCCACTGCGCGCCGCGGGAAGCGTGGGGCCGCGCGAGGCGCTGCGCCTGCACGCGGCCTTGCTCGAGACCCTGCAGGCCGGTATCGACCACGAAGGATCGTCGATCGAGAGCTTCGTGGATCCTGCCGGCCGGCGCGGCGGCTTCCAGGAGATCCTCAACGTGTACCAGCGTGCCGGCCAGCCCTGTCGGGTCTGCGGCACGCTTGTTCGTCGCATCGTCGTCGGGGGGCGCGGCACGCACTTCTGCCCGCGCTGTCAGCCGCGCCGGCGGGGCATGACGCGCTGACCGAGAGCCGAACGCGTCCCCCCCTATTCTCTCCCCTTGGCTGCGGCGCCCAATCGGCGGGATTCTCCTACTGTCCTAGTACCCGTCAGGCTCAAGTCCCTCTGCTGCTCGCCGATACAGGCTCTGCCGTCGCCATTGGCGGCAACGGCTGAACCCAGCAGACCTGATCACGTAGGGGGCACGAGCAGTGGACACGGAACAGACCTTGAGTCGCGTCGAGTACATGCAACGGAAGCGGGACACGAAACAGCGCAAGTCGTTATTCGGCCGTCGCAGGGTGCAGGTCATGCTCACGCTGGGCGTGCTGATGCTCGCCACGGCCGTCATCATCGGGTCCGCGGCGAGCTTCACCAGCACGTCGGTCAACATCGGCAACCTTGTCACGGCCGGCAATCTGACCCACGACAATAGCAAGGCCAATAGTTTCTTCCTCGACGCGAAGAAGATGTGGCCTGGTGAGACCAGGGACGGTAGCGTCACCCTCACCAATACCGGCGATGCTTCGGCGCGTTTCTATCTCACTATTACCGGCATTCGGGATGCCCAGCCCGGACCCGGGACCGCCAGCCTCTCGACAGCCCTTGAATTGCGCGTCGTCAACGAGACAACTGGGGTCGACGTCTACAGCGGCCTTCTGACCGATTTCCCAAAGGACGGCATTGACTCGGCTCAGGATGCTGGCGTCCTCGCTCCCGGTGCCCCGACGACTTACCGTTTCTCTGTCACTTTCCCTGATAGCGACGAAGGCCTTACTACCAAGGGCAGTGACAACAAGTACAAGAACAGCAGGACCGAAGTCGATTTCAGCTGGGAAGCGATCAGCGAGTAAAGCCTCAGCAGCAAGAGCGAAGCCATTCAAGAGGGGCGGGGCCGGACATCCAGTTCCGCCCCGCCCCCTTCGTCCTTCACCCTCCGAGGAGCCACTGCCGTGAACCGTGCCGACCGGACGTACGACAGCGACAGACGAGGTCATCAGACACGCCAGCGCCTGCTGCTGACCCTGCTGACGCTTGGCCTGCTGGCGGTGTCGCTCAAGTTCGTCGCCTTCTCGGGGGCCAGCTTCGTCGATACGTCCACCAATCCCCGCAACGCGTTCGCCGCAGGAAACCTCCGACATACCAATTCGCGCAGCGGCGAGTTGATTCTGAATGCCAGCGCGTTGCGTCCCGGCCAGTCACGGAGCGAGACGGTCACGCTCAGCGGTGGGGGCGACCTCACCGGGGCGTACACGATCAGCCGGTCGTCGCTGGATGACCCGTCCGGGCTGGCCGGCGTGCTGATCCTGCGGATCGACAATGTCAGCGCCGGCACGACTCTGTTCAACGGTACGAGCGCGAACCTGAGCACTGTCCCGGCGGGCACCATTGGGCCTCAGGAGTCGCGCACGTACCGCTTCACGCTCTCCTATCCAGTGGGCTCCGCGACCAGTCAGCAGCAGGGAGCGGCGCTGTCGATGACGATCCAGTTCACCGGAGTGACCCGATGAGACGTCTGGTGAGCGCCGCCACTATCCTCTTCTGTGCTCTGATCCTGCTCTTCACGGCGTTCGTCGTTCTGGTCCCGGCGCTCCTCGGGCTGCAGCGCTACGTCATCACGGGCGGGTCGATGACGGGCTCCATCCCCAAGGGCTCCGTGATCTACTCGACGATCACGCCGGTTGAGCAGTTGCGCGAAGGCGATGTCATCACCTTCAAGCCGCCGCAGAAGTCCGAGCCTGTCACCCACAGGATCATGACCATACGGCGGGTGAAGGACGGGCGCCTCGTCTTTCAGACCAAGGGGGACGCGAACGAGGCGATGGATCCCTGGAAGTTCACGCTGAACGAGCCGGTTCAGGCGAAGTATCGCTTCCACATCCCCTACGTCGGCTACGTGCTTGCGGCGCTGTCCATACCCAAGCTGAGGCTGCTCTTCATCGGGCTTCCGACGATCGTGATCGCCCTCACGCTGCTGTTCTCCATCTGGCGGCATCATCCGGTCGTCGCTCCCGCGCAGCGCGAGGGCGAGGACGGCACGTCCCTCAGCCGGGGGGACCTGGAGCCGACGAGGATCTAGATGCGGTGGCGTCCCCTCATGCTCCTGCTGGCGCTGGCCGCGTTCGCCGCGGTCAGCGCCAGCACGTCTTTCTCCGGCGCGTCCTTCTCGACGAGCAGCGAGGTCAGCATCGCGGCATCCACCGATTCCATCACGGACTGGCTTTCCCTGTACTCATCCGAAACCGATCCGACGTCAGCGGACAAGCCCGGCTACGCCCGTCAGCACAACTCGCCCAGTCTGCCCTTCGTTGCCGGCGGAGCGGACGCCGGCCTCTCCATCGAATGGGGCGCATACCCGGACAGCAATACCACCTACGTGTTCGATCGGTCGTTCACCCTGCGCACCGCCGACGTGTTCCCGGTCGCAGGGGTCACCCAGGTGACGATCACTGCGGTGTACTGGGCCCCGGACGGTGAGTTGCAGCCCCTGCAGAGCGTTCGCATATCCCCGATGGGCTCGTCAAAAGGGAGCGGCACCGTCACGCTGGGGCCGGGACAGAAGCGCCAGGTGAACGTGCAGGTCAAGGCGAAGCGGAAGTGGGAGCACGGGGATCAGTGGCATGCCCACATCGTGCTGGCCCTTTCGTACGCCGGGGGGCCCGTGAACTACTACACCTACGACATCCCCACCGTGATCGACGTGATCTGAGCCGGAGGGAGGCGCGGCCGGACGTGGTCCGGCTACCGCGCCTTCTCCCACTTCTGCAGGTAGGCGACCTCGGCGAGCGTCTTGCCTGCCTCGATCTCGCCGCGAAGGCGATTCTCGCGTTCCAGCACGTCCATGGCGCGGTTCGCCAGTTCGACAGCCTGCTCCCTGGGCAGGATCATCACGCCGTCGTCGTCGCCGACGATCCAGTCGCCCGGTCGCACCGTCTGGCCGCCGACGACGATGGGAACGCCGACCTCGCCGAAGCCCTTGGGTTCCCCGGCGTTCGCGCAGACCTTGCTGCTGAAGGCGGGGAAACCAAGTCGCGCGATCTCCGGAGTGTCGCGGATCGCGCCCCAGACGACGATGCCGGCGAGGCCCTTCCCGAGAGCGCTGTGTGTGGCCAGCTCGCCCCACATGGCGGGCGTCGCATCACAGGCGTCGATCACGAGGACGTCGCCCCGTTCACAGACGTCGATCGCCTCGACGGGCTTCGCCCAGTCGCCGGCATACGTGCGGACGGTGACGGCCGGGCCGCACATGTGCGCGCCCGGTACAAGGGGCCGAATGCCGGGCACGCTCGGCTGCCGGTGCCAGGCGTCGCTGATATTGGCCGTCGAGACTTGGTCGAGCAGCGCCCGAATGCCCGGCCCCGCCGTGCGTTTGTAGAGGCTGGTCTCGATGGCGACGCCTTCGTCGATCGCTCGCCTGATGCGAGTCGCGGCTCCCATGGCATCGGCGGCCTTGATGATCGCGCCGCCCACGACGACGATGCTCGCTCCGGCTGCGACTGCTGCAGCGGCCGTCTCCGAGTTGATGCCGCCGGCGACGGAGACGGGGATGGAGACGGCGGCCGTCACCGCGCGTACTGTCTCGAACGGCTCCTCGCCGCGCATTTGCCGGTCTATCGCCGTGTGGATGCCGATGAAGTCGGCGCCGAGCTCTTCCGCGCGTTTGGCGCGCGCCACAGGATCCGCGACTTCGATCATGTCGACGATGATCCGGCAGCCATAGTTGCGCGCCACCTCGGCACACTCCTTGATGGTCGCGTCCGAAGCGGCGCCCAGCACGCCGACGACGTCGGCGCCGGCCTTGACCGCGCATTCCACCTCGGCACGGCCGGCATCCATGGTCTTCATGTCGGCCACGATGGTCTGCTGCGGGAAAGCCGCTTTGAGGGCGCGCACGGCGTTGAGTCCTTCGGCCTTGATGAGAGGCGTGCCGGCCTCCACCCAGTCGCAACCGCCCATCACGGCCTCGGCGGCGACCTGCAGGGCGCGCGGCAGGTCGACGAAGTCGAGGGCCACCTGAAGCGTGACGCGGGGGCTCGGGGACGCGCTCACGGACCCATCCGCCGCCAGACTCATATGCCCATCACCTGTACCGCAACGCGTCGCTCACGAGGGCGCGCGTCGAAGTCGCAGAAGACGATCTCCTGCCAACGGCCAAGGATCAGCGAGCCGTCGGCAAACGGAACGGTCAGCGACGGGCCCATGAGACCTGCGCGCACGTGCGAATGGCCGTTGCCGTCTCCGTTGTTGACGTTGTGGCGCCAGAGCCGGTCAGGAGGGATGATCTCGTCGAGCACGGCTTGCAGGTCGTGCACGACGCCTGATTCGTACTCGATCGTCGTCACTGCGGCCGTAGCGCCCGGGGCGAAGACGGTGAGCGTGCCGTCGCGCAGGCCGCTGCGAGCGAGAATGTCACGCACTGACGGCGTGATGAGCGTGATGTCGGTGTCCCCGTCGCTCGAGAACTCTATGAAATCGGTGACGATGCCGACGAGTCCCTCTCGGAGCGGTGCGTGCTGGCTGTTGACGCTGCGCACTGTGGGCCTTCCTTTCATGGAGTCGCGTCCGGCGAAGGGTACGCGCTGGGGGAGAGCAGGACGTTGTCGAGGAGCCGGGTCGTCCCAAAGCGTGCTGCGAGGATGAGCAGGGAGCGGGGACCCAAACGGTCCGTCTCGGCGAAGGAGTCGGCGTCGACCACCGCGAGGTAGTCGACGCGGAAGCGCGGCGGGAGGGCCGTCTCCGGTCCCGGACGGGCTTCGTTGCCCTCGGCCGAGGCATCTCCAGGCATGGCGGACAGCTGGTCGGCGGCAGCGGCGAGGACGCATTCAGCCGAAGCACCGGGCGCAGCGGCTGCGGCGACGCCCGCCTGGAGCGCGCGATGGAGCGCAGGGGCAGCGCCTCGCTCTGCCTGGGTCAGGTAGACGTTGCGTGAGCTCAGCGCCACGCCGTCCGCGTCGCGCACCGTGGGTACACCCACGATTTCGACAGGGAGATCGAGGTCGCGGGCGAGGCGGCGCACGACGGCCAGCTGCTGTGCGTCCTTCTGGCCGAAGAAGGCGCGGTCGGGCCGCACGATGTTGAGCAGCTTCGTCACGATGAGCGCCACGCCCGCGAAATGACTCGGGCGCAGCGCGCCCTCGAACTTCGCCGTGAGTGGTCGTACGTGAACTTCTGTTGCGAAGCCCTCGGCATAGAGTTCCGCGGCCGGCGGGGCGAAGGCGACATCCACGCCGAGACGCTGGAAGAGCTCGAGATCGCCTTGCTCGTCTCGTGGATACGCCGCGTAGTCCTCGTGAGGCCCGAACTGCGTGGGATTGACGAAGAGGGAGGCGACGATGCCGGCGCAGGACGAGCGCGCCGCATCGACGAGGGCCAGGTGCCCGGCGTGAAGCGCCCCCATCGTCGGGACGAAGCCCAGCGGGCGCGGCAGCTGCTCGACGGCCGCGCGCGTCTCCGTGACCGTGCGCACGATCTTCATCGCTCGTCCTCGAGGAGGCGCCTGAGAGCCCGCACCTGCTCGTCGTCGAGGCGCGGCGCGGCGAGTGTCAGCGCTTCGAGCGACAGGTCGCGGTAGGCCGCTGCGAGGCGCGGTCGGCCGTTCTCGAGCGTCCGCAGATGGGCGCGAACCGTACCCACATCTCCGCGCGCGACGGGTCCCGTGAGCGCTCTTGCCGGCTCGCCCGTCTCCAGCAGATTGGCGACCGTTGTCCGGATGAGATGACCGAGATGGTCGAGGCCTCGCCCGTCTCCCGTGGCCTCGTCCATGAGCCGCTTCGCCTCGCTCTCGAGCGCGACGAGGAGATTGCATCCAACGACCGCTGCCAGGTGATACAGCGTCTTCTGCTCGTCGGCGAGACGGAAGGGGCGCATGCCCAAACGGCGGGCGAGCTCTTCGCCCAGCATCGTGTCGCGCTCCTCCAGCGCCGTCACGGCGCAGGGCACGTCGCGGAACAATTGTGCGTCGGGCTCGCCTGAGAACGTCTGCAGCGGATGAAGGCTGAGGCAGCGGGCGCCCTGCTCGGCCAGCGGTTTGAGCAGCCGGACGGAGCCCTGCCCGCTGGTGTGAATCGCCACGAGCTCACGCCGCGACCGCCGCGCAGCGGGCATGGCCGCGGCTAATCTGGCAGCGACACCATAGATCTCATCATCCGGCACCGTCAGCCAGTAGAGATCGGCCTCGACTGCGGTGTCCTGTACGCGAAGGCGAGGAGGAGCGAGGCCGGCGTCGGCTTCATCGTCGTGATGCACGCCCACGGCGGTGACGTCGAACGAGGAGGCGGCCAGCGCGGCGAGCAGCGTCGAGCCAAGCCTTCCGGGGCCGATGACGCAATGGCGATGATCCATGTCGTCCAAGCCTACGACCTCTCCGGCTGCGGTCCCTGCGGGTACCGCGCCTGCCGCCGGCCTGTGTGCACAGGCGCTTCCTCCGTCTCCGTCAGTGCTCGGAGCGGAATGTGCCGAGCGTAGAACCTCCGGTGGGCGCGGTCAATCGTTGTTCCCCGCGCCCGCCAAAGCACTCGTCCACGTCGGGAGAGAACAGCAGTCCCGGATGGTACACTACTCACGAGAGAATCCACTCCCCGAGCAGCGCCCCTGTGACACCTGCCGACGACGACGTTCGCACCGATCTTGTCGCCCTCGCCGGGGAGGTGGCCTCCTGCATCCGTTGCCCTCTGCACGCGACGCGAACCAAAGCGGTGCCGGGCGAGGGGGATGCGTCCAGCGACCTCATGTTCGTCGGCGAGGCTCCTGGCTATCACGAGGATCAGCAGGGCCGGCCGTTCGTCGGCCAGGCAGGCAGACTGCTGCAGGAGCTCCTCGCGTCAATCGGGCTCACGCGTGAACAGGTCTTCATCGCCAACGTGCTCAAGTGCCGGCCGCCCAACAACAGGGATCCGCTTCCCGACGAGGTGGCTGCCTGCCAAGCCTTCCTTCAGCGGCAGATCGAGCTCGTCAGGCCGAGGGTCATCTGCACGCTGGGAAACCACGCCACCAAACTGCTCACCGGGAATCCCGAGGGGATAACACGCGTGCACGGACGTCCGCAGATCTTCACGGCAGGGGCTCAGGCCATCTATCTGTTCCCTATCTTTCATCCGGCGGCTGCTCTGTATACACGGGCGATGCTCACTACGCTGCAAGAGGACGTGCGGCAGCTCCCCGAGCTGCTCGAGCGGCCGCGCCCCTTGCCTGGCGAGGAGGCCGAGCCCTGCTCGGTCGAGCCTGCCGAGGAGGCTGCTCGCGAGTCGTCCGCCTCCACCGAAAGGGTGGCGCAGCCTCCCGCTCTCGGGGCACCTCCGCGGGAGTCGATGACGAAGCAGCCGGCTGCTCCCGTTCCGGGGGAGCAGCTCGGGCTGTTCTAGCGGTCTGATGATCACGCTGCTGCTCGCGTCCCAAGCCCAGACACGTGCGCTCGCGAACGTGCTTGCGGGCCTCCTCGAGCCCCCCGCCCTGGTCACCGTCGCCGGAGATCTCGGCACGGGAAAGACGACGCTCGTGCGCCAGCTGATCCACGCTCGAGGGGTGCGTGGCGCGGTGACAAGCCCGTCCTTCACGCTCGCGCAGAGCTATCACGGCGACGCGGGAGAAGCGTTGCATCACCTCGACCTCTACAGGCTCGCGCCGGGCGCCGACGTCGATCTGTTCGCATGGGAGGACTATCTGGGCCCCGGAGCGCTGACCTTCGTCGAATGGCCGGCGGCAGGAAGCGCGGCTCTGCCTTCGCCCACGATCCGGATCGTTCTCGATCATCGCACGGTGAGGAGCAGGATCCTGCGTCTGTCAGCTGCGCCCGATCTGGAGACACGCATTTTGCGGGGAGCGCGTGACGCCGGCATTAGGGAGACGACGATCGGGAACGACGAATGAGCTTCATCCTGGCGCTCGAGACGGCGACGACGTCATGTTCGGCGGCGCTGTGCGCCGCCGACGGCTCGGTCGTCGCCGAATCCCTGACGAGGGAAGGGCCGGCTCACGCCCAGAATCTGCTGACCGGGGTGCACAAGGTCATGACCGAGGCGAAGGTCGGATGGGACGACATCGACACGATCGCCGTTGGTCTGGGACCCGGCGCCTTCACCGGTCTGCGCATCGGCATCGCAACGGCGCGCGCCCTCGCCCAGGCGGACGGGCGAGTTCGTCTTGCGGGCGTGCCGACGACCACCGCGCTGGCCCTTCGCCTGGCGCGTTCCGTGGAAGCCGGCTCCAGGCTGCTCGTCCCGCTGGTTGACGGCCGCCGCCACGAGGTATTCGCGGCGGTGTTCGAGGGTTCTCCTCGCGCCGGCACCTTCGCGGCAGCGCGTGAAGTGACCGTGGTTGGGGCCGACGATCTCAGCGAGTGGTTGGCCGATCTCGGTCCCTCACTGACCGGCGGCGACGGCGCCCAGTTGTACGGGGACAGGCTGCCTTCGTCGGCCGTGCACGCCGTCGACGTGCCTGGGCCGACGGCAGCCTTGATCGGCAGCGCCGTGGCCATCGGCGTTGCCGGAGTCGTCTGGGGGCCAGACGCGGTGTTGCCCCTGTACGGCAGAGTTCCGGATGCCGCGCGCTGGGTGGCGCCGGCGCATCCTCCGACGGTCTCGGCCGGATGAGCACCGTAGCCGGCAAGGTGGCCGACCGGATTGTCGTGCGGCAAATGCAGACCGTTGACCTGCATGCAGTCGAGGCGATCGAGAACCGGACGTACGACCCCCCATGGCCCATCCTCCTGTTCTCGAAGCAGATGACGCGCGGGACGGGCATCTGTCTTGTTGGCAGGTATGCCGGGGAGGTCGCAGGCTACCTCGTGGCCGACATGTTCATCGACGTCTGGCATGTGATGAACGTGTGCGTCGATGCGCGGTTCAGAAGGAGACGTGTCGCCACGCGTCTTCTGGAAGCGTACTTCGCCTTCACAGAGGCAAGGCCGCATCGGGGCCATACGCTCGAGGTGCGCGCCTCCAACGCCGGGGCCCAGAAGCTGTACGCCGATCTCGGGTTCGTGGCAACAGGGGTGCGCCCGGGCTACTACAGCGGCGACGGCGAGGACGCGGTCAGCATGTGGCGCGATTGGAACGGGGAGCGCGCATGATCCTGTGCATCGAGACATCATGCGACGACACCAGCGCCGCCGTCGTGCGGGGACGGACTGTCCTCTCGTCGATCGTGTCGTCGCAGAACGCGTTGCATGCGCAGTTTGGCGGGGTGGTGCCGGAAGTCGCCTCCCGGCGGCACACCGAGCTCGTCAACGACGTCATAGGCGAAGCCATGAGTATCGCGGCCGTTGGCTGGGACGATCTCGAGGCCGTTGCGGCCACTCAGGGACCTGGCTTGATCGGCGCGTTGCTGGTCGGCTTCTCGGCGGCCAAGGCGATCGCCTACCGCAGGCGTCTGCCATTCATTCCCGTCAATCACCTCCAGGGGCACATCGCGGCCAACTACGCCCTTGGCGTGGAGCCCCCGTTCCTCTGTCTGCTGGCCAGCGGCGGGCACACCCTGCTCGCCGTGGTCGAGGAGGGCGTGAGCTATCGGGTGGCGGCCCGAACCATGGACGATGCGGCCGGGGAGGCCTTCGACAAGGGCGCGCGTCTGCTCGGGCTCAGCTATCCGGGGGGCAAAGAGCTGGACAGCCTCGCCGTACAGGGCGATCCAGCATTCGTAGACTTCCCGCGGGCGGTCCCGCGGGGCCGCGACTTCAGTTTCAGCGGGCTGAAGACGGCCCTTCTCTACGACCTGCGCGAGCGCGACGAGGCGGATGTGGCAGCGCATCGGGCTGATATCGCCGCCTCGTATCAGGCCGCGATCGTCAGGCAGCTCGTCGACAAGACCGCGGCGACGGCCGCCGCCGAGGGTCTGCGAAGCGTTGCGATCGCTGGGGGCGTCGCCGCGAACTCCGGCTTGCGCCGCGCCCTGACCGAACGCTGCGCGGCGGAGGGACTCGAGCTGACGCTGCCGCCGTTCAGCCTGTGTACGGACAACGCAGGCATGATCGGACTGGCCGCCGGCTTCCTGCCGGCGCTCCCGTGGCCCGATTACCTCGACCTCGACGCCTTCGCCAGCGACGCTGAGGCCCGTCCGGCACGACGGATCAAGCGGGGAGGCGGGGGACGACGGTGAAGACAGGCAGACCCGTCACCCCTCGAGCAGGATGGTGACCGGACCGTCGTTGACCAGCTCGACGTGCATATGGGCTCCGAAACGGCCGGTCTCGACGATGAGGCCGTCGTCGCGCAGGGCTTCGACGAACGCATCATAGACGGCCTCCGCCTGCTCCGGCGGCGCAGCTTCCGTGAAGCTCGGCCTGTTGCCCCTGCGCGTGTCCGCGTAGAGCGTGAACTGCGATACGGCGAGGACGGCGCCGCCGACGTCCCTGAGCGAGCGGTTCATGAGCCGTACGTCGTCGGGAAAGATGCGCAGGGCAGCAGTCTTGGCGGCGAGGCTCTGCGCCGTCGCCGTCGTGTCCCCGTGCGTGACACCGACAAAGGCGAGAAGGCCGGATCCGATCTCTCCGACGATCCGGCCCTCGACCATGACGCTCGCTTGCGTGGCTCTTTGCAGCAGGACGCGCATGGCGGCAGTCTAGCCTCGTCCGCCGCCGCGGGCCAATCCTTCGTCGTCGTTTGACAGCGCCGGGAAACGGGCTTAGCATACGCCCGGCATGGATTGGCACTCTCAACGGGAGAGTGCCAGAAACACTCGAAACGGAGAAGAGGAGGGTCGCCGCATGAAGCTCAAGCCGCTCGAGGACCGCGTTGTGGTCAAGGCTGTCACGGAAGAGCAGAAGACGGTCAGCGGTCTCGTGATTCCTGACACGGCGAAGGAAAAGCCGACGCTGGGCGAGGTCGTCGCTGCGGGCGACGGCAAGTGGGACGAGTCGGGCGAGAAGCGCATCCCGATGGACGTCAAGAAGGGCGACAAGGTCATCTACGGCAAGTACTCCGGTACGGAGTACAAGACCGCCGATGGCGAGGAGCTCCTGATCCTGCGCGCCAGCGAGATCCTGGCCGTCATCAAGGACTGAGAGAGGAGCTGAGGAAGCGTGGCTAAGGAACTCAAGTATTCAGACGACGCTCGTCGCTCGCTCGGGCGTGGCGTGAACGCGCTCGCCGACGCGGTGAAGATCACCCTGGGCCCCAAGGGCCGTTACGTTGTGCTCGACAAGAAGTTCGGCGCACCCACCATCACCAACGACGGCGTGACGATCGCTCGTGAGATCGAGGTCGAGGACGTCTTCGAGAACCAGGGCGCCCAGCTCGTCAAGGAAGTCGCCGTCAAGACCAACGACGTCGCCGGCGACGGCACCACCACCGCCACCGTGCTGGCCGAAGCCATCTTCAACGAAGGCCTCCGCGCCGTCGTCTCCGGCGTCAACCCGATGCTCATGAAGCGCGGCATCGAGCGCGCCGTCGAGGACATCGTCGAGAAGCTCAAGAAGATGTCGATCCCGGTCAAGACCAAGAAGGACCTGGAGAACGTCGCCTCGATCGCCTCCAACAACGATCCCGAGATCGGCAAGATCATCGCCGAGGCCATGGACCGGGTCGGCAAGGACGGCGTCATCACCATCGAAGACGGCAAGACGGCCGAGACAACTTACGAGATCGTCGAGGGCATGCAGTTCGACCGCGGCTACTTGTCGCCGTAC
>CAZHMG010000049.1:0-18412 GCA_964533575.1 uncultured Thermoleophilia bacterium | reverse complement strand
TGTTTGGGGGCCGGGCGGCGCGCCGTGGGCCTTGGACGGGCCCGGCCTGTTGGGCGGGCCGTAGCCGATGTGCGTGCGCACGGCGATCAGCGACGGCCTGGCCTGCTCGGCCTTCGCCGCCACGATGGCGGCGTCGACGGCGCCGACGTCGTTGCCGTCTTCAACGCTCTGCACGTGCCAGCCGTAGGCGGCGAAGCGAGCGCACACATCCTCGGTGAAGGCCAGCTCGGTGGCGCCGTCGATGGTGATGTGATTGTCGTCGTACAGGACGATGAGTCTGCCGAGCTTCTGGTGCCCGGCGAACGAGGCCGCCTCGCTGCTGACCCCCTCCATCATGTCGCCGTCGCCGGCCAGCACGTACGTGAAGTGATCTTGAACGGCCGCCCCGTCAACGTTGAACGTGGTCGCCAGGAAGCGCTCGGCCAGCGCCATGCCGACGGCGCTGGAGATGCCCTGGCCCAGAGGCCCCGTTGTCATCTCGACGCCCGGCGTTTGCCCGTACTCAGGGTGACCGGGCGTCTTGCTCTCCCACTGCCGGAAGGCGACGAGATCGGCGTGGCTCAGATCGTAGCCGGTGAGGTACAGAAGGCCGTAGAGCAGCATGCTGCCGTGCCCGGCCGAGAGCACGAATCGATCCCGGTCTGGCCAGGCGGGATCGGCGGGATCAAAGCGCAAGTGCCGGGTGAAGAGCGCATGGGCCATCGCTGCCGCGCCCATCGGGAGGCCGGGATGGCCGGAGCTCGCCTCCTGGACGGCGTCCGCAGCGAGGAAGCGGACGGTATTGATGCAGCGCTGTTCGAGGCCCGCGCCGGACGGGTCGATAGGGACGGTCATGCCACCTTCCTTGCTCTGTAGTGGTGCAGCCAAGCCGAGGGACACATCACGAGGAGGTGCACGGCCACCCTGTAGTCAAATGCCTTCGCCCCTTACTTGCAAGGCGCAATCGGCGCGAGAGGGGACGAGCGTGGCCCGCGCCCCCCTTCCGGCCTCAGTAATCGCCCTCGACGGGCACGATGCAGACGAACGAGAGGGTCTCCTCCCCAGCCGCCCTGAACTGGTGCTCGTGACCTCCGGGGACGTACGCGTAGGATCCTGCCGCCAAGGCGTGAATGCTGCCATCGAGGAACAGTTCGCCCGCTCCCGACGCGACGAAGTTGATGTGCGGCCAATCGTGAGAGTGCCTGGGTGTGTGCCCGCCAGGTGCGACTTCAAAGAGCCGCATGACCCACCCGTCCCACCCTTCCGCCGGTGAGACGAGCACCCGCTTGACGACGTCGAGCACCCCATCGCCGGCCATCTCGCGGGCAGGGGGCGTCTCCTTGCTGCCGACGACCCATTTGTCGCCGCCGAGCTTCTCGTCCGCTGTCATCTGCACCTCACTGCTCTCGTCCTGGCCGTCCGTGTCGCGGCGCCGCCGCGCCCCGGCCGCGACTCAATTGGTCCCGGCAGTGCGGTCATGCCGGGTGAGACCGCCGAACAGCGGCGGCCACCGCACCGAGCCCCACATGCGTGGTCAGCACGGCGCTCGCGACGACGATAGGAACGTCGCCCCCCAGCTCGGCCCGCAGCCGCCCGGCCACCCGTTCGGCGGCCGCTCGATCGCCGCTGTGCGCGACCATGGCGCGGCCGCCGCCGGGGCCGGCGAAGCTGACCGTGCGCCGTACGAGCGCCTCGAGCGCCCGGTTGAACCCTCGCGTCACCCCGCCTTTGCGCGCCTTGCCGTCCTCGTCGAAGACGATGACCGGCGTCAGGCCGAGCCGATCGATGGTACGCGCCAGCGCGGGGTTCACGCGTCCTCCGCGAATCGCGAAGTCCAGTGAGGCGACCGTACCGACCAGCTTCGTGTCACGCTTCGCCTGCTCGGCGGCCTCCACGACTTCGTCGAGGCCCAGGCCCGCCGCGATCGCCTCGCCGGCGGCCTCCACGACGAGGCCGGCGCCAACTGAAACGGCACAGGTATCAACAACCCGGATCCGGCGCGAATCGACTTGTCTGGCCGCCGTTCGCGCCGCCTCGACGGTCCCCGACATCGCTCCGGCGATGTGCACGGAGACGACTCCTTCGCGGAACTCCAGCAAATGGCGGTACGTCTCTGCGAAATCCGCGACCGCGGGCTGAGACGAGCGCGGGATCGCGCTGCCGCTCGCGATACGCCTGACGTACTCGTCAAGCGTGATGTCGACACCGTCCATGAACTCCTGATCACCGAGGGCGAGTGTCAGCGGGATCGCCACGGCGCCCAGACCGAACGCCAAGGAATCGGGGAGATCGATCGTGGAGTCGGTCACGACGGCGATCGCCGACGTGCGCCCCTGCAGCTGCTGCATGACCATGTCGTCAACCTTGCTGCGCTCGATCGCGCCGAGCTCGGCCACCGCCTCGAGCAGGCCTTGGGGCTCATTGGTGTGCAGATGGATGCGCACTCGCCGGTCGCCCCCGGCGACCACGAGTGAATCCCCGAAGCCCTCGACGGCGGCCCGTATCGCGGCAGGCGAGAACGTCGCGTCGCCGCGCGCGACGAGCAGCGCCTCGGTGCAGAAGCGGTAGGTGTCATCCACGTCGTGTTCCGCAGTGATCCGCGGCAGTCCACGCGGCGGCGCCTCCACTGGCTCCCACGCCGCCTCATCGCCGCGCAGAGCCTGATGCACGCCCTCGAGGAAGTAGACCCAGCCCTGCCCGCCTGCATCCACCACATGGTGGCGGGCGAGGATCTCCAGCTGTCGCGGCGTCTCCGCAAGGGCCCTGCGGGCAGCATCAAGCCCGCGCATGAACATACGCGCGAGGTCCTCTTCGGCCGCACGCCGCAGGAGTTCCTCCGACCAGACCCGAAGCACCGTCAGTATCGTGCCCTCACGCGGGCTGGCAAGGGCATCGTAAGCCGATTGCATGCCCATCCGTGCGGCGGCCGCAAACTGTACGGCGTTCACCTCATGGCGGCTCTCGACGCCGTGCGCCAGGCCGTGGAGAAACTGGGCGATGATCGCGCCGGAGTTCCCGCGCGATCCATCGAGGGCGCCGTCGGCAGCCACCCGGGCAGCTGCACCGATGTCCGTGGGTATGTTGCTGCCGAGGCGCGCAGCCGCGGCCTTGAAGGTCGCCGCGAGATTGGCGCCGGTGTCGGCGTCCCGCACGGGAAAGACGTTGATGCGATCGAGGAGTTCCTGCTCGCGTGCCACCGCCAAGGCTCCGGCGCGGAGAATGCGGGAGAAGGCAGGCCCATCCAGGGTCAAGGCCTCAGCTTCCATCCCGCCCCCTTCACGTCGCGCCCTATTGCCCGGCATGAGCATCAATCAGGAGGATCCTACACTCAATTCAAGCACCGGCTCAAGAGTCGCCTGCACGCTTCCGGAGCTCGGAGACTCGGCTGACCAAGTCGCTCGCAGTGCTCAGAAGCGTCCGCCCGTCCAGGCTCCGCTGATCGGGCCGTACCGGACGACGGCGCCGGTGTGAGGGGCGTGGATCATCTGACCCCCACCGACATAGACGCCGACGTGACTGCTGAAGCTCGCGTTGCCGAAGAAGACGAGGTCGCCTGGCCGCAAGGAGCCGAGAGAGACGGGCTTGCTGGCTTGCTGCTGGAGCGTCGCCCCGTGAGCCAGGCCTACGCCGACCTGGGCGTAGCAGTACATGGTGAGGCCGGAGCAATCGAAGCCCCGGGGGCTGGCGCCGCCCCAGACATACGGCACGCCCAAGTACCGCTTGACGATGCTCGCGACGCTCGCATGCCCGGTGCCGGAAGACGAGCCGCCGCCGCCGGAAGAACCGCCGGAGGACGAGTTGCCGGATCCGGATGACGAGGAGGCTCCGGCCGCCCCCGTCCCCGCGGCCGACTGCGCCGCGGCCCTTGCCCCGGCCTCCTCCGCCTCCTGGTCAGCCGCGGCACGAGCGGCTGCCCGGGCGGCCGCCGCCTCCTGTGCCTCGAGCTCGGCGATGTCGCCCTGGAGGCCGCCGGCCGTCTGCTCGAGCTGGGCTTGCAGCGCGACGATCTGCCGCTTGCTGTCCTCACGCCGGGCGACCAGCCCCTCGGCCGCCTGCTCGTCGGCGGCAAGCGCGGCGCGCCTGTCCGCGACCTCCCGGCGCTGTGCCGCGGCCTCCGCCACGAGGTCGGCGTCGCTGTCGCCCACGCGCTTCATCAGACCGACCTGCGCGGCGAGCTCCTCAAAGCTCGCGGACGCCAGCACGACGTCGATCAGGCTCACGTCGGGAGCCATGTAGATGCCTCGCGCTCGGACCATCAGCTGCTCGTTCGCGGCGGCGAGCTTCTCCCGGGCGCGGGCGAGCTCCCGCCGGTTGCGATCGATGTCGTCGCGAACCGTGGCAAGCCGGCTGTTCGCCTGATTATAGGCCTCGACCGCGACGTCGGCCCTCTGGTGGACCTGGGTGAGCTGCGCCTGCACGGCGCGCAGACGCTCTTTTTTCGTCGTGAGCGGGGAGGCCGAAACCGACGAAACGACGAGGAGAGAGAGAAGGAGTGCGAGACCGACGAGGGACACGACGATCGCCCGATGCCTCATGACCATGAATGCGCCTCCTTCGGCGTACGGCCGGCAGCCGTGGTTGCTGGGGGGAGTCGCCTGCGCGGCGCTCGTGGCAGGTGCAGATGGTGCAAGGACCCTACAGGCATGAACGGCGGCTCGCAAACGGGAGGCGTTACTCACCGCATGACGCGGTTCACCGTAGCGAGAGAGCGGATCTCTTCCAGCGCCCGAGGGGGGCCTCTCCTCAGCCGCTCGCGGCGCCCGGAGCCAGCGCCTCGTCAGGATCGAGACCGCGATCCACGACGAGCTCGAACACCTCGTCGAACGCCGTCATGAAGTCGGCGTCCGTTTCGTCCCGCAGATGCACACGGGTGGTGAAGCCTGCTTCGGCCGCACAGCGCAGCGTGGCCCGTTGGACTGGACCCGGCGGCAGCCCGTCGGCCTTGCGCAACTCCTCGGCAATGGCGACGGTGGACACCGCCGCTCGAACCGAGGCGCCACGGCGGAAGAGCGGGTGCAGACGAGTCGCACGTGCGAGGCGCACGGCAGTCCGGATGAGAGCGATATCGTCGCAGCCCGTCTCGGCGGCCACGATCGCCTCCTCCTCGGTGGCGGACTGGTAGTCGAGCCGCAGATGCTCGAAGCGGTCGCGCAGGGCCTCGGATAGATGACCCGTGGCGATGTATTCGACCGGGTTCTGCGTGGCGATCACCTGAAATCCCGGCGCGGCTCTGACCTCGCCGATATGCGGCACCTGGAGGATGTGCTCGTCCAGGGCCGGCAGCAGCACGTTCTGGACGGTCTCCGGCATCCGGTTCAGCTCGTTGATGAACAGAACCCTGCCGCCACGCATGGCCGTCACCAGGGGTCCCGGGAAGAAGGACTCCTCGCGATAGCCCTGCTTGAGCACGACGGGTGGATCGAACCATCCGGTGAGCTTGCTCTCGGAGTAGCGGTCGTCACCGTCCACACGCTCGACCCCTCGATCGAGATGGGCGCAGATGGCGAGCGCGACCCGCGTCTTTCCGACGCCGACCGGCCCTTCCAGGAGCAGGTGCCGGCCTGATCTGAGGACCGCCAACGCCCGCCGCAGCTCACGACGGCGCCCGATGATCCCACGTTCTCGCTGAATCGCCTCGACGGACATGGTTCCCCCTCGCACTGATCGTGAGCATATGCCAATACCATACCCGCAACATCGTCGACGGCGAACAGATGGATGACCTCCCGGCGGTTTCGCTCATGTTCGCCACCTGTCCCTCTCCACGCCATCCGTTTCCCCGCGGCTTGCATTCTCAAGCCTTGGCGGTAATATGAGCATATGCCCATAACAGACGAGATCGCGACTGGTGAAGTCGTTTGATCGAGAGGAGGAGACATGCCAAGTTTCGATTCCATGGGACCGGCGGGACTCGGACCATTGACGGGCGGCGGGCGAGGCTACTGCGCCGGAGCCGCACCGCTCCCCGGCCAAGGCCACGGTCGTGGCCGCGGCCGGCGGAACACCTACTACGCAACTGGTCTAACGCGCTGGCAACGGGACGCGCAAGCCGTCCAGGCATCGGCTCAGGCGGCTCCGTCGAGCGCGACAACCGATGCCGTCGCCGGCATCAATCAGAAGCTGGACGAGGTACTCCAGCGACTGGAGCGTCTCGAGGCCGAGAGGCAAAGCTGACATGCGTGGTCACGGAAGAGGCAGCGCCCGCGGTGGTCGAGGAGTGGGCGGCGGACGCGGTTTGGGCGGCGGACGCGGTCAGCACGCGGCCGTCGACCGCCATCCGCGCTGTGTCCTCGGATCCGACTCGCCCTCTGGGTACGACGTCCTCGACACTCCGGCTCATCCTGGGCCGTCAGCCGGACAGCCGCCGGGGACACCCGAAACGGTCGTCGCCGGGCCACCCCGTCCCGTGGCCGTCGTCGTCCGCCCAGGTGAATGCATCCTGTGCGAGGCGTGCCTCGACGCCTGCAGCCGCGGCGCGATCGTCCTGCGCGAGACCGCGGAGGTCGACATGTCCCTGTGCTCGGGGTGCGGCGCCTGCGTGAATGTGTGCCCAAACCGCGTCCTCGAGATCCGGGAGGTCTGAGACGATGCGTATCGCCATCGCCAGCGGCAAGGGCGGCACCGGCAAGACGACGCTCGCGACCAACCTTGCCGCGCTCCTCGCATCTCGCGGGCTGGCAGTCCAGCTCCTCGACGCCGACGTCGAGGAGCCGGACTGCCACCTCTTCCTGCATCCCGAGATCGAACGGCTCGTGAGTGTGCAGATCCCGGTCCCTGTCGTCGACGACAGCCTCTGCACCGCCTGCGGCGTCTGTGCCAACGTCTGCGCCTTCAATGCCATCACGGCGGTCGGCTCGACAGTCCTGGTGTTCCCGGAGCTCTGCCATGCTTGCGGAGCCTGCACGCTCCTCTGTCCGGAGAACGCGATTCGGGAGACGACACGCGATACCGGAGTGGTCGAGTACGGCACGGTGGCGCCCCGCGGCAGGCCCGTATTCTCGCTCGTGACGGGGAAGCTCGCGGTCGGCGAAGCCAAGGCTGTCCCGACGACGAAGGCAACAGTGGCGGCGGCCGAGGATGACGACGCCGACGTGGTCCTGATCGACGCTCCGCCCGGCACCTCCTGCCCTGTCATCGAGGCGGTTCGCGGCGCCGACCTCGTCGTCCTGGTCACTGAGCCGACGCCGTTCGGCCTGCACGATCTGGAGCTCGCTGTGGCGATGGTGAGAGCCCTAGGCCTGCCCTGCGTGGTCGCGATCAATCGCGCCGGCCTGGGAGACGACAGGGTGCAGCGCTACTGCGCCAGCGAGGGTCTTGAGATCGTCCTGCAGCTCGCCGATGACCGGCGGATCGCCGAGGCCAGCGCCCGCGGCGAGCTGGTGATCGACTCGGTCGACGGTCTGGAACAACGGTTGAGTGAGGGGTGGAACCGCATCAGCGCAGCAACGCAGCGACATGGGGTGAGGTCATGAGGCCCGCACGCCAACTCGTCGTCATCAGCGGCAAGGGCGGCACCGGCAAGACGAGCATGGTGGCCGCCTTCGCGGCGCTGGCCGGCGGCGCGGTCCTCGCCGACTGCGACGTCGACGCGGCCGACCTCCATCTGGTGCTCGATCCCGCCCTCGGCGAGGAGCACGAGTTCAGCGGACGGCGCCGGGCGATCATCGACGCCGAAGCATGCACAACCTGCGAACGCTGCGCCGAAGTCTGCCGATTCTCGGCGGTGATGATCGACGGGCGCAAGGGCTACTCGATCGACCCCATGGCCTGCGAGGGATGCGAGCTCTGCAGTCGTGTCTGCCCCTCTGCGGCCATTCGCATGGAGCCAGTCGTCAACGGTGCCTGGATGGTGTCGGAAACTCGTTTCGGACCGCTCGTGCACGCGCGCCTCGGCGTGGCGGAGGACAACTCGGGCAAGCTCGTCACGCTGGTGCGCAATGAAGCCCGAGCTCTGGCCGAGCAGCGTCAGCTGCCGCTGATCATCGTCGATGGCTCGCCGGGCATCGGCTGTCCGGTCATCGCCTCGCTCACCGGCGCCGACCTGGTGCTCGCGGTCACCGAGCCCACGGTGTCCGGACGCCATGACCTCGACCGGGTGCTCGAGCTGGTTCGCGCCTTCCGGTTGCCGTTCGCCGTCTGCATCAACAAGGCGGATCTCAATCCGGAGCTCGGCGAACGGATCGCGGCCGACGCTTCGTCGGCCGGCGCGGCGTTCATTGCCCGTGTCGACTACGACCCGGACGTGACGAACGCGCAGATCGCCGGCACCGACATCATCACCCACGGCGGCCGTGCCGCGGACGACATCGCACTGGTGTGGGAGGCGGTCAGCATGAGTCTCCCGCCACGCACCCGAAGGGAGGCGCTCGACGACGCACGAACGAGCGCTCCCTGAGAGACGTGAGGTGGCCCTCGGCGCAAAGGAGCGACAGCTGGTCTACGGACCCGTCCCTTCCCGGCGGCTTGGGCGCTCACTCGGCGTCGACCTGGTGCCGTTCAAGACATGCACCTACGACTGCATCTACTGCCAGCTCGGCAGGACCACGTGCAAGACAATCCGGCGGCGTCGTTGGGTGGACCCCGCCACAGTCATGGAGCAGGTGCGGGCGAAGCTCGAGACCGAGCCCGATGCCATCGCGCTCGCCGGTTCCGGTGAGCCCACCCTGGCTTCTACGAGACGGCGAGCGTGCCGTCTGCCGAAGCAGAGAGGAGAGATCATGAAGATCGCCGTCAGCGCACAGGGTAACGACAGAGACTCGCTGGTGGACCCGAGGTTCGGACGCTGCCGCTGGTTGATCGTCTACGACACTGAGAGTCACGAGTGGCAGTCATATGAGAACATCTCCGGGGACGGGAGCGGCGGTGCCGGCATCCAGACCGGCACTTGGGTCGTGTCGCTCGGAGCCGAGGCCGTCATCAGCGGCAATGTCGGCCCCAACGCGCTCAGAGTCATGGGTGCGGCGGGCGTCGCGGCCTACCAGGTCGGCAACGGGATCACGGTGGACGCCGCGCTGAACGCATTCCAAAGCGGTGAGCTCGTCCCGCTGGACGTGCCCACCGTGAGTGGTCACTGGGCGTGAGCATGAAGGACGAAGGCATGAACGAAAGCCGGGACAACACCAACGGCGGACGACGACGGGAGAGGATGAGGCGAGAGGGCGCTGGGCAGCGCGGCACCTGCCGGAGGGCCAACGGCGCCGGAAAGAGCCTGGGCGAACGCACTGCCGCCCGCGCCCTCGTCGCCTTGGGAACGTACGTCGCGCAGGACCTACGCGACGCCGAAGGACTGACGCGGCCGCTGCTCCGCCGGGCCGCGCTGGGCCTGGCGCTCAGTTCACGTCATGGAGCGCGACAGCTGGGCGGCGCATACCTGCGGCTGGATCCGCCGAACCCAGCCGAAGTGGATCGGCATCTGGTTGTCGACGTGACGGCTGCGGCGCCGCCGGCCCTGCCATCCGTCCCCGAGGGCGAACCGGGCCACGTTGAACCATACGACCACGGCCACTAGAATAGAGCATATGCCAAGAAACAGGAGCGGCCTATGCCTCGCCCGCCAGTTGAACGCACCGTAGGCGGCGTCCCCGAGTTCACGTTGTTCAAGCCGGCTGGTGTCCCCGCTCGCGAGCTCGAGCGTTTGCAGCTCGCGGTCGACGAGCTGGAGGCCATCCGCCTCGTGGACCTGGAGGGCCTCAGCCACGAACAGGCAGCGGCGGTGATGGGCGTGTCCCGCCAGACCGTCGGACGCGTCCTGGAGCATGGCCGCGCCCAGGTCGCGGAAGCTCTTGTGACGGGGAAGGCCATCCTGATCGGCGGCGGACAGTATCGCGTGGAGCCGAGACGCTTCTGCTGTTCGTCCTGCGGCGCGGCCTGGTCTGAGTCCTCTGAGGGCCCGTCGGCGGAATGTCCGGTCTGCGCTTCACAGCGGGTGGGTACATGCTGGCATTCCGCCGGACACGAGGGGGCGGCGCCGGGCGGCCGAGGCAGGCGCAGGGGATTCCAGGGCGGAGGCCAGGGCTGCCGGCGCCGCGAGGCGCCGAAAGGCCCCGCTGCTGACGCTCCGACGGCCTCGCCACCGACACGATCGACAATCGAGAACGAAACGAAGGAGCAGCGTGAATCATCCTGCGAGTGACACAACTGCAGCCAGACGTCGAGTGGCCATCCCCTCCGAAGCCCCGGGCGGTCTCGAGGCACAACGATCAGGGCACTTCGGACGCTGCGACTGCTTCACGGTGGTCGAGCTCCTCAACGGCGACGTCGTGGCGGTCGAGGTCGTGCAGAACGCTCCCCATCAGGAGGGCGGCTGCATGCGTCCGGTGCTGATGCTGGCCGAGAACACCGTCGACGCGATCGTGGTCGACGGCATCGGCGGCAGGCCGCTCCTGGGATTCACCCAGGTCGGCATCGCGGTGCACGCCGGCGTTGGAGCCGACGTACAGACGGCCGTGGCGGCCTACGTCCAGGGTGCGCTTCCGGTCGTCGGGCTCGAAGGAGCCTGCCAGCACTGACGCACTCCCGGCGCGCGACGGCACCGACCCGCTCTGCGCAGGGTGGTGCCGCGCGCTCCGCCGCCGCTTTCTTTCCGGAGCGGCGCCATTCGTCGTTACCGCAACACCCTGTTGGCAACATCAAGCATGCGCCGCGGCAGGTCCTGGAAGGTCTTGACCGGGAACACCTCGCCGTGCCCGGCATCGGCGATCAGGCGGCAGAGGTCAGGGTCCATGTACTTGTCCTCAGTGAGGAGGACATGCAGATTGGGGAACCGGTACCCGAGAAAGGAAGGGTCCGCCTTGCCCTTGGTGACGACGCCGTCGGTGATGAGCAGGCCGCTGCGCCGCGGGTTGCGGCCGCGCTCCAGCTCGGTGGCACCGAGTCTCAGCGCGGCCTCGATGTCCGTGACGCCCCAGCCCGGCTCGTCGAGCATCCTCCGCACGACTTCTTCGATCGGATCAGCCACTTCGAGCCGGGTGACGACGCGCGCCTCGTTCTCGAAGACGACGACGGCGAGATCCTCGGCCTTGATCTTGAGCGCCATCACCGCGACGGCGACCGCGGCCACGGCGATGTTCTCTCCGGCCATCGACAGCGAGGCGTCGACCATCATCACGACCTGGTGGCGACGCTCCTCGCGGCGCTGCACGACCATGTCTTCCGTCGTGGGGTACGGCTTGTCGATGATGTTGGCGAGCGTCTCCTCCAGATCGAGCTCGCCCTCGAACGGCTCGCGCAGAGGCTCGCGCACGGTCTTCGTGGCGGCACGAAGCGGTCCCACAAGGCGCATGGCCCGCTCGAGGACCTCCTCGACGCTCGGCCGTTCGGCGTAGAAGTGCGGCGCCGCGTCGACGATCCCGTCGCTTCCGAGCGTGTGCCGCCCGATGAACGCGATGAACTCCTCGTCGTCGAGCTCCTCCTCGATTGCGTCCGGCTCGAGGGCGAGCTTGCCGAGATCGTGTTCGGACTGCGCATCAAGCGCCCAGTCAGGGGCGCTCAGGCTTTTGGGAGCGCGAGCACCTCGTCCGGGTCGAGATCCCGATCGATGACGAGCTCGAAGATCTCGTTGAAGGCGGTGGCGAAATCGGAGTCCGTCTCGTCACGCAGATGGACGCGCGTGGTGAGGGCGGCCTCGGCCGCGCACCGCAGGGTCTCGCGGTCGATCTGACCAAGAGGCAGCCCGTCGGCCTTGCGCAACTCCTGCGCGATGCTGGCGATCGAGATCGCGGCGCGCACCGAGGCGCCGCGGCGAAAGAGAGGATGCAGCCGCGTGGCCCGAACGAGGCGCACGGCGTTGCGGATGAGAGGTATGTCGTCACAGCCCGTCTCGGCACAGACGATGGCCTCCTCCTCCGTCACCGTCTGATAATCGAGCGCCAGATGCTCAAAGCGGTCACGCAGCGCTTCCGACAGGTGACCAGTGGCGATGTACTCGACCGGGTTCTGGGTGGCGACCACCTGGAATCCCGGCGCAGCTCTCACCTCGCCGATATGCGGCACCTGGAGGATGTGCTCGTCCAGTGCCGGCAGCAACACGTTCTGGACCGTCTCCGGCATGCGGTTCAGCTCGTTGATGAACAGCACTCTGCCCTCGCGCATCGCCGTAACCAAGGGCCCCGGGAAGAACGACTCCTCACGATAGCCCTGCTTCAGCACGACCGGAGGGTCGAACCACCCCGTCAGCTTGCTCTCCGAGTAGCGATCGTCGCCGTCGACGCGCTCGACACCACGGCGCAGATGGCCGCAGATCGCGAGGGCGACGGTGGTCTTGCCCACGCCCACCGGTCCCTCCAGCAGGAGATGCCGTCCTGCATTGAGGACCGCCAGCGCCCTTCGCAGCTCGCGATTGCGCCCGACGATGCCCCGCTCCCTCTGAATCGCCTCCACCGATGTCATGCCGACTCCTTGCTCGCCACAGGCAGTGGGCCTGTTCCCTCATTCCCGCGCGTACGGCGATTCAGCCGAATCGGACTGTCCCGCCTCGTCGCACATTATACCCCAGGGGGTTTTTGGAAGTACACAGTGGCGATGGCGACGAGGAAGCGGTCAGCGCGCGAAAGCGAAGCGGAAACCCGGCTCCTGGACGAGCGGTGCGAGCGGACTGCGCGGGGCGCCGGGACGCGCGGGTCCGTGAAAGTCCCTCGGCGCGACGTCGTTAGGTCCATTAGCGTAGAACAGGCTGGCGAGCGCCTGGATCTGCTCCCGCCCCACGCCCAGCTCGAACTGGCCGCCGCCGTAGAGAACGATACCGGCGTCGAGCGCGCGCTCGACGCAGTCCAGCAGCGCCTCCAGCGAGCCGAATCGCGACGGCTTGATGTTCAGGAAGCGCGGAGGCTGGGGGAGCCGTTCCACATCCGCCCACGAATGGATCGGCGCATCGAAGCTGAAGCGCGCCTCCTCGCCGTTGAGGACGTCACGGGCCGGGCCGGTCAGTGCCGGGTCTTCGAGGATCGCATTCGGAAAGGCCCGCGCCACCATCTGATACTGCACGGGGTCAGGGGGATTGTCGACGGGCGAACCTGTGTAGAAGGCCTTGAAGTCGAGGGCGACGACACGCCCGGTCGCGGCGATGCGCTCCACCGTGGCGACGTCCCACTCCGCCGTCGGATCGAGCTTGAACTCGAGAGCAGCATCGACGGCGAGCCAGGGCCGGATGTCGAGCCTGGTGGAGACGGCGAAACGCACCGGCAGGTACGGCCGCCCAAGCGCCTGCCCGAGCGACATGCCGCGCACTTGCAGAGCGAGGTCGAGCGCGGCGCTTTCGAAGGCCCAGCGCCGGTAGAAGCGGTAGAAGGCCTCTTTCGGGGGCCGCGCGGGGAACAGGTCGAGAGCGCCCAAGTGCGCCGAGAACCCGTCCAGGGTCCAGTCGCCCTCCAGCGGCAGATCGCGCGGGTACGGCTCGTGGTCCTCGGCCGCGTAGGTGACGTCCTCGCCGCGGCCCTCGCATCCCCCGCCGCGCAGAACGACGGTGGTGGTCACTCGCCGGAAGCCACTGGAGACGTCGAGCTCGGCGCGCTCGCTGTCGTACGAAGCGATCGTCAAGGGCAGCCGGGCGAGGCGCGCGTACGCTCCTGCGTCGCCACGCGCCCCGCCCATCCCCCTATGCTCGGAGCCTGCCATGGTCGTCGCGGTCCTACTCCGGCATGCGCGAGGAGTGATGCTCGATGATCTCCCAGCCGTCGCCTGCGCGGCGGCAGGCGAAGGTGAACCTGGCTTGTGCCGAACCGCCGTCGGCGAACGAGAAGCTGTAGAGGCCCGAGCTGATGGCCACATCGGCGAAGATGCGTACGTTGGCCTCGTCGATCACGCCGCGCGGGCCCTTGGCGCAGAAGTGCCCGAAGTAGGCGCTGATCTCAGCGTGGTTGTGGCGCACCGTGTTCGAGACCGTCGGCAGCAGGATGGCGTCGGTGGCGTAGAGCTCAGCGACGCGACCGGCGTCGCGGGTCTGCAGCGCCGCGTTCCACTCATCGAGCAGGGACCGGATCTCGGACTCGGCCGCCACTGAACCTCCATCATGTCGTGTATCGCCCCCGGGTGGCAGGCAAAGCGTGACAGAAACGCTGCGCGCTCGCCAGTGAACGTCAGGCCGCGTCGCCGAGGCAGTAGAACCAGCCGTCGCGGCAGCCGATGTACACGCGTCCGTCCCACACGATCGGAGTGGATTCGAAGGCGTCCGCCGCCACGAACTGCGCCGTCTCGCGGATGTCCACCGTCCAGTACCTGCCATCCCCGTTCGCGCTGGGCAGTGCCCCCTCATCGCCCTGCTGCGCCGGCGTATAGGTGATCCTGTAGAGGTGGACCCGCTGGTCGTAGCCGGCGCTCACGATCGCGTCGTCGACGATGAGCGGCGTCGAGATTGAGCCGGCGTTCCAGAACTGCCCGATCTCGACCGGGGTCCTCAGGTTCTTCTCAAGATTGGGCCCCTTCACCGTCTCGTCGTCGAGCGTGTCCTGGGAGAAGACATGCATGTACCCGTCCAGCGCATTCACCGCGGCCAGCGCCGGACGGCTGCCGTCCTCGTTGTACTCGTCGTTGACCGCGCAGGAGCCGATGACCCCGCCGCGCCACTCCCCGACCTCGCGGTTCCCGGTGGGCAGGAACCAGTCCGTCGCCTGGTCCGCCGGCTTGGCCGGGTCCAGGCAGAGCACGCCGCCCTTGCCCTTGATGTACTGCTTCTCGACCGAGATCAGCAGCCGGTCGCGCCTCGTGGGGATGGAGGTGCCGTCCATGTCCGAGCCGATGAAGTGGTCCCATTCGACGGCGAGATCGCTCCTCCGCAGGCCGTAGACGTGCCCCGCGCCGGAGGAGACGTAGAGACGATCGCCCAGAGCCGCCAGCGAAGCCTCCAGCACGAGATTGCCGTCGTGCGACGCCGCCCGCTCGTCGCCGAGCAGTTCGGCCTGGGCGAGTATCTTCGGCTTCTGGTGCGCCTCCCACGGCTCTGTGACGAACGGGTCGAGCGCGTAGACGAGGCCGCTCTCGACCGCGATGTACTGGCGGCCGTCGAGGAAGAACCCGCTGCCGTCGCAGTCGCGGCTGTAGCAGGCCGTCTGCGGCACCGGAAGCCGCCAGAGTTCCTTGCCGCTGCCGAACGTGAGGGCGCGGTACGGGGCCACGCGATCGTCGGCGAGCTTGTATGGATAGCCGCGGCGCGACCCCGCCAGCACGATGTAACGGTCGTCGTCGCCCTGAGGATCCGGGTTGGCGAAGACGCTCGGGCTGCCCTTGATGATGTCGTCGAACTGGTACTTCCAGACGACCTCGCCCGTGCGCGCGTCGATACGACGCAGGTTGTAGTCGTAGGCGCTGGCGATGAGGTACGGTCGGCCGCCGTCCACCACGAGGCTGGGCTGTCCCGTCCACCCACTGCCGCGCCACTCGCTCGCGGGATCGTCGTCGTACTTGCCCGAGCTCCAGCCGCTGCCGAGTCTCACCTTCCAAATGAGATCGAGGTTCTTGGGTACCGGACCAAGGCCATAGAAGCGGCGCGAGTAAGTGCCGAGAAAGGTGCCCATTTTGACCCCGTCGCCCTCGAGCGCCGGCTTGGGCGCAGGAGGCACGGCGGACGACGCCTGGGCCTGCCCCCCGCCTCCACCGCAGGCGCAGGCGGCGGCGCGCCACGCGATGAGCGCCACGATGACCAGGAGCACGAGCAGGGCGACGCCCCGCCGCCGCCTCAGCCGGCGGCGGCGCTCCGCGGGTCGGCGCCCGGAAGGGCGCCGCGGAGTGCGTACGTTGGTCACGGATCGAAACCCTACTACGGACGGTGGCCGAACGCTTCCCCCGTCCCATGCGTGCCGTAGGATGAGACCACAAACGGACGATGGAGGACCACATGGCGATCGATCTGGACCTGCTGCGCGACCTGTGCGGCGCGCCGGCGCCGACCGGCTTCGAGGCGCCGGTCCAGGACCTCGTCCGCCGGCGACTCTCAGCTCTCGGCGCCGTGCACGGCGACCCGCTCGGCAACGTGTGGGCGGACGTTGTGCCAGGCGGGTCGCCGCACGTGGTCGTCACGGCCCATGCGGACCAGATCGGCCTCATCGTGACGTACATCGACGAGCACGGCTATGTGTCCTTCGCCGCGGTCGGCGGCATCGACGCGCAGTTGCTGCCGGGGCGCCACCTCATCGTCCACGGCGCTGGCGGAGCGGTGGACGGCGTGGTCGGCCGCAAGCCGTCGCACAAGATGAGCAAGGAGGAGCGCGCCAAGGCGCCCGATCTGCACGAGCAATGGCTCGACGTCGGCGCGGCGACGCGTGAGGAGGCGGTCGCCCTCGTTCAGGTGGGCGACCCCATCACGTTCCCCGCCCAGTGGGTGCCGCTGGCGAACGAACGCTACGCGTCTCCGGCGTTCGACGATCGCGCGGGCGTCTACGTTTGCCTGCGCGCGTTCGAGCACTACACGACGGCTCCGGCCGCCGCGCGACTGACGGCGCTCACGACAGTGCACGAAGAGACGACCTTCATGGGCGCCAAGACGATGGCCATGCGGTGGCAGCCCGACGTCGTCATCGTCGTCGACGTCGACTTCGCCAGCGACGACCCCGGCATGGATGCCAGGAAGCTGGGCGGAGAGGTCAAGCTCGGCGCCGGCCCCGTGATCTTCCGCGGCGCCGGCAGCAATCACGCGCTCTTCGAGGCGGTTCGCGGGGTAGCGGCCGACGAGGGCATCCCCATTCAGATCAAGGCGGCTCCCGGCCGGACGAGCACCGACGCCGAGGAGTTCATGGCCAGCGGTCAGGCCGCCACACTGTCGCTGAGTCTGCCGCTTCGCAACATGCACTCGGCCGCGGAGGTGCTGCAGCCGAGCGACGCCGAAGCGGCGGCGCTTCTGATCGCCGGCCTGACCCGCCGTCTCGCCGAGGCTTGGGAACGCGACGCGTTCCTGCCGCATCGGTGAGCCGGCGGCGGCCCGCCGGCTGATGGCCGGGGCATCGCCGGCTCGGCCGAGCGCGGCCGGATCGAGGAAGAGCGGAGGCGCGCACTCCCGCTAACGCAGCACGCGGTTCGCGACCGACAGCAGGCGCGACGGCAGGTCACGATAGGAGCGCACCGGGAAGACGTCGCCGCGGCCCGCGTCCGCCAGGCGCCGGCAGAGATCCGGGTTCATCTTGTAGTCCTCCGTGAGCATGACGAAGAGCCGCGGGAAGCGGTGCGCCATCAGCAGCGGATCCGGTCCTGCGGTGGCCACGCCGTCGGTGATGAGCAGGCCGCTGCGCCGGGGATTGCGGCCGCGCTCGAGCTCCGCCGCGCCCAGCTCGAGCCCCGCGGAGATGTTGGTGTAGCCGCGAACGGGCTGATCGAGCATCCGCCGCACGACCTCCTCGGGCGAATCGCCGGACTCGAGGTGCGTCACGGCCCGCGCCTTGTCGGCGAAGACGACCACCGAGACATCCTCGGGCTTGAGCTTCAGTGCGAGCACCGCGGCGGCGACGGCGGCGCCGGCCGTGTTTTCGCCGGTCATCGAGAGCGACGTGTCAACCATCAGGACGACCTGATGGCGCCGCTCCTCCCGGCGCTGCACGACCCAGTCCCCGGCTTGCGGGAACGGCTTGCCGAGGACGTTTGCGAGGGTCGCGTCCAGATCGAGCTCGCCGGCGAAGGGCTCGACCAGCGGCTCGCGCACGAGTTGGGTGGCGCCGCGAAGCGGGCCGAGAAGGCCGGCGGCGCGCGCCAGCACCGCCCGCGCCGCCAGTCGTTCCGCGAAAGCGCGCAGGCCGGGATCGGCGATGCGGTAGCCGCTCTGCGTCAGCCGGACGGCGACCGCCCAGCCGTCAAGGGACTCGAGCGGCAGGTCGTACCGCACGGCAAGATCGTTGAGAGCCGCCTCGGCCGGCGGCTCCGCCTGGCGGCTGCCGAGATGCCCGCACTGCAGAAAAAGGCGGAGCTCGACGCGGCGGGAATCCTCAAGAGCGTACCCACCCCCCGCGCTCAGACTTTTGGGCGCATCCCCTCCGCCTCCGGCCGCGCCAGCACGACGTCCGGATCCTCGCCGCGATCGACGACGAGCTCGAAGAGCTCGTCCAAGGCGACGCCGATGTCGGCGTCGAGGTCGTCACGTAGATCGACACGCGTGGTCAGCGCCGCCTCGGCGGCGCGGCGCAGCGTCGGCTTGTCCACGGCGCCGCATGCCGCGCGATTGACCGCCCACAGTCTCTCGGCGATGGCGACGGTGGCGAAGGCGCCGCGGACGGAGGCGCCCTTGCGGAAACGCGGGTGCAGCCGCCTCGCACCTGTCATCGAAAGGCCAGGAGCCAGTACATGACAAGTAGTGATGGTACCCGCTCGCCCGCGCCGCGTGAAGCGCGGCAGCACGCCGCCGAGTTCGCTCGGATGCTCGCGGTCGTCGCCAAGTTGACGCCGCCGCACAAGCTGTCGGACGCGGCGATCCGCGCCTACCCCGGTGCGCTGGCGGTGAACCAGCCGACCCCGCCGCCCC
>CAZHMG010000048.1:0-18694 GCA_964533575.1 uncultured Thermoleophilia bacterium | reverse complement strand
TGCCGACGGTGTACGGCGAGAAGGTCGTCATGCGTCTGCTCGACAAGTCGAACGTCATGCTCAACCTGGAAGATCTCGGCTTCTCGGAGAAGGCGCTCAAGCGCTTCCAGGCATCGTTCGGGAAGCCGTACGGAGCCATCCTCGTCACCGGCCCAACCGGCTCGGGCAAATCGACGAGCCTCTACGCGGCGCTCAACATACTCAACTCGCCGGAGAAGAACATCATCACGGTGGAGGATCCCGTCGAGTATCGTCTCGGCGGCATCAACCAGGTGCAGGTCAATGCACGCACCGGAATGACGTTCGCCGCAGCGCTGCGCTCGATCCTGCGCTGCGACCCCGACATCGTGATGATCGGTGAGATTCGCGACCGCGAGACGGCGCAGATCGCCGTCGAGTCGGCATTGACCGGCCACCTCGTCTTGAGCACGCTGCACACCAACGATGCCCCCGGCGCACTCTCGCGCCTCACCGAGATGGGCATCGAGCCGTTTCTGACGGCGTCCGCCGTCGACTGCGTGCTCGCCCAGCGTCTCGCCCGCCGGCTCTGCTCCCATTGTAAGGAGGCGTACACCGCCAGCCGGGAGATGCTGCGCAAGAACGACTTCCCGGCAGAGCTGTGGGAGCGCGATGACGTGGTCCTGCACCGCGCCAAGGGCTGCTCCCGGTGCAAGAACACCGGCTACAAGGGCAGACTCGGTCTCTACGAGGTGATGCTGGTCAGCGAGGCCATCCGCCGCCTCACGGTCGAGCTCAAGAGCGCGGACGAAATCTCACGAGTCGCACGGGCTGAGGGCATGAAGAGCCTCCGCGACGACGGCATCGACAAAGTACTCCTGGGCATGACCTCGTTCGAAGAGATCGCTCGGGTCATCGTCTGACAACGGCAACAAGGATGTGACAATGGACTTGGTGGACGTCCTTCTCGAGGTTCTCGAGCGTGATGCGAGCGACCTCCATCTGACGGTCGGCTCGCCGCCCATCGTCCGCATCAACGGGGCGCTCGAACGGCTCGACTACCCGCGGCTCAGCGCCAACGACACGCGCGAGCTCATCTACAGCATCCTGTCGCAGGACCAGCGCCAGCGGCTGGAGAACGAGTGGGAGATTGACTTCTCCTATTCGGTGCCCAGCAGGGCCAGGTTCCGCGTCAACGCGTTCTTCCAGCGGAACAGTCTCGGCGCCGCTTTCCGACTCATCCCCGTGAACATCAAGAGGCTGGACGAGCTGGGTCTGCCGCGTATGCTGCACGATCTCACGAGGAAGCCGCGCGGTTTCGTCATCATCACGGGACCCACCGGCTCCGGGAAGTCGACGACGCTGGCCGCGATGATCGACGAGATCAACGAGACGCGCGAAGAGCACATCATGACCATCGAGGACCCGATCGAGTTCCTCCATCGTCACAAGAAATGCATGGTGAACCAGCGCGAGGTGGGCGCGGACACGAAGGGCTTCAACCGCGCCCTCAAGAGCGTCCTGCGCCAGGACCCGGACATCATCCTGGTAGGCGAGATGCGAGACACCGAGACGATGGCCACGGCGCTGACGGCGGCTGAGACCGGGCACCTCGTGTTCGCGACGCTGCACACGCAGGACGCGCCGCAGACCATCGACCGCATCATCGATGTGTTTCCGCCGCATCAGCAGGAGCAGATCCGGGTGCAGCTCTCGACTACGCTGATGGGTGTGTGCACGCAGCAGTTGCTGCCCACGCGCGACGGACGCGGGCGCATCGTCGCCTGCGAAGTGCTGATTCCGACGCCTGCCGTGCGCAATCTGATCCGCGAAGGCAAGACCCATCAGATCTACTCGGTCATGCAGACAGGGTCCGCCTTCGGTATGCAGACCATGGATGCGTCGCTCGCCGATCTCGTGCGACGCGGCGTCATCACCCGCGATCTGGCAGTGCGTCGCTCCAGCGATGCCGCTGGCCTTGAACGGCTCATCGGGCAGCCGATGGCCATGAGCGTCTAGGGGAGGCCATGAGCACGTTTGCATACAAGGCACGCGATGCCAGGGGCAGTTCAGCCATCGGAGAGATCGACGGCGACAGCAAGGTCGCCGTCGCCGCGGTGCTCCGCACGCGCGGGCTGACCGTCGTCGACCTCAATGAGGTGAAGAAGGGTCTTGGCCAGATCCAGATCGGCGGCCGCATCAAGCCGAAGCATCTCACCATCTTCTCGCGGCAGTTCGCGACGATGGTCAATTCGGGCCTCTCCATGCTGCGCTGCCTCTACGTCCTCGAAGAGCAGACGGAGAACAAGCGACTCGCCAAGGTCATCGGGGCCGTACGCGCAGATGTCGAAGCCGGCATCTCGCTGTCCGATTCCCTCGAGAAGCACCCCAAGGTCTTCAGCCGGCTCTATGTGAGCATGGTCCGGGCGGGCGAGATCGGCGGTATTCTTGATACAGTGCTCAATCGCCTGGCGACGCAGCTCGAGAAGGAAGACAGCATACGACGCGCTGTGAAGTCGGCGATGGTCTATCCGATCGTCATCGGCACGTTCGCCGTTCTTGTGCTCTTCGGCATGGTGCTGTTCCTCATTCCCATCTTCGCCGCCATGTATAAAGACCTTGGCGACGCGAAGCTCCCGTTGCTGACGCGAATCATGGTCGGCTTCTCTGATCTCCTTCGCAGCTGGTGGGGCCTCGTGTTCCTCGGAGGCGTCATCCTGCTGATCTGGATCGTCTTCCGGCTCAAGCGCACCGAGAAGGGGGCCATGATCTGGGACCGCTTCAAGCTGCGTGTCCCCATGGGTATCGGCCAGATCGTGCGCAAGCTCGCCATCTCCCGCTTCTCGCGCACCTTGGGCACGCTCATCTCCTCCGGCGTGCCCATCCTGCAGTCGATCGAGATCACCGGCCAGGCTGCCGGCAACGCGGTCATCGAAAAGGGCATGAAGGACGTTCAGCAGAGCGTCAAGGAAGGTGAGTCGATCACCACCCCGCTCGAACGACTGTCGGTGTTCCCGGCCATGGTCACGCAGATGATCGCGGTGGGCGAGGAAACAGGCTCTCTCGACACGATGCTCGGCAAGATCGCGGACTTCTACGAGGACGAGGTCAATGCCAGCATCAAATCGCTGACGTCGGTCATCGAGCCCATCATGATGCTCTTCGTCGGGGGCATCGTCGGCATCGTCGTCATCTCGATGTACCTGCCGATCTTCAACATGATGAACATCGTCAAGTAGGGGGCGCGAGGGCGGCCGGTGATGGACAACGAGCTGCTGCTGGCGGACTATGCCGTCAACCACACGCCCGAGGCGCTGGACGAGCTTGTGCGCGGCAACCAGAACCTGCTGCATCACATCCTCAAGCGCTTCACCTACGCCGACGAGTCGTATGAGGATCTGCTCCAGGTCGCGAACCTCGGCCTGATCAAAGCGGCCCGGCGGTTCGACGAGGCGCGAGGCACGCGCTTCTCGACCTACGCCACGGCGATCATCGACGGGGAGCTGCGCCATCACCTGCGCGACTCGCTGCTCCTGCGGCAGCCGCGCTGGGTCAAGAAGGTCTACGCGGAGATTCAGGCGAGGTCGGCCGAGCTGACGCACAAGCTCGGCCGACCTCCCACCTTGTCGGAGCTGGCGCAAGCGCTCAACATCGATGAGGACGGCATCCTCGAGGTCATGAACCTCTACGCCCGCATCGACCTCCACAGCCACAACGAGCCCTTCAGCAGCGACGACATGGAGGCGACCGCCGATCGAGCCCTCGTGCGCTCCCGGCGTCAGGAGTCGTTCGCGCTGCCCATCGAGGATCGCCTCGTCCTCTACGACGCGTTCGACAAGCTGTCGGCCTTTCACAAACGCATCGTGTATCTCCTGTTCTTCAAACAGCTCACGCAAGCTGAGGTCGCCAATGAGCTCGGGATGAGCCAGAAGAAGGTCTCGCGGGAGTCAATCAAAGCCTTGGACAAGCTGCGTCACGTGCTGGGGCAGAGGGTGTTCTGACCTAGACAAATGTACTAGTCCAGCGGCGGACGACAGGGGCAGACTAAGAATGAGTCGTGCAGTCGCCTAAAGTGTCAACAACAGAGTGCCGACATAAGGTCCGCAGCGTCGAGGAACCGCGTAAGGAGGCTCTATAGGGGCAACGGCGATAAGGGCAAACCATCTGCGAAGGTGGGACGCAAAGCTCCAGGACTCAATGAGTCGGCTGAGCTGCCGCTACAGGGGAAGTCATCAGAGCCTGTGAAGCCGGTCCGCGTCCCGCGAGCTTCACAGGCTTTTTCTGTGGGCATCGCGCAGGAAGCGTAAAGGATCGACCAGACACCGCCGTGGGGCAGGGTCTAAACCAGAGAGGAGAAACACATGAAGCGTTTCACCAAGCAGGGGGGCTTCACGCTCATCGAGCTCCTGATCGTGATCATCATCATCGGCATTCTCGCCGCCATCGCGATTCCCATGTTCCTCAACCAGCGTGACAAGGCCAAGGAATCGGCCGTCAAGTCAGGCGTGCACAGCGTCCAGATTGGCGTTCAGAGCTATGCGGTCGACAACAACGACCTGTATCCGGCTGAGGCTGCCGTTGCTGCGGGCGGCGCTGTCGGTGCCATGGTCGACCCGTGGCCGAACAACCCGTGGACCGGTGCTGCCATGGCTGATGGCGCCGCTCAGGGGGACTTCAACTACGGTGTGGCAGGGGATTCGACGACCTTCACGCTGGACGGTCTCGGCAAGGGCGGCGCCGTCATCATCAGCGTTCCGTAAGCAGGCAGTTGTATCGCGTCAGACGTCAAGCGTGAGGCCCGCCGGGGTTGGTGCTCTGAGCACCAACCCCGGCGTCTTCTTTGGCGAACAGTCCCAACGCAACAAGGAGTAGGGGATCTCCTCGCGAACGCTACACCGAGCCTGTCGGAGTCGAAGAGGTTCGGTGAATCGAACCCGGTAGCGTCATTCACCCATCAAGCGTTATCGGGGTGCTCGTACCAACAGATCTTCAAGGGCGGAGATGAGGAAGCGAACAGCACTGAACCAGCGCCTAGGGCGAAGGGATGCTGCAGTGAGCGAGGGCGTCACATGATTCCAGCCGGCCTCGTCACCTGCACGATCGACGCGGTCAGCCACGGAGACTGCTCCCACGCTCGGCCGCCTGGCGGCGCATCGTTCACCATGGCCTGGCATCTGTCGCCGATGAACGTCGTTCTGTCGTGAACCGCCCAGCGGCGGACAACAACGAGTCCCTGCTCGACATCCGGAACCTTCGAAAGACGGTGCGTGTGGGGTTCCGCCGGCGTCCGGTCGAGATTCTCCGGGGCGTCGATCTCTCGGTCCACGCGAACGATGTCTTCGGACTGCTCGGCCCGAACGGCGCCGGCAAGACGACCACGGTCAAGACGATTCTGGGGTTGATGAAGCCGAGCGAAGGTTCCATTCATCTCGGCCTTCCGGGCCTCTCGCAGGTGGGGTACCTGCCGGAGAATCCCTACTTCTACGACTACCTGTCGGGTCGTGAGTTTCTGAGTTTCTGCGCACAGCTCTTTGGACTGGACGTGGACGTGCGCAGGGAGCGCGTCGATACGCTGCTGCGTGAAATCGGCCTGCACGAAGCCGGGGAAAAGCATCTGCGCAAGTACTCCAAGGGCATGCTGCAGCGGATCGGTATCGCCCAGGCGCTGATCAACGATCCCCAGCTCGTTCTGCTCGACGAGCCGATGACCGGTCTCGACCCCATCGGGAGGATCGAGGTCCGGCGGGTCATCGAACGGCTGCACGAACGGGGCAAGACGGTGCTCTTCAACTCCCACATTCTTGCGGACGTCCACCGATTGTGCACCCGTCTCGCCATCATGCGTGGCGGTCTGGTCGTCTGGCAGGGGACGGTGCCCGAGGCCCTGGACGAAGCACCGACGCTCGAGGACTTCTTCATGAAGGTGATGGCGTCGTGATGCAGATCTTCGCCATCGCGCTCAACACGTTCAAGGAGACGATACGCGACCGCGTGCTCGGCATCATCGTCGTCTTCGCTCTCGTCATGATCGCAGGCGGATTGTGGCTCGGCAGCATCAGTCTCGGGGAAGAGGGCCGGATGATGAAGGACTTCGGCCTCGTCGCCGTCACGGTCTTCGGGTTGATCGTCGCCGTCTTCGTAGCCGCCGGCCTGGTGCACAAAGAGGTCGAGAAGCGTACGGTCTACGTCCTGTTCTCCAAGCCCGTGAGTCGTGCGGCCTTCATCAGCGGCAAGTTCGTCGGCCTCTCCGCCACGATGGCGGTTGTCATGGCGGGGATGGCCGCTTTTCTCTTCACGCTCGTCTGGATCGTCGACGGTGAGCCGAGTGCAATGCTGCTGCTCGCCGTCCTGATGATCTACGTGCAGCTTCTGGCAATCATCGCCGTGACCATCCTGTTCTCGACTCTGGGCTCGGCAATACTCGCCAGTGTGCTCGGCATCTGCGTATTCGTGGCCGGGCAACTCAGCCAGAACGTGCTCGACCTCACCCGACTGGGCCAGAATGCCTTGGTGGAGGCGCTGTCATGGATCGTGTTCCTGGTCATCCCGAACCTCTCCGCCCTCGATGTCAAGGCGGGGGTCGTGGGGGAGGAGACGCTCGCCTGGAGCCAAATTGGACTCTGGGCGCTCTACCTGGCCGCATATGTGATCGTCGCGCTCGGCCTGGCGACACTGATCTTTCGCCGCAAGGAGTTCTAGGTGCTCCGGCGCGCCGTGCCGATACTCCTCGTCGTGGTCTGCGTTGTCGTCATCATCACGTATCAGGCGACCCGACCGGCCGCTGCTCCCGCGGATTCTGCCGTCTTCGTTCCGAGTCCTGAGCTCTACCTGGACTTCTCGCCGAGCTTTCGCACTTCCATCGCGGATGTGTACTACCTGCAGATGGTCCAGTACTTCGGGGAGCATGTGAGAGGCGACGGGCGCTTTGACGCTCTCCCGCAGATGGTTGATCTGGTGACCTCGCTGAGCCCGCAGTTTGCGCGCGCCTATCTCTTCGGCGCCTTCGCCCTGGTCGACGCTGGGCGTCCAGACATCAGTTACGCAATCCTGCAGCGGGGCTTTGCCGAGAACCCCGACGACTACCGCTTCCCCGCCTATCTGGGATTCTTCGTCCTTCGGTACGGCGAAGGCAAGACCAAGAATCTCGTGGCCGCGGAGTGGTACCGCAAGGCGGACGCGATTCCCGGCCGGCCGGCCTTCATCCCGCGCTTGGCGGCGACGCTCCTTGGCAAGGGCGGCGATCTCGAGAAGAGCGTGGCCATGTGGGGCCAGGTCTACCTTGCCGGCGACGAGTACTCCCGCCAGAAGGCGGTGGAAGGCCTCGAGCGCATTCTCCCTGAAGACGAGGATGCGCGCCTGAAGGTCCTTGCGCCACTGGCTTTGACAATGCCCGCTGGCGAGTTCGGTGAGCTCCAGGCGGCGCTGCTTGAAGGCTCCGAGTGATCCACATCCCGCGTGGCAGCCGCTCATGACAACGCTCGTGGTCGTCATCGCCGTCGTCTATGGTCTCATCATCGGCAGCTTCCTGAACGCCTGGGCCTGGCGGCTGGCGCACGACGAGAAGATCACCGCCGGCAGATCAGCTTGCCCGGCCTGCGGCCATCAGATCCGCTCCTACGACAACATCCCCGTCGTGAGCTGGTTGATGCTGCGAGGTCGCTGCCGCGACTGCCGGGCGCCCATCAGCTGGCGATACCCTGTTGGTGAGGCCCTGACGGCCGTCCTGTTTGGGGCTGTTGCGGCCCTCGACGGCCTGAGCTGGCTGCTCCTTCCGCACCTCCTCTTCGTCTCGGTCATGATCCTCGTCAGCCAGGTCGACCTTGAGATCAAGATCATCCCCGATGTCGTCATCCTTCCGGCGGCCCTGATCGGTCTCCCGCTCATGATCGTCCTGGGCGACGGACCATGGTGGGAGTGGCCTGTTGCCGGCCTGGCCGCTGCGGGCGTGCTGTTCCTGGTAGGCGAGGTGTACTACCGCCTGCGACACGTCGAGGGCATGGGCCTGGGCGACGTCAAGATGGCCCTGTGCATGGGAATCTATCTCGGCGTCGCCGTCATCCCGGCTTTCTTCATCGCCTTCGTCGGCGGCGCCGTCATCGGCGTGGCCGTACTGGCCTCGCGACGAGCGCACGGGCAGACGGCGCTGCCGTTCGGCCCGTTCCTCGCGGCAGGGGCGATCATAGCCCTGTTCGCCGGCCGAACCCTGATCGAGGCCTACCTGGGCCTCGCGTTCGGAAGTAACTGAGCAAGCCGTAACGTGACCCGGGTGACCGGTGCGTCACCCTTCTGCCGTCTGTCCGTCCGCAGTAGCCTCTCACCGTCCCCTCGGTCGATGCGAGGCTTTCCTCCCCGCCTCGCATCGACCCCTCAGTACGGAGGCTACGAGTGCGCAGGCAACATGGGTTCACGCTCATCGAGATGCTGACGGTGATGGCTGTGAGCGGCATCCTCCTGTCGATCTCGATCCCGTCGGTGACGGGCATCCGGCGAGTCGTCGGCGACTCTGCAGGCGCCCGCAAACTGGCGCTCGTCCTGCGCGCGGCGCAGGCCAAAGCGCAGGCCCATCAGTCCGTGGTCAGGGTGACCGTCCAGCCGGACGGTCACTATTCCGTCACTGAAACACAGGCGAGTGGCGCGAGCCCGGACGGGGTCGACAGTGCCGTCGCCCGCGGGGAGTTGGGCGCGGGCGTCAGCACCAACTACGCGGCAGGCACAGTCGAGTTCGGCCCTCGCGGATGGCCCCTGGCGCCCGGATCGCTGACCCCACGGGCCGGCACGTTCACCGTGGGCGACGACCATCGTGTCGTCATCCAACTGGGCGGGTGTGTGCGATGCCTCTGAGCGGGCGCAACGAGGGCTTCTCGCTGATTGAGGCCCTGGTCGCTTCAGTCGTTCTGCTGTTCGTGTGCCTTGCCGTGACAGGGACGGTGATCGCCGCATTGGAGGCGGGGCGAGTCGTCGAGAAGCGCGCCGTGCTCGAGCAGTTGGTGGAGTCCGAAGCCGTCCGTCTTGCCGTCCTGCCCTTCGAGCCAGCGGCTGCGTCGCCCGTTTCTGACTGGTCACTTCACCCAGCACCGCCGTCTCTCCTTGCGGACGTATTTCCGCATGCCCTGACGGAGCGCAACACGCCCCAGGCTTACGTGAGGGACGATGCGAACGGAGCTGTCTTCATTACGCGCACGGCCCGTGACGATGTGGAGGTGGAGCGTGAGGCCCGGTTCCTGCGCAAGGGAGAGTCCGGCTGGCAGTGCCTTTCCCTGGCTTCTCTCAACGGCTGGGCACTCTGGCAGCGGCAGGCGATGCCGTCCACAACGCTGCAGCTTGTCGTGATCGCACGTCAAGATGGCCGGACGACGCAGCGGCGGCTGCGGTTGACGGCCCTTCCTCCCGTTGTTCATCGGTTGCCCGACCAAGAGGGATGACGCGACCGCCATGGCAAACAGGCATGCACAGCCAGAGGGACAGGGCCAATTCCGCTCCAGCCCGCGTGGAGGCCTGACGCTCGTGGAGTTGCTTCTGGCGACGGCGATCGCGGCTGTGGCTCTCGGAGCGGCGTGGCCCTGGTTATGGACTGTCGCCACGGCGGCGCGTGGGGTGGAGGCGCGAGCGCAGTCCGAGACGCAGGCTGCCTATGCTACGCGAGCCATTGCGGAAGAGTTGCGATTGGCCGTGAACCTTCAGCCTGTACCCCCGCCATTGTCTCCAGATCGCGCCCTCCACATCAGTCACAACCATCGCGGCTCAGGCGTCGAGAGCATCGTCATCGCGTACGACCCATCGCGAAGGGTGCTGTGGCGGAAGGCGTCCGGCACGTATCTGGCCGATCACGTCACGCAGTTCAAGGTATCGTACCTGAATGAGGGAGGTGAGCCGCTGGCCGCTTCCGAGCTCGCATCAGCCAGCGGCCTCGCCCGTGTTGCCCTGATCCGGACGCACGTGACTGTCAGCCGATATGGCCAGCAGGCCACAAGGATCTCCTGCATGGTGGTGGGACCTCGATGAACCGCCGTGCCGGTCAAGACGGCTACGTTCTCCTCGCCGTCCTCGTCATCACCGCGCTCGCCACCATGCTCGTCGCTGCCTCGGTTTCCGCTCTCGGCTCCCGGCAGGAGATAGCCATGACCGATCGCGCGATGGACACGGTTCGTACGCAGACGAGACTCGCATTGCATGATGCTTGTTACGCCCTCCGCTGGGCCCCCAATGCGATCACAGGATGCGAAACCGAGGCCGATGACCGTGGGGCTTGGAGTGCCGAGTGGATCCCGGCCGCGAGCTCATCCCCATTCAACAGGGTAACCCTCAGGGTGACGTCGAGGCTGTCCGGAGCAGCATCCGCCCTTGAGGCTCTGGTCGAGCTTCGACCTGAATCGTTCGCTGCGGGAGTCGTCGTGAATGGGGACGCGGATTTCGATCATGACGCGACCATTTCGGGCAGTGGACTCTATGCGGGCGGCGACCTTCGCGGCAGAGAGCGGCTCTCGTTCATAGGACAGAACGGCAGCGTGGCGCTCGACGGCGTTCACGGTGATACATGGCCCCTCGCGGCGGTTCACGCTCTCGGCGAGATTACGGCGGCTGGGGGCGAGATCCACTTTACCGGCGAGAGTGCATCCTGGCCCCTGGATACGGACGTCCACACGGGCGAGCGGGACGCGCTGGGCTTCAGTCGGAAGCCGGATCCTCTCTTGCTGGCCGCGCTTCGCGAGCATGCGTCCTCAACGGGCGACGCTCTGGCCCAGAATGTGCTCGATCTGTCTCTTCTGCCGCCTGATCCGCCAGATGATGCTCGAGCGGACGCATTGGGCTATGTCGTCTTTGTCACTCCTCGAAATGGTGAACCGCTTCACATTATCGGCACTCGACCTCCAGGCTCATGCAGGATCGCGCTCGTCGTCGCCGGAGATGCGACTGTGGGCGATGCAGCGGCCACTCCAGTCACGACGTCGGGCGCGATCGTCGTGACCGGCAGGCTCACGGTGTGTGAGTCGACCACGCTGCATGGTCACCTCTATGCCGGCGCTCTGGACGTTGCGGGGCAGCTCGATGTGAGCGTGCCCGACGACTGGCCTTCGGCTCTGTTACCCGGGCTTACCGCACCCACGATCGTGACACTCTCCGACGGACTGCCGTAGGCGATGCTCAGCGTACAGACGGCGTCCTCTCTCCTATCGTGTCGTAATGTGGGAGACTACATACGGTTATCCGGCAGGTGCAGCAATCGTTTGCGGACGGCCTCGGCTAAAGGTAAGCAGCAAGACTGCCGACAACGCCGCCGGAGCGGCCGTGCGAGTGAAGGGATTGGAATGGGGAAAAACGGACCGCGTATCGGGATCGATTTCGAACAGATGTCGATCGCCGGCGCACAAGTGAATGGCATGCGGCAGGGCCGTTCTTTGACACACGCCGCGGTACGGGCCCTCCCTCCCGGACTGATGCTCGAAGGCGAGGTTGTCGATGTTGACGGACTGGCCAGCGAGCTGAAGTCCTTCTGGAAGGACAACGGCTTCAGCGGCAAGCGTTTCTCATTGGGTGTGGCTAACCAGAAGGTTGTCGTGCGAACCATGGACTTCCCGGTCATGGAGGAGAAGGAATTGCGAGCGGCGATCGAGTTCCAGGCGCAGGAGTCGATTCCGATCCCACTGTCTGACGCTGTTCTCGACTTCGACATCCTCCCGAATGGGGAGACCGGCGATGAGGGTGAGCATCACAGAGTCCTCATCGTCGCGGCGCAACGGGACATGGTGAGACAGTTTGTGGACGCGGCCAAGAAGGCCGGTCTCGTGGTTGACGGCATCGACCTCCAGGCATTCGCGATGCTGCGCGCGATGGCGCCGCCCGTGCCCTTCGTCGATCAGGGCGCTCCCGGTACCGGCGAGGCGACCGCCCTCATCAACATCAGCTCGGGAACCACGAACCTCGTCGTCGTCGCCAACGAAGCCCCGCAATTCACGCGTGCCGTGAATATCGGTTGCGAGACGTTGGTCGATGCCCTGATGGGCAATAGGGGGATCGAGCATGACGAGGCCGATATGTTGCGGCTGGACGTCGGCCTCAGCGGATCAGAGCCCCCGTTCGCGGAACTCGAACAGTCCACACTGGACGAGATACATGAGGTGCTCGACAATGCGTGTGAGGCCTTCGCTGACGAGATACGCAGATCGATTGACTACTATCATTCTCAGGACGCGCGGGCGCACATCACCCAGATCCTGCTCAGTGGCGAGGGGGCGTTGACGAGGAATATGTGTGATTATCTCTCCCAGGCGCTGCACATTCCCGTCGCCCTCGGCAATCCTCTGCAGCACCTCTCCGAGAACAAGACCGACATCGCCCAGGCGGATCTGGAGGCGATTTCGCCTCGTCTCGCCGTCGCCTTGGGCCTGGCACTGGACAGCGAGGAGTAGGTGGCCATGAAGCGCTTCAACCTTCTGCCTCCTGAAGAGCGAGTCAAAGCATCGCGCGACCGTGGTCGTCTCTACGCCGTGGTCAGCGTTGTCGCCCTCGTTTTCTTGCTGGGCGCCGTGTACTTCCAGCAGAGCAGCGTCCTCGATGACAGGGAAGCAGAGCTGCAGCAGATCAACAGTGAGATGACCGTCGTCGAGCAGCAGCTCGTCGCGCTCCGTCCGTACGCCGAGATCAACAACCTCCGCACCACAATGACGCAGACGGCCGCGCAGATCTACGACGCCCGCATTCCATGGGCCAGCATCATCGAGGAAGTCAGCCTTGTGATTCCGGACAATGTGCGTCTTCAGACCATGTCGTGCGCCGTACCGGAAACGATGTTGGCGGGCCCAAAGACGGCCACGACGCCCGCGGCCGGGACAACCGGCAGCACGGACATCACGTTCACTGGTGTCACCTACTCACACAAGGACGTGGCTGAGTTCATGACGCGACTCGGCCTGATTCCGCAGCTGACCAACATTCAGCTCGCCACCTCTACCGGCACCACCACCGCGGGCGAGACTTCCACGGCATCCGTGGTCACGTTCACGATCACCGCGTCGTTGCGCGCCTACCTGACGGCGCCGCCGACCACCACCCTGCAGACGACAGGAGCCGCGCAATGAAACGAGCACGCGGCAAGGAGATCTACATCATCACGGTGATCGTCGCCGTCGTCATCGCCGTCGCTTGGTACTTCCTGCTTCTGAGCCCGACCAGGGACGCCATTGCACAGACGACCGAAGAAGTACAGACCGCCCAGTCGAGTCTCAATGCTGCCAAACAGCAGGTGGTCCGTCTCGAGTCGTACAAGAAGTCGGCTCCGCAGTCACGATCCGAGATTGTTCGCCTCGGCAAGATGCTGCCGATGAGCGAAGGCATTCCGTCGCTGATCGTGCAGTTGACGAAGACTGCTTCTTCATCTGGCGTCAGCTTGGTCTCCATCTCCCGCGGGGAGTCGAAGGTCGGCACCCCCTTTGGGATCCAGACCGTCAACCTGCAGGTGAGCGGCCGCTTCTTCGATGTCGAGGACTTCCTCCACAGGCTCGAGAGCTACGTCGCCTTCCAGAACGAGGACTTCCGCGTCACAGGCCGACTCCTGCAGGTGGCGACCATCACAATGACCGGCGGCACCGGCACCTCCAGCGACGCGGCGACGTCGCCGCCGCTCACGGTGACGATCGTCCTCAACGCCTACCTCTGGGGCGGAGGCGCCACCACCGCCGCTGAGACCTCTGGGGGTGCCACGTGACCAAGAGCAAGCGCCGGCTGATCTACCTGAGTGTCGCTTTGGTGCTGGGTGTCGCGGTCGCCTTGGGCGTCCTGCTCACCATGGGCGACGATCCGGCCCCAATGGCTCAGGGCAGCAAGATCACAACGTCCGCCGCAAGCGCGAACGCGGCAACCTCCGAGGTTGACCCGCTCGCGATTGATCCGGCCAAGCAGGAGCCGATGCTCGACAAGTTCAAGAGCAAGGATCCATTCGTCCCGCTGGGTGTGGCGAACAGCTCAAGCACCAGCACCAGCACCACGAGCCAAACGACACTGACTGCCAAAGTGACGATGAACAGCGCGTCGTACACGGTGGTCAAGGGCGACAAGCTCCCGCCGACGGACGCGGTCTTCTCGATAGCCGATATGACGTCGAGTAGCGTCACGTTCGCTCTGATCTCGGGTACGTTCGAGAACGGGGACTCGTCGATCACGGTCAACGTAGGCGAGAGCGTCAAGGTCGTCAAGGAAGGCGGCACATCGTACACGCTGAAGGTGGTGAGCGTCGGCAGTTCCGGCGACAGCGGCAGCGCCACGGACAGCGGCCACTCCATCAGCGTGCTCAGCATCAGCGAGAGCAACGGGACGCCCGTCGTGACCCTCGAAGTGGACGACGAGACCTACGCCGACAAGAAGGTCGGCGATACCTTCGCGACCGGATGGGGCGAGATCAAGATCATCGCGATCAACGTCGGCGCGCAGACCGTCACCATCATGCACGGCGATCAGACGATCACACTCAACGCCGGTCAGGTCGTTGTGAAGTAGCAGAGTTCGGCAACATCTGTTCCTGCTGACGGGGCGGCATTGCCGCCCCGTCTCATTCCTGACCGGTGTCGTCGACCGACAGCACCCGCAGGAACTCGAATGCCGGCCTTTCCACCAGGCACCCCGGGCCGATAAGGTAGCCCCATGGACAGACTGCGGTATCTCACAGCCGGCGAATCCCATGGCCGGCAGCTGACAGCCATCATCGAGGGTTGTCCCGCTGGCCTCGACCTGGACGTGGACATGGTGGATCGCGACCTCGCGAGGCGTCAGCACGGGTACGGCAGGGGCGGCCGCATGACGATCGAACACGACAGGGTGCAGATCCTGTCGGGCGTCCGTTACGGGTGCGCCACCGGCGCTCCCATCGCCATGGTCATCGCCAACAGGGACGCTGGCAACTGGGGAACGACCCTGTCCGTCGCCCGTCTCTCGCACGAGGACGAGCGTGCCGCGCCTGTGCTCGTTCCGCGCCCTGGTCACGCCGACCTGAATGGCGCCCTTCTCTACGATCGCGACGACATCCGCGACGTCATCGAGCGGGCGAGCGCCAGGGAGACGGCCGTCAAAGTGGCCTGTGGCGCGGTAGCGAAGGCGATTCTCGGGGCCATCGGATGCAGCGTCGTGAGCCACGTCGTGGCCATCGGGGGCGAACGCAGCGAGATCTCGCTCTCACTCGACGACGTCCCGGCCGTCGAGGCCGACCCCGTGCGCTGCGCTGATCCGGCCGCCAGCGCTCGCATGCGCACAGTCATCGACGCGGCGGCGGCGGCGGGCGACACATTGGGCGGGGTCGTCGAGGTCCTCGCCTTCGGCTACCCGCCGGGAGTCGGGTCCTACGTTCACGGCGACCGCAGGCTCACATCCAAGCTTGCCGCCGCGGTGCTGACCATACCCGCGATCAAGGGCGTCGAATTCGGGATGGGATTCGCGGCGTCGCGCCTGCCGGGCAGCCTGGTTCACGACGCCATCAGCTACGATCGCGAACGTGGGTACACGCATGGCGGGAACAACGCGGGCGGCATCGAGGGCGGCATCTCGACGGGCGAGACGATCGTCGTGCGGGCTCCCATGAAGCCGATCGCCACCCTCCGGACGCCGCTGCCCAGCGTCGAACTGGGTACGCACGCGGCGGTCGCGTCCCGCTTCGAGCGCTCCGACGTCTGTGCCGTTCCCGCCGCCGGCGTGGTGGCCGAGGCGGTCGTGGCGCTGGCCCTCGCCGCTGCGGCCCTCGAGCGCTTTGGCGGGGCCACAGTGAGCGAGCTCGCGAACGGTGTGACACAGTACCGGGAATACTGCCGGCAGCGATGAAGAGCCAGAACCTGCACCCTGACGCCGCCCGCGCCACCGTCGTCCTGATCGGTTTCATGGGCGTTGGGAAGAGCGCCATCGGCAGAAGAGCGGCAACTCTGCTGGGTGTACCGTTCCTCGACAGCGATGAGTTGATCGAGCGACGGCACGGTGCAATCGAAGAGATCTTCACCGTGCACGGCGAGCAGGTGTTCCGCCGCCTGGAGCGTGACGAAGTGTGTCGAGCGATTGCTGCGTCGATCGATCACCCGTCGGTCATCGCCCTTGGCGGCGGCGCCGTGTTGAGCGGCGACGTGCGGGAGGAGCTGGGTCGAGTCCCGCACGTCATCTGGCTGACGGCCCCGTGCGATGTGTTGTGGGCACGGGTTCGATCATCAGGACCGGTTCGGCCCCTGGCGCGCGACGAGCAAGGCTTCCGGCGCCTGTTCGACGAACGCTCCGCCCTCTATGCCTCGATGGCGACCGAGACACTGCCCAACGATGAGACCACGACTGCCTCAGTCGCCGGCGAAGTCGCGCGAATCGCCCTCCTGCCGGCGGCCACGCGCAAGGGCGCCTGAGGCGTTCGGCGCCGGCCATGAACACACTCCACGCGCAGACTGCTTCCCGAAGCCACGACATTCTGGTCGGCCGTGGGTGCCTCGCCGACATCGGCGCCGCGCTGCACGCACGTCTACCGGACGGACAGGTGGTCGTGTGCTGTGACGAGAACGTCGCGCCGCTCTACCTTGCCGGCGTGCGCGAGGCTCTCGAAGCAAAGGGGTACGCCGTCTCACAGATCGTCATCCCCGCGGGCGAGACACAGAAGACGCTTGCGCGTGCCGAAGAGCTGTACGGGGTTCTCTATGATCGCGGTCTTCGCCGCACCGACATCCTGGTAGCGCTCGGTGGGGGAGTGATCGGCGATCTCATCGGCTTCGTGGCTGCAACCTATCAGCGCGGGCTGCGGTTCGTTCAGGCTCCCACCACGCTCCTGGCTCACGTCGACGCTTCCATCGGCGGCAAGGTGGGGGTGGACTTCCGCGCGGGCAAGAACTACGTCGGCACCTTCTATCAGCCGCATCTTGTCTGTGCCGATCTGGACACCTTTCGGACGCTGCCCCTCCGCGAACTCCGTAGCGGAGGGGCAGAACTGGCGAAGTACGCGCTCGCCGCCGGCGGCGAGCTGCTTGCCGACGTTGAGGATCTGGCGCAAGGGCCCTTGCTGGCCGAGCGGCTGAGCGAGTCGCTCGTCGCCGCCTGCATTCAGCTCAAGGTTGATGTGGTGGCGGCTGACGAGCGGGAGGAATCGGGAGCGAGGGCCGTGCTGAATCTCGGTCACACGGTGGGCCACGCGATTGAGGCCGCGACCTGCTTTGAGCGCTTCTCGCACGGTGAAGCCGTCGGCCTCGGGCTTCGCGCCGCACTCTGGCTCTCTGAGCGGATGTGTGGCCTGTCGTCAGACGAAGGCGCCCGCGGCCAGGCGCTGCTCGACGATATGGGGCTGCCGCCGCGGCTGACGAACGTGGATCCGGAGGTCATCTGCGACCTCACCCGGCGAGACAAGAAGGCCGGCAAGGACGGCGTCGGTTTCGTCTTGCTCTCGGCCCTCGGCCGGCCGATTCTCGGTGCTTCCGTCCCCATCGCGCTCGAGCGTGAGGCCGTGAGCTGGCTCACACGCCGATGAAAACACTCTGGCTGCTGCACGGAGTGAACCTCAACATGCTCGGGCGGCGTGACCCCACGCACTACGGGACACTCACGCTGCCCCAGCTCGAGGCGCTGGTGACCACGCACGCCGAAGCCCGGGGATTCGAGCTCCGCTGCTTCCAGTCCAACCACGAGGGCGCGCTGGTCGAAAAGCTGCACGAAATCGCTGCCGACGGAGCCGGGGCGGTCATCATCAATCCGGGCGCCTGGACGCATTACAGCTATGCGATTCGCGATGCGCTCGAGCTCGTCTCCGCCCCGATCGCCGAGGTCCATCTTTCGGCGATCGACGAACGGGAAGGATGGCGGCGGCGGTCCGTCATCGCCGATGTGGCGACGGTGCGCGTGAGCGGCAAGGGGGCGGACGGCTATTTGGAGGCGGTGGACCTGCTCTTACGGAACCGTGGCCAGGCGGAACTCCCATGAGCCGGCGTGGTCCGGCCGATCCGCCGACTCCGGATGTGGCCGGGCGCCTCGAGCGCTGCCGCCGTCTACTGACGGAGGTGGGTCTCGAGGCGGTTCTTGTGAGCTGCCAAGCGGATGTGCGCTACCTCTCGGGATTCCGCGGCGGCGACACTGTGCTCGTCATCGGTCATGATGCTGCTCTCATCTGCACCGACTCGCGTTACTGGTCGCAAGTCGAGGATGAGGTGGCCGGATTCGACCTCGTCAAGTCGGTCGGCGGCGATCTCGTCGGCGACTCTGCGAAGGCGATCGCCTCCTGCATCGGAGAGTCATTCCCCCTCGGCTTCCAGGGCATCGATCTGAGCCACGCCGGCTACCTCCGACTGCGGCGCCGGCACGCCGGCCCTCTGCGCGACCTGCGCCGCCGGGTCGGCCGCCTGCGCATGGTCAAGGATGCATACGAAATCGCCGTCATGCGGCGCGCCGCGGAGGTGACCGACCAGGCGCTCCGGGAGGTGGCCAGACAGGGACTCGTGAGCCGCACCGAAGCCGATGTCGCATGGGCGCTGCAGGCGGAGTACCATCGGTTGGGCGCTGAGGGAGAGGCGTTTCCGGCGATCGTCGCCGCCGGCGCCCACGGGGCGCAGGCACACGCCGTCCCGGGACGCCGTGTCATCCGCGCTGGCGGGCTCGTCGTCATGGACACCGGCGCGCGCGTGGACGGGTACTGCAGCGACATCACGCGCACCTTCCCGGCCGGCCAGCCGGACGCGTGGCTGGGGCCGGCCGCAGAGCACGTGCCCGGGGCGCCACTGGCCGGCCAGGGGCTCGTTTCTGTCGG
>CAZHMG010000047.1:0-18719 GCA_964533575.1 uncultured Thermoleophilia bacterium | reverse complement strand
ATAGTGCGAGCCGAAGAAGTCGCAGCTGAAGAGGATGCGATCCTCCGCCAGCCATGTCGACATGGTCTCGGGCCAGTGCACCCATGGCGTTGTGACGAACGTGAAGGTCTTGTCGCCCAGGGAGAGCGTGTCGCCGTCGCCGACGATGTGGAACCGCGCGTCGTCAATGTGCAGATGGTCGACGAGCATACGGCGGGCCTTCTCGTTGCAGACCACCGTCAGATCCGGGTAGCGCTCAAGGAGCATGGGCGTCGACCCGGAATGGTCCTGCTCCACGTGATGGATCACGAGGTAGTCGGGGGCAGGGAGCACATCGAGCTGACGCGACAGGGTGGACCAATACTTTGGATCGACGGTATCGAGCAGGGCGCATTTCTCGCTGCCCTGCACGAAGTAGGCGTTGTAGCTGGTCCCGTCCGGCAGTGGGATCAGCGCATCAAACAAGCGCCGATCCCAATCGACGGCACCGACGAGGTGGACCTTGGCGACGATCTCACGTGGTTTCATGAGTCACCCTCTGCATCGGAAGGACGGCTGCCCGGCGTTGCACCAGTATAGCCGCGACGATGGAAGAATCAGTGGCTGGCGGGATCAGGGAACCCGCTCCAGCTCGTCGGCGAGCTGCTCCAGAAAGAGACCGACATCCGTTACGATGCCGACGGTCTGGAAGCTCCCGCGGTCGGCCAGCTTCGTCACCACCGCCGGGTTGATGTCAATGCAGACGGTGTGGACTGCCGCGGGCAGCATGTTCCCCACGGCGATGCTGTGCAGCATCGTGCTCAGCATGAGACACACGCCGGCCTGCTGCGTGTACCGGCGCATCTCCGCCTGCGCCCGCATCACGTCCGTGATCACCTCCGGCAGCGGCCCGTCGTCGCGAATGCTCCCGGCGAGGACGAAGGGCGTCCCGGTCGCGACGAGCGTGTGCATCAGACCACCCTTGAGAACGCCCTGCTCCACTGCGGCGGCGATGCCGCCGCAGTGCCTGACCGTGTTGATGGCGCGCAAATGGTGTTCGTGGCCGCCGGGCGCGGGCGTTCCCTCGTACAGGCTGATGCCCAACGATGTCCCGAACAGCTGGGACTCGATGTCATGGGTCGCCACCGCATTCCCGCCGAACACGGCGCCCACGTACCCCGCCTTGATCAGTCGAGTCAAGTGCGGCGACGCGCCGGTATGGATGACGGCAGGCCCGGCCACGGCGATGGTAAGCCTGCCCTCGCGCTTTGCGTGGCGCAGCAGCCGCGCGACCTCGCGCACGATCTGCGCCTTGGGCTTCTCGCTGCTGACCGCGGAGGCCATGAACTCGAAGGGCTGGCTCTCGCGCGGCCGCTCGAGCGGGATGACGCGAATACCCCTGTGGCCCGTCACAAAGAGATCGCCGGCGCCGACATTGCTCATGGTCACCATCTCGGCCGATGCGGCCTCCGGATCGACGCGAACCCCGCAGTCCATCTCGGGATGATGCACGCGCAGCCATTCCGCGCTCACGCGCACGTATGTCTCCAGGTTCGTGCTCGAGTAGAAGCGATCAGGGAAGACGCCGTCCATCGGCGCCGGTGCGAGCGTGGCGTCATGAGGATTGACGGCGACCACACCGAAGCCGGTAATGGCGGTCAGCAACTCGTCGAGGTGCGACGTGTCGCGTCCGTACACACGCATGAGGGCGTGCGAAGAATCATCCTTCATTCGCCCCACCTCGAAGCTCAGCATCTCGAAGTCGCCGTCGCGGTCCATGACCTGATCCATAATCTGCGTCATGAGCAGCGAGTCGATGAGATGCCCGGTTACCTCGACGTCCTCGTATGGCTTGTCGAGCATGCTCTTCCTCCCATGGCTCGAAGGGAGTCTATCGCCTCGGTCGCAACGTCGCCTCGGAAGGCTGCCGAACTCACGTCCCGCCGAGATACGCCTCCTGCACCTGCGGATTCGTCAGCAGGGCAGAGGCGTCATCAGCCAGCGTCACCCTGCCTGTCTCGAGCACGTAACCGCGATGCGATATTTCGAGGGCGACGTTGGCGTTCTGCTCGACGAGGAGGATCGTTGTTCCTTGGCCGTTTATCTCAGTGATGATCTCGAAGATCTTTTCGACCAACTTGGGGGCAAGTCCCATCGACGGCTCATCCAGCATCAGAAGCTTCGGACGGGCCATCAGGGCCCGTCCCATCGCCAGCATCTGCTGCTCCCCGCCCGACAGGGTGCCTCCTGCCTGCGAGCTTCGCTCGCGCAGGATCGGGAAGAGGTCATAGACCCGCGCGAAATCGTCGGTGAGGTCCGCGCGGGTCCGTGAGAAGGCCCCCATCTCGAGGTTCTCCTTGATGGACATGCGCGGGAAGATGCGCCTGCCCTCCGGCGATTGCGACAGGCCCTGCTTCACGACCTCGTAGGCGGGGACGGATGTGAGATCCCGCCCGAGATAGGTGATCGTGCCGGAACGCGGCCGCAACAGACCCGAGACGGCATTCAGCGTCGTGCTCTTCCCGGCGCCGTTCGCGCCGATCAACGTGACTATCTCGCCGGTCTTGATCTGCAGGGAGACGCCTTTCAGGGCCTCGATGTTGCCGTAGAACACATGGATGTCGTCCACGTCCAGCATGACGGCGGCGGTCGTATGAGATTCCGGCAAGGCATCGCCCTGCGTGTGAATAGCGTCATCCATCAGGCGCTCTTACCGAGATAGGCCTCGATGACCTTCGGATCGGCACGGACCTCGTTCGGCGTGCCGTCGGCGATCTTCTCGCCGTGATCCAGGACGACAATGCGATCAGAGCCACTCATGACGAGCTTCATGTCGTGCTCGATCAGGACGATCGTCATGCCTTCCTCACGTATCCGGTGGATGAGCTTCATCAGCGAGGTCGTCTCTTGCGGATTCATGCCGGCTGCGGGCTCGTCGAGGAAGAGAAGGCTCGGTTCAGTGGCCATGGCGCGCGCGATCTCGAGGCGACGCTGGGAGCCGTAGGGCAGATTCTTGGCTAGTTCCCCCGCTCGATCGCCCATGCCCACGTAATCGAGAAGAGCGAAGCTCTTTTCCCTGGCGGCCTTTTCCTCCCGTACTGCATGGCGGGTATGGGCGACGACCCCCAGCAGGTTGCTGGTCATCCGGCAATGGCGAGCCACCATCACGTTCTCCAGCGCAGTCATCTCGCTGAACAGGCGGATGTTCTGGAAGGTCCTCGCGACGCCGAGCCTGGTGACCTTGGATGGCAGAAGGCCGCCTATCTCCCGGCCGCGAAAGCGCACGTTGCCGGAAGTCGGCGCATAGACACCGGTGATCGTATTGAAGAGCGTCGTCTTCCCGGCGCCGTTCGGCCCGATCAGGCCCACGACCTCGTTGGCGTCCGCGTGGAAGTCCACGTCGTTGACCGCGGTGAGCCCACCGAAGGCCTTGACCAGCTTCGTCACCTCCAAGATGCGTTCGCGCGACCCGTTCGCTCCAGTCGGTCCACCGGCGGTGTCCTCAGCGCTGGGCATCGGACCACTCCTGACGTTCCTGCTCCGCCTCGCGCCTGGTGCCCGGTCGCATCTCGAGGGCGACCCGCATGGACCCCAGCAGACCTTGGGGTCGAAAGACCATCAGCAGCACGAGAACGAGGCCCATGGCGATGCCGCGGATCTCGGGATGCTCCTGAACAAACGGGAAGTCGCGCAGCCATTCCTGCAGGCCGATCCAGATGGTGGCGCCGAGCACCGGCCCGGCAAGGTTGCCCATGCCCCCCAAGACGACGAGGGCAAGGATGACGAAGGATTCCATGAGCATGAAGCTGCTGGGCGAGATGTAGTTGAGGTAGTGGCCGAAGAAGACCCCCATCACGCCGGCGAAGAAAGCACCCGTCGCGTAGGCCAGGAGTTTGTAGCGCGACGTGTGGATGCCCATTGCTTCCGCCGCCACTTCGTCCTCACGCACCGCCGTCCACGCCCGTCCGATGCGCGAGCGGACCACGCGGGAGATCAGCCACAGAGAGACGAGAGCCAGCGCGAGAGCGAGGAAGTAGAGGCTCCGCTGTGTGGAGATGGCGTAGCCGAAGAACTCAGGCTTGGGAATGCCGGAGATGCCTGATGGTCCACGCGTCAGCCCGACCCAGTTGTTGGCGACGATGCGGATGATCTCGCCGAAACCGAGGGTCATGATGGCAAGGTAGTCCCCTCGGACGCGTAGTGTGGGGTACCCGATGAGCACTCCCGCGACCGCGGCCATGAGTCCCCCGACGAGCAGGTTGACCCACATGAGCCACCAGAAGTCGTCGATGTCGACGCCGAACTTCGCCCGCAGCACCTGACGAAACAGGATGCCTGTGTAGTACGCGCCGATCGCGTAGAAGGCAACGTAGCCCAGGTCGAGCAGGCCGGTGAACCCTACGACGATATTGAGCCCCGATGCCAGAACCACGTAGATGACGATCACCGTCATGAGAGTCAGCCAGCGATTGGAGTCGAGGACCAAGGGGAGGACGAGGGCGATCACGACCATCGCCGCCAGGAAGATGCGCTGAGGCGTGGAGCTCTTGGCCTCCACCAGCGCGGACGAGATCGGATTGAGACGTCTCTCGTTCATCTCAGGCCTTCTGACCGACGGTCGAACCCAGAAGGCCCGAAGGCTTGAACGACAAGATGAGGATCAGGATGACGAAGGCGAAGGCATCACGATACTGGGAGCCCATGGGCAGGTAAGCGGATCCAAGCGCCTCGATCACGCCGAGCAGCAGTCCGCCCAGGAACGCCCCGTAGATGTTGCCGATGCCGCCGAGGACGGCCGCGATGAAGGCCTTGAGCCCGGGGTTGAATCCCATCAGCGGCCATGCGGCGTGATAGACGCCACCGTAGAGGGCACCGCCCAAGGCGCCCATCGCGGATCCGATGAGGAACGTCAGGGCGATCACCTTGTTGACGTTCACACCCATCAGCGCCGACGTCGACTTGTCCTGAGCGGAGGCCCGCATTGCGCGTCCCATTCGCGTGCGGCGGACAAAGAGGTTCAGCGCCAGCATGACGACGACGGTGACGACGACGACGAAGACGTGGAAGTACGTGATGTGGACATTGCCGAGCACGACCTCCTTCGGGGCCCCCGCAGCCGATGTGAACAGCGGGATGTCGGGAAAGCGGACCTGCTGGGAGCCGAAAATGGCCTGCGCCACGTTCTGGAGAAGGACAGACACCCCAATGGCGGAGATGAGCGCCGCAAGCCGGGGCGCATTGCGCAGCGGTCGATAGGCCAGCCGCTCTATGGTGACGCCCATCAGGCCGACCACAACCATCGCGATCAGGACGGCGAGGAAGAAGTTGAGACTGGGCATGCCCACCGTGTAGCCGAACAACGAGATCTCCGGAACCATCATCATGATCGTGATGAAGGCGCCGAACATGAACAGTTCGCCGAACGCGAAGTTGATGAGCTCGATGATCCCGTACACCATCGTGTAGCCCACGGCGATCAGCGCGTAGAGGCACCCGACCATGAGACCGTTGACCAACTGCTGGGAGAGTTCGCTCACGATGACCTCGTCGATCCTGGGCTGGCTCGGTGATGCGAGAGGGGGCGAGGAGCCTGTCCGACTCCTCGCCCCCTCGCCTTCTCTGCGGAGAGCGCTACTCGACGACCGGCTGCTGCGGCGCGGTCACCAGGCCGCCGTCCTGCACGACGACGATGCTCAACGGCTTGATGACGTCACCGTTCTCGTCGAACGTGATCTTGCCGGAAATGCCCTGATACTCGCCGATCTCGGCCAAGGCCTGGTTGATCGCTTCCCGGTCGTTGGACCCGGCCTTCTCGGCCGCTGCGGCGGCCAGCATGATGACGTCATAGGAGTTGGCCGCGAACCAGTCGGGGTTGCCCTTGTACTTGGCCCTGTAGGCCTCCACGAACGCCTGCACCGCTTCGTCATCCTTCGAGTAGTCGAAGAAGGTCGAGACCAGCATGCCCTCGACAGCCTTACCGCCGAGTTTCGGCAGCTCGTCCGACGCATAGCCGTCGGAGCCGAGCACTGTCATGGTCATGCCGAGCTCCTTGGCCTGCGCGGCGATCTTGGAGCCCTCCGGGTAGTAGCCGGAGAGGAAGAGCATGTCCGGATCGGCGTTCTTCAGCTTCGTGAGCTGCGCACGGAAGTCGGTGTCGCCGGTCGCGTACTGCTGACTGCCGACGACCTGCCCGCCGACCGCCTCGGCGCCCGCCTCGTAAGCGTCGGCCAAGCCGCGGCCGTAGTCCGAGTTGTCGTACATGATGGCGAGCTTGTTCTTGCCCAGCGTCGTGACGCTGTACTTCGCCAGACCCTCGCCCTGTACCGCGTCGGTCATGCAGATACGCCACACGAACGCGCCGAGATCGGTGATGTCCGGGTTCGTGGCGGATGGCGAGATCATGGGAAGGCCAGCGCTCTCGTACTTGGCCCCGGCGGCGAGCGTCGCGCCCGAGAACTGATGCCCGTCCACGACGACGATGCCGGTGTCGTCGATGAACTTCTGCGCGACCAGCACGGCTTCCTTGGCGTCGCCGAGGTCGTCCCCGATCTCAAATGAGGCCTCGGCGCCGTTGACGCCGCCCTTCGCGTTGAGCTCGTCGACGGCGATCTGCGCGCCGGCCTTGTGCGACGTGCCGTACGTGGCATACTGCCCGGTCATGGGACCGGCGACGCCGATTTTGAACGGCGCTGCGGCGCCTGGAGACGCCGCCGCGTCAGTATCGTCCCCGCCACAGCCCGCGACAACGACGAGCGCGAGTGTGAGGAGCAGCGCAGCCAGAACGAGCGCCGCAGACCTTCTGACGGTCTTCTTCAAGATTCCTCCCTGTTTCGAGTGAGACTGGTGGTATGACGCGGGCCATTCGGACTCCGCGTTATCTCCGGTTTTCCGACCTGAATAATCGCCCGGAGTCTAGGGTCGCGCTTGTCCAGCGTCAAGCAGGCTCAGGCTCGCGGCGTCCCCTCCTCCGCCTCGATCTCCTCCACGATTGCGCGAGACGACGGCAGGAGTTCTACAACGAGCACGCCGGCGAGCATGAGGAAGCCGCCCACCAGCAGACGCCACGTCACGCTGTCCATGCCCACGGCGATGCCTGCCAGAGCCGCGAACACGCTCTCGAATCCGAGCAGGATCGCGGCATGGGTGGAGGTCGTGTAGCGCTGCCCCCAGCTCTGGATGAAGAAGGCATAGATCGTGCCGGAAAGGGCCATCCAGCCCGTCATCGCCCAGAACTCCCATCCGAGATCGAACGTGATGGTCGTAACCAGAGGTGTCACGATCGCCAGCGCCGCCGCCGAGAAGCCGACCTGAGTGAAGGCTAGGGTCGACGCGTTCACTTTCGGGGCGAAGAAGCCGGTCGCCATGATGTGCAGCGCGTAGAGTAGGGCCCCGAGCAGCGTCAGGAGATTGCCCCAGCTCATGGTGAAGTCGCTCTCGAGCGAGAGCGCGGCCAAGCCGACCGTTGCGATGACCGCGCCCAGAATCTGGAACTTGCCGGGCGAGCGCCTGGCGAACATCCAGTACAGGAACGGCACCATGGCGATATTCATGCCTGTGATGAAGCCGGAGATCCCGGGAGAGGTCTGCTGCAACCCAATGGTCTGGAGGACGAGCGCCGACAGGTAAAGCGCGCCCAGCACACTGCCCCTGGCCCAGTCGCCGCGCCGCGCCTTGAGCCAACTGCTGGGCCTGATGACTGCGAAGACCCCTGCCGCGACGAGGTAGCGCAGCAGGAGGAACAGGAGGCTTCCCGCGACGACGTCCTTGGCAAGCGGGCTGACGGCATCGGTCGTGATCTCGGTGGCGAGCTTGACGAGGACGAAACTCGTGCCCCAGACGATGGCGACCGTGAACAGAAGGATGTCGGCAATCAGCGCCATGCGGCGCGATCGGTGAGTCATCGTCGCGGGAGTCGCCATCGCCCCAATCCTACCGCCCCGGCGAGCGTTGGCCGCACACACTGGCGCGACGCGGCGGCCCTACTTGCTGCCTGCAAACCCGCACCAGCGCATCGTCATGAGGGCTGCGGGGTGATACCCGGTCACCCAGCCATGTCCGTCGAAGCCGAGACTGCGGCGGTCCCTGCCGGAGGCCAGGGACCGCCGACCGCTCTTGGCTACTCCCCTGGGTGGGAGGGAGTCTGGGAAGCTCGCGTCACTCCTTGACGCGAGCTCTCTTGTACAGAAGCCAGCCGACCAGCACCGAGATCACCATGCCTCCCCCGGTGATCGCCCAGTACGTCCATTGAGCCGTCCCGTCTCCGTAGAAGAACAGACAGAACGCGAAGAAGATCGCCGACGTGCAGAGAATGACCGAGAGCCACGCGCCGAAAGCGCCCATCGGGACCCGGTACGGCCGAGGCTTGTCAGGCTGCTTCGCGCGCAGCACCAGCAGGGCCGGGAAGAGCAGCAGGTAAGGAAGCAGGTAGACGACGGAGCTCAGGGAGAAGACCGTCCAGAACACGTCCTCGTTGTCCGCGAACAGCGCGTAGTTGAGGATCGCGACAGCGCTGGCGATCACGCCCATCAGGTAGAAGGAGTAGTCAGGCGTCTTGAAGCGCGGGTGCACATGGCCGAACACCGCGGGAGCGCTCTTGTCGAGGCCGGTGGTCGCCATCATCTGATTGCACGCGAGAGCCCAGGTGAAGACACTGCCGACGAAGGTGAACAGCAGGGCCACCATGAACACCTCGTACAACCAGGAGTAGCCGCCGAGGACGTTGACGAAGCCGAGTTTCAGCGCGTCCGCGATGCCCGTGACGATGCTGACGTCGTCGAGCGGGAGAGACCCCAAGATGCCGACGGTCGCGAACATGTAGACGCCGACGATGAGGACGCCCGCCAGGGCGATCATCTTGGGCACGTCGCGGGTGGGGTTCTTGATAGCGCCGCCCGCCGCGTTCATCAACTCGAACCCCATATAGGAGTAGAGCACGATCGGCAGATACTGCCAGTTGCCACCGCTCCACGTGGGCTTCCATTGCGCGAGATCGAACGAATTGGCGCTTCCGTTCTTAATCGCGAACGCTACGCCCACGATGCCGAGCGCGAGAAGAATGACGACCTTGACCACCGCAGTCACGTTGGGTACCCACTTGCTCAAACGCAGAGGGAGGACACCGACCCCGACGATCACCCAGATCAGAACGAGGACGACGATCATCTCCTGAGTCCGGCTGATGCTCTCCCAGAAGACGGTGGCGAGAGCGCCGGCGAACAGGACGAATGCGCTCGGGATCCAGTAGGCGGTGTTGACCCAGAAGAGCCAGGCGCTGATCGAGGCCATCATCGGACCGTAAGCCTCGCGAATCCATGCATAGGCGCCACCCTGATCCGGCCAGGCGCTGCCCAACTCCGCAGCGATGAAGCCGTAAGGCACGAAGAAGAGCAGGCCGAGGATGACCCACCAGCTCAATCCCTGCACGCCCAGCGCCGCCGAGGTGGCCACCGTATCGCCGACCAGGATGGCCGCCACACTGAACAGGGTCATGCTGAACAGCCCGAACACCTTCGGCTGGGCGGCGATCGTCGCCGGAGACCCGGAGAGTCTGATCTCGCCTGTCATTTCTGCACCCCCCCCTCTGTGCTGAGGCTCAGATTCGTGAGAGCGAGGATCTCAGGAGCCACGCCCACGGCCGCGTCGAAACGTTTCACGGATCGCGTGCCCGCCGTGTCGGCGGCGCCCGCCGGCTGAGCCGCCGTTAACGCGATCACCAGGAGCGCCGTGGCGACCACGACGCGCGTCAGCTTCTTCATCGAGCGTCCCCTTTGACTCTTGGTGGAAGCCTGCGGCCCGAGCCGCAGGCTTCCACCAACTATGGAACAAGCATCACACGGGGGCGATGGCCGCCGGGCCCTCCCTCGGTCCAGCGAGACCACCCGGGCAGACCCGTTCGCCTCTCGTCCTCCCGACCCTCGCGGCGAATTTGACGACGGTCCCTTACGTCAGCTCGGTCTGACGGCCCTTGTCGATGAGCTCGAGGAGCCATGCGGACACCGTCGTGAGCGCCAAACCCGAAGGCCCGCAGGGGACTTCGTAGTGCGGGCACAACTCGTTCACGTCGACGCCGATCACCTTGAGCCCGCTGAGCGCCTTCAGGAAGCGCCGCGTCCACCACATGTCGGGACCGCAGAACGACGCGGTGTGGCATGCCTGGGCCACAGTGGCGTCGAGGAAGTCGATGTCGAACGTGATGTAGACAGGGGTATCGCCGATGACGGCACGCACCTGCTCGGCAATCGCCTGCGGCCCCTCGTCAAGGCAGTTGGCGGCCGGGATCACGGTGACGTCGTCCTTGGCCGGCCAAGCGTCTTCGCGCATGCCCATCGACACCGAGTGGGCAGCGTCGATGCACCCCTCATTCACGAGTTCCTCGAGCCAACTGCCGCCATACGAGTACGGAAAGATGTCCCAGCTGTCGCGATGCGCGTCAAAGTGGAGAAGGGCCACCGGCTCACCGCGCTGCTTGGCATAGGCCCGCAGGATCGGCAGCGGGATCAGATGGTCGCCACCCATGCAGAACGTCATGGCGCCGCCTGCCAGCACTTCCTCGACCACCTTCTGAGTCTGGTCGATGAAGTCGAACATGTTGCCCGTGTGGAAGAAGACGTCGCCGTAGTCAACGCAAGTCAGGCGGTGGAATAGCGTGTAGTCCTGCTCCTGCAGAACGTACGCCGAGGTCTCCCGCATGGCCCGCGGGCCGTAGCGCTGCCCCGAACGATTCAGAGGCGTGCCATCCCAAGGCAGGCCGACGAAGGCGACATCCACGCCCTCAAGTTCCTGCGTGTGCGGCTGCCGGAACATGGTCAGCATGCCGGCGTAAGGCATGTGACCCCCCATGCCGTCACGCAGCATCTCGCGGAAGCCGGCAGCGTCGAACCCCGGCTTGGCGTCTCTTGGCACGTACTCCATGGCATCTCCCGCTTTTCACGTTCGGGCCCGAAGGCGAGCCCCTTCTCGAACGAAAGAGGTTTTCCGTCCGTCAGCGGAAGTATAGCCCCGCGTGCTGTATCATGCAATCGCAAGAACCGAGTCGCACAGTGAGGATGTGATGAAAGAAAAATACCGGCGGGCGGCGAACAGCTTTGAGCCGAGCGCTCCTCTTCCGGCAGCCGCGGAGCGCTTGCTGGCCTCCGCCCAACAACTCGTGATCGACCAGGGCTTCGAGGCCTTGACTCTCGACGCCGTGGCAGAGAAGGCCGGCGCGTACAGGGGATCAGTGCGCTACTACTTCGGCACGAAGGCCGGGTTGATCGCTGCTCTCATCGATGTGGCGAGTCCCCGCACCGAGGTCGACGGCACGACACTCGAAGGCCGCGCGGCGGGCGAGAGGGGTTTGCGGGCGAGCCGCGAGCGATGGTCGCGCGTCGCGGAGAACCTCGACTCGCAACGCGCCTTCTTCGAGTTGCTGCCTCATGTGCTGCGCAGTCCGGAGTTGCGCACTCGGGTCGCAGACCTCTATCGCGCCTATCGTCAAGCCGACGTCGACGACCTGGCGGCTGAGTCAGGCATCGAGCAACGCCAACTCACGACCCTCGCGACGGTCATCGTCGCAGCTGTCGACGGCCTCTCCGAACTGGCGCTGCTCGACCCCGAAGGCGTAAACTTGAAGGCTTCCTGCGACATACTTGCGGAGATGACTGAGGCCTATCTCATGCGAATCCGCGTCCAGCGTTCAAGCTAGAGATCGGACCACCCCGCACCAGCGCATCGTCATGAGAGCTGCGGCGGCGGTGAAGTCGAGCAGGCTCTCCACGCTGACGCGCTCATTGACGGCATGCGCGGTCTCGATGCCGTCCGGGCCGAAGCTGATGGTGGGCGTTCCGGCGCGCGTGAAGGTCGCCGCGTCGTGCCAGCTGTCGAGGCCTGCTGGTTTGCCACGGCGGCCGACGGCGGCCGCACATGCGAGCGCGGTGTGGACGAGGGGGTGATCCTCGTGTATCTCAGCAGGAACGACGTCGTCTGTCCAAGTGAAGGTGAGCGGATGCTCGGCGAACCAGGGGTCGTCGGCCACCGCCGCGTTGAGCCGCTCGATCACCTCGGCCTCGACAAGCCGCCCGGTCCCCTCTGCGTCGACGTGGCCCGGCAGGTACGTGATATTGCACGTCAGATCGCAGCGCGCCGGATAGGTGACGACCCAGGTGCCGCCCTTGACGATTGTCGGCACGATGTCCCCCGGCCGAAGCAGCGGATGCTGATGATCTGCCCGCGTCCGCCACTCCCCGCGCAGCATTTGGATACCGTGGAGCACCGGCGCCAGCTTCTCTATGGCATTGACTGCACCGCCATCGCGCCAATCCCTCTGGGGCATCTCGGCGTGACCAGCTCGACCCTCGATTGAGATCACCGGAGTGACCGTGCCATGACAGCTCACCCAGGCATCGAAGCCGGTGGGCTCGGCGACGATGCCCGCGTCGGCGCGCACTCCACGCCGCACGCACATATGACCACCGGCCCCAGATGATTCCTCGTCAGTGTTCGTGCAGAAGATGACGTCGCCGGCGAGCATGATGCCGAACCGGTGCAGCGTTTCCAGCGCCATCAGCAGCGCGGCGATGCCGCCCTTCATGTCCGCCACACCGCGACCGTGGAGCGCTCCGTTCCGTTCGGTGAGCTTGAATGGATCGCTGCTCCAGTCATCCGGCTCACCGACGTCGACCGCATCGATGTGGCCGTTGACCAGCAGACTCGGGCCCTTCCCCGTGCCCGGAACCAGAGCGGCGAGCTGGGGCCGGCCGACGAAGTCGAGGCCGGCCGGGATGAAACGGCTGCCAGCTCCGGTCGGCTCAGGCTCCCATAGGTCGACTCGCGCACCGGCCGCACGCAGGCGAGCCGCCAGGAGGCGCTGCAGCTTCTCCTCGTCGCGAGCGGGATCGCCGGGTTCTCGAGCAGTCGTATCGCACGCGACCAAATCCTCCAGCAATGCCACGAGCTCGTCACGCTGCGCGCGAACTGATTCGACCACCCGCTCCTCGATGGTGGACAGGGGTCGCAGCTCAGTCCCGCCCGTCTGCCGATCGTCCAAGGTCCCCCTTTCTCTCCCCCACGTGGCCCGAGCGTTGGACGTCATTCTACGGGCTCCCCATCCCGCCGAAGACGGCGCCACCCGGACGACCGGACGCGTACACGGCCGCTACCCGACCGTTCGCGCCATTCCGTACCGTCGTCGGATAGAGGACTCCGGTTGCCCGGTTTCCCCGCCAACCCTACACTGTGTGCAGCGCTATAATTGTCGCCTCACTTCATTCAGGACACCCCAGGCCACTGCTCTCCCGGCCCGTCCACAGAAGGGTAGGAAGTCGAGCGAGTATGAACGGTATGCCTCGCACCCTCGCCGCCGAGATCTTCGAGAACACGGGCGCCAATGCAGCCGCGTGTTACCAGTGCGGCAAGTGTTCTGCGGGCTGCCCCATGGCAGCCGATTCGGATCTGCGTCCTCACACCGTCATGCGCCTCGTCATGCAGAACCGGCGGACCAGCGCGCTCAGCGACCCGAGCATCTGGTTCTGCCTGACCTGCGAAACGTGCTCCGCGCGATGCCCTAACGCATGCGATCCCGCACGCGTGATCGACGAATTGCGAGAGATGAGTCTCGCTGCCGGTGTCTCGGCCACGCCACGTACCATCAAGGCGTTCCATCGTTCCTTCCTGGAGCAGGTCCGCAACAACGGCCGCCTGCACGAGATGGGACTCGTCATGGAGTACAAACTGCGCAGCGGCGCTCTCATGAAGGACGTCACCAACGCGCCCCCCATGTTCACACGTGGGAAGCTCAACCTTCGCCGTGATCGCATCAAGGGTACCGCCGAGATGAAGCGCATCTTCGAGAAGTGTGGGCTCCGGTGATGGGCGCGGCGGGCACGAAGCCCCAGCACGACGGCATCGCCTACTATCCGGGGTGCTCCCTTCAGGGCACATCCCGTGAGTTCGACGAAAGCCTGCGGGCCGTGAGCGACGCGCTCGGCATCCGCATCACCGAGATCGACGATTGGTCATGCTGCGGGGCCAGCAGCGGGCACATGACCAACCAACTGCTGGGACTCGCCCTGCCGGCTCGCAACCTCGCGTTGGCCGAAGCGCAGGGCTTCGACAAGGTGGTCGCGCCCTGCGCCGCCTGCTACAACCGCCTCGCCGTCGCGCGTGCGGCGGTCGCGACGCAGGACGGACTCGCGGAGCAGATGCCGGACATCCTTGGCCGGCGGTTCGAGAACTCGGTCGAGGTGGTGAACGCCATTCATCTGTTGGGGAGCGCATCGGACACGATTCGGGAGCGCGCGGCCGCCACCGCGGCGCCCAACCCGCTCGTCGGCGTCAAGCTCGCTGCATATTACGGCTGTCTGCTCGTGCGACCGGCCGAGGTCGCCGGGGACGACGACCCGGAGCAGCCGACCTCGATGGACGAGATCATAGCCGCGTGCGGCGCCGAACCGGTCGACTGGAACATGAAGGTCGAGTGTTGCGGCGCATCGCTCTCGTTCAGCCGGACGTCCTCTGTCGTTCGGCTCGGACGCGCTATCATCAACGATGCGCGCGCCAGCGGCGCAGAGGCCATCGTAGTGGCGTGTCCCCTCTGCCACTCGAATCTTGATCTGCGTCAGAAAGCGATGACGGAGCGGGGGCAGGAGCCGCTGCCGATTCTCTTCGTGACGCAGCTCGTCGGTCTGGCCCTCGGCCTGCCGGCTTCGGCCCTTGGCCTGGACCGGCATTTCATCGCGACATCACCATTGCTCACAGACTTGTTCGAGCGCGCCGTCGTCCGCGAGGCGGAAGAGGCTCGCAAGAAGGCGGAGGCTGCCGCGAGGGCGGCCGCGAGGGCTGAAAAGGCCGCGGCCGCGCCGAAGGGAGGTGAGGCGGAGTGAGCCGCATCGGCGTCTTCGTCTGCCACTGCGGCGAGAACATCGCCCGCACCGTCGACTGTGCAAAAGTGGCCGAGACTCTCAAGAACCATCCCGGCGTCGCCTTCACGACGGACTACAAGTACATGTGCTCGGATCCGGGGCAGGCCCTCGTCCGCAAAGCGATCGAGGAGAACAACCTGACCGGCGTGGTGATCTCGGCGTGCTCGCCTCATATGCACGAGAAGACCTTCCGGAACGCCTCCGGCAAAGCCGGCCTCAACAAATACATGTGCGAGATGGCCAATATCCGCGAGCACTGCTCCTGGATCCACGAGGATCGCGGTGAAGCGACCGCGAAGGCCATCGACATCTCACGCACAATCATAGAGAAGGTCAAGCACAACAAGCCGCTTGAACCGATCCGTATTCCGGTCACCAAGCGCGCGCTGGTCATCGGCGCCGGCATCGCCGGGATTCAAGCCGCCCTGGACATCGCCGACGGAGGCAGCGAAGTCGTCCTCATCGAGAGAGAGGCCTCGATCGGCGGGCACATGAGCCAGCTCAGTGAGACCTTCCCGACACTGGACTGCTCGCAGTGCATCCTCACCCCGCGCATGGTCGAGGCGTACCAGCACCCCAACATCAAGCTCCACACGTGGAGCGAGGTTGAGAGCGTCGACGGATACATCGGCAACTTCACCGTCAAGGTCCGCAAGAAGGCACGCACGGTCAACGAGGACATATGCAACGGCTGTGGCGATTGCCTCGCGGTTTGTCCGGCCAAGCGCATACCGAGCGAATTCGAAGCGGGTCTCAGCAACCGGACCGCAATCTACGTGCCCTTCCCTCAGGCGGTCCCCAACGTGCCTGTGCTCGACCGCGAGAACTGCACGCTTTTCAAGGGTCGCCGCAAGGGCCTCGCCAAGGACGCGTGCGGAAAGTGCAAGGAGGCCTGCCTCAAGGACTGCATCGACTACGACACCGAAGACGTCTTCGTCGAGGAGCAGGTCGGCGCAATTGTCGTAGCGACCGGCTTCCAGCTCTACAGCATCGGCCGCGAGCAGCCCGAGGGCCTCAAGGGCTACGGCGAGTACGGCTACGGCGAAGTGCCAGACGTCATAGACGGCCTCCAGTTCGAGCGCTTGGCGTCAGCCTCTGGTCCGACCTCCGGCGCAATTCGCAGGCCATCGGACGGCAAGGAGCCCAAGACCGTAGTCTTCGTCCACTGCGTGGGCTCTCGCGATCCGGACAAGGGCATGAAGTACTGCAGCAAGATCTGCTGCATGTACAGCGCCAAGCACGCGATGCTCTACAAGCACAAGGTGCACGATGGTCGCGCGGTGGCCTTCTATATGGACATCCGCGCCGCCGGCAAGGGCTACGACGAGTTCAGCCGTCGGGCGATCGAAGACGACCAAGCCGAATACATCCGCGGTCGCGTCAGCCGCATCTTCAGAGACGGCGACGTGGTCAAGGTCTGGGGATTCGACACCTTGAGCGGTGAGCAGGTCGTTATCGACGCCGACATGGTGGTTCTGGCAACTGCCGTGCGCCCGCAGCCTGGCGTCAAGAAGCTCGCCCAGGTGATCGGCTGCAGTTTCGACGAGCATGGCTTCATCAACGAGGCGCATCCCAAGCTGAGGCCGGTCGAGACGAATACGGCGGGCGTGTTCGTAGCGGGCGCCTGCCAGGCGCCGCGAGATATTCCCGACAGCGTCGCGATGGCCAGCGCCGCGGCGGCCAAGGTGATGGGCCTGTTCAGTGCCGAGGAACTCGAGCGAGATCCGGCGGTCGCCGTCGTCAACGAGAGCACGTGCATCGGCTGCATGAACTGCGCCCGCGCCTGCCCTTACAACGCCATCGAGCCGCGCGATATCTGCGCCGTCGACGGCCATGTCTGCGGCCAGGTTGCGTATGTCAATCCAGGCATCTGCCAAGGCTGCGGGACATGCCAGGCGATCTGTCTCAGCAAGAGCGTCGAGCTCCAGACGTTCACCGATGAACAGATCTTCAGCGAGATCAATGCCCTCTGCTTCTGGGAGTGACGGCAGCATGAGCGACGACATGAGGACGACTGGCGCACCTGCCACCGACGACGCCGCCAGCTTCGAGCCACGCATCACAGCCTTCGTGTGCAACTGGTGCACCTACACCGGCGCCGACCTTGCGGGAACCAGCCGGTTACAGATGGCGAGCAACGTCCGCATCATCCGGCTGCCCTGCACGGGCCGGATCGATCCGCTCTTCATCATCAAGGCGTTCGAGCGCGGAGCGGACGGCGTCATCGTCAGTGGCTGCCACCCCGCTGACTGCCACTACACCTCGGGCAACTACCATGCCCGGCGGCGTTTCGCCGTGTTTCGCGATCTCATGGAGTTCCTCGGCGTAGGTCCTGGCCGTATGACCTTCTCCTGGGTCTCCGCCAGCGAAGGCGCGAAATGGCGCGACGTGGTGAACGAGGCTGTCGCCAGCGTGCGTGCCCTCGGTCCATTCACCGACTATCGTGCGCTCGCGCCTGAGCCTCCGCCGGTTGCCGATGACATGGACGCCCTGCTGGCCGCCGCGGAGGGTGGTGAGCCCACGTGAGCGAACTGAACGATGTCGCTCGCCAACTCCTTGCAGACGGCACCGTGCGCGTCATCATCGGCTGGGAGCAGGGCCGCCGCGGCGCGCGTCCTGTCTTCGTCACCAGTCCCGATGACGCAGACAAGCTGATTTTCGACACGCGCTGCGCGCACAACCTCGTGACCTACCTCGATCCGAGGCGGGACGACGTGATCAATCTCGGACGCATCGGCATCGTCGTCAAAGGCTGTGACGCCAAGGCGGTCGCGGGCCTGCTGCGCGAGGCACAGCTCTCCCGCGACGACGTCGTACTGATTGGCGTCCGTTGCGGCGGCGTCCTCGAAGAGGCCGAACTGCCTCAGGCGCTTGAGCTCAGCCCTGAGAATGTGGCGCCTCGCTGTTTCGGTTGTGACAACCGCGAACCCACCCTCGTCAACCACCTTGTTGGCGAGGCCCGGCCTGACCCGCCGCGGCCGAGCATGACCATTGACGAGCGCGTCGCGGCGCTGGACGACAAGCCGCTGGACGAACGATGGGCTTTCTGGACGGAGCAGTTCGAAAAGTGCGTCCGCTGTTACGCCTGCCGTCAGGTCTGCCCGCTCTGTGTCTGTGAACGTTGCGTAGCGGACAAGACCCAGCCGCGATGGATCGAACCCTCCTCCCATGCTCGCGGCAATCTGTCCTGGAACATCACGCGCGCCCTGCATCTCGCCGGCCGCTGCGTCGGCTGCGGCGAATGCGAGCGCTTCTGTCCAGTCGGGATCCCTCTGACCCTCCTCAACAGGAAGCTGCAGGAGATCGTCGCCGAGCGATATGACTACGTCGTCAGCGACGACCCCGAGAAGCCGGCGCCGATCGGCGATTTCCGGCTCGACGACAATCAGGAGTTCATCAAGTGACGGATTCGACCAACACGCGCGCCGATCGCGCTGGAGGCGACCGCTGCTTCATCAGCGAAGCCGATCTGCGCGAGCTGACGGCCGAACTGCTGGCCGGCGGCACCGAGGTCATCGCCCCGGTGGCCGTCGAGGTCTGCGCCTCGCCCTCCGCGATCGCCTCCGCCGCTTGTCGCATGCCCGGCGCGGCGCCCGTCGAGATCGAGTACCGCGCCATCACGGACGTCTCGGAGCTGGATGTCAGCCGCGCCATGCCCGTGCTGTCCCTCAAAGGCTTCTTCCTTCCTGAGCACGAGGCACTCTTCTGCTGGCAGCAGCACGGCACCAAGATAGAGATCCAGCAGGTGTCGACGACCTTCGCCCCGCGCCTCGTTCTGGGCGCGAAGCCTTGTGACAGCGCCGCGCTGGCGATCGTCGACAAGGTCATGAACTGGGACTATGAGGACGAGCTGTGGAACGGCCG
>CAZHMG010000046.1:0-18850 GCA_964533575.1 uncultured Thermoleophilia bacterium | reverse complement strand
ACACCCCGGAGGGCTGGCGCTACCTCGTCCGGCTCTACGGAACACGCGAGGCGATCGTCGACGGGAGCTTCCAGTTCCCCAAGCCGCAGCCCGTCAGGTGATGCCCGCGTGGCGGCCGGCGAGCGAAAGCCCATACTGCCCGAAGGGGCCTTCAGCCTCTGCGCGCGGCTCGTACGTGAGCGCCGAGGAGGGTAAGCTCGTGCCATGATGGTCGAGCCGGTTTCTGTCGAGGTGCTCCACACGCCGGGCTGAGGTCGCTGGCAGGCGGCGCGTGACGCCGTTCTTCGCACCGCGGCAGAGGAGGACATTCACGTTGTGCTCAGCACGCGTGCTCTGCGTACGCAGGCCGAGGCCGAAGAGCTGCGCTTCCCCGGCTCGCCGACCATCCGCGTTGCCGGTCACGACGTCGACCCCGAGGCCGAGACACTCGCCGACTACGGACTGGGCTGACGCCCCTACCTCCCGCCCGCCGGGTCCGGTGGGATGCCCTCGCCCGAGCTCATCAGGACTGCGCTACGGGCAGCGCAGGCACGCTCGCGAGGCTGAACGACGGCGGTCGGCGACCGGCCGCCAGGGCGCGGCCGCAGCTTCGAAGCAGCGCCCCGTTCGAGTCCGCTCCGTTGCCCGGGGAGTAGGCTCATCGAGTGACCGCGAGCGAACCCTCAGTCGCCGCTTTTGCGGCGTTCGGCATCGCGACGCAGGCGCTGCTGCTGGCCTTCTTCGCCGCGCGCAGGTGGGCGCCCCAGCCGGCCACGCGCTTCGGCTGGCTCGTGTACGCCTTCGCCGGGCTGGGCCTGCCGCTGGCTGCGTGGCTGCTCCTCGACGGCCAGTCCTGGACGCTTGTCGTCGGCCCGGTGCTGATGGCCCTGTGGGCGCTCCTCGGGGCTGAGGTTGACCTGTGGCGCCCGAGGCAGTGGCGCGGCCCGCCGATCAGGTGGGGCGTGTTCCTTCCGTACCTGATGCTCTACTTCTGGGGTCAGATGTTCATGTGGTGGCCGCTCTGGGACATCGAGCGCGTCGCCTGGGCTGTCTTTCTCGTCCTCTTTGTGCCGAACACGATCCTCAACATCCGCGGCCACTCCGGCGAGGGGCCGGCCGCGAGCGCCCCGAGTTAGATCCCGCGCCCGCGGACGTACTCGCTCACGTTCACATTGAGCCGAAGATCCTCGAGGCGGAAGGTCGCCCACGGGCGTCCGTCGTCGATCCACATCGCGCTGCCGACCGTGTTGGTGAGCACCCCGTCGAGCTCGGCCCATTCGTCCGCGTGCGTCAGCCACAGCGTCTTCCCGGCGCTCGACGAGCCCTTGTAGCGCATGGTCTCGCTCCAGGTGGGCAGGCCGCTCGCGGGATCGAAGCGTACGACGAAGCTCTGCTCCGTGTCCTTGAAGGGCACCACCAGCAGGGCCGTCTCGGCGTCCAGCGACTCCCAGCGGACACGCGGATCGGTCAGGAACAGCGCCGGGAACTGCCACGACTCGGCCCACATGCCCTGGTTCGCCGACCACTCCATCTTGGGGCCTGAGTCCGTGCCGATGATCGGGATCTCCGCGAGGCTCTCGCCGTCGACGTAGCGCTCGTTGATGCGCAGGACGGGGATGCCGAACCAGCACACCTCGATGTAGTGGCGGTAGTCCTGCCCGGCCACATGGGTGAAGCGGTAGCGGGCCGGCAGGTACAGCGGCCCGGCGGGGCGCACGCGGGCGCGGCCCGTGAGGACGGCGCTGGTGATGACGGGGACCCGGTCGCCGTACACCGTGCGGTAGAAGCGCTCCACCGGCGCCGGCAGATCCGCGGGCAGAGCGACCGTCTTGATGGAGGCGGGCTGCGCCTCGGGGTAGTCGGGGAAGGGGGAGGGCTCGATCTGGAACCCGAGCCAGCCGACGAACAGCACGAGCGCGAGCGCGCCCGCCGTCCAGGCGATGATCGTCATTGCCTTCCTCCTCGCTCTCATGAGAACCGTCCCTCCCTCGATCCGGGCGGGGCTTGACCCTCGCCCTTGCTTCAGCTAGTATGCAAGCAAGCACTTGCACACGTCAACCTATGTCAAGCGAAGCGAGGGCCGGATGTCCGCAGTGGAGAGGGAGACGAGGCAGTCCATCCTGGACGCCGCCGCCGAGCTCATGGGCGACCGCGGCTATCGGGCGACCACCACGCGGGCGATCGCCGAGCGCGCGGGCGTGAACGAAGTCACGATCTTCCGGCAGTTCGGCACCAAGAAGGGGCTCCTGCAGGCCCTCGGCGAGCACTGGGCGCAGACGATGGCCGGCTTCGCCATAGCGGAGATGCCGGGCTCTGCGGACACACTCGGCACGCTCGAGTCGCTCGCAGCGATGGAGGTCCGGCAGGCGCGGCAGTTCGGCGCGCCGGCGATGCGGCTCGCCTTCGATGCCAGGTCGGAGCCGGACGTGATGGAGGTCATGGGCGCCGGACCCGCGAGCAACCTCGAGGGGCTCACCGACTATCTGGCCGCGCGGCAGGAGGCCGGCGATCTGCGGCCGGACCTCGACCCGCGCATCATGGCCGAGGCGTTCTTCGTCCTCACCTCGACCTTCGTGATGTCGCGGCTGTTGCTGGGCGAGCGCCTGGCCGGCGCCGGGCCGCAGCTGGACGAGGCCGCCCGCCAGATGCTGGAGATCTACCTGGCGGGCGTTGGAGCGAAGAGAGAGCGCAAAGGAACGAAGCGTCAGGCGCCGATTCGCCGCAGCGGCGGCACGATGTAGTTGCCGCTCGCCATCCGTTCCTCAGGCTGGTACATCCGCAGCGCCAGGAAGAAGCCGCCCTCGGGAGCAGGCAGCCAGTTCGCCTGCTCACCGCCGGCGGGAGGTTCGTGCTGAATGTACAACGTCACCGACCCGTCGGCGGCGACTTGAAGCCTCTCCTCGCCCATGTTCCCGATGCCGTAGCGCCGGATGGGGTTGTCGATGAAGAAGCCGTCGAGGTCGAACATGCTGATGCGCCAGGAGCGCGCCGGCGGCTGCTCTCCCGCCGCGAACCGAAGCGTGTAGCATCGCGTTCCGCTGAGGGCCTCGCCGTGCTCGTCGATGCGTGCGAAGGGGAAGAGGATCTCGTCGGGAAGGTCGCCCCACACGTGCTTCCAGCCGACGGCGCCCCGGAACAGCCAATCGTCCTCGCCGGCGAGGTCGAAGCTGACCATCCACGTCCCGCCCGGCTGCACCGGCGTCAGCATCCGCGCCTTGTGCTCGAGGATGCTCTGCGCGTCCGGCACCGCACGGGAGAGCCCTACCGTGGTCGCCTGGTCCAGCTGCTCGACCTGGAACCCATCGGTCAGGGTCACGCCGATGCGCCCGGCCTGCCGGGCGAAGGCCAACTCGTCGTCCGGCAAGGTGACGTCCTTCAGCGTCTCGCAGAGCTCCTCGAAGAAGAGCAGCTCTGGCGGGACGTCAGTGCCGGGCCGGCGCAGCGGACGCATCGGCCGGCCCGGCTCGACCTCCCGCCGCGACCCGTCCCAGTCCTCGAGGGCGACCAGGCGGAGGCCGTCTTGCACGGCGTTGGCCTGCGCGAGGTCGTCCTCACCCGCGACGCCGATGTGGGGGGCGACCAGGATGTAGCGGCTGTGGGTCCGGATCGTCTTCACGCCGTCGGGCACCGTCCCCGTCCAGTCGGCAGGCAGCAACGCGTATGGCGCCGGATGTGAGCCGTCGCGCTTCTGGCTGATGGTGTGCGTGTCGCCGCGCAGTTCCCAGACGCTTGTGCGGAAGTAGCGCTCGTCGAACTCAGGGTGCACCACGACGATCGGGCCGTCCTCCAGGTCCACGACCGCGGTGGATACCAGCGTCTCGGTGTTGGGCGTCTCGATCACGCGCAGTTCATGCGTGATCAGGGCGCGCGCGTGGCCCCAGACGTTGACCCCGTGCGGGCTGGGATCGAAGGGAGGGGCGGAAGAGCCGGCCGGGAGCGGCGCCGCGAAGTTTCGCAGCGTCTGCCCGGCCTTGACCCGCTGCATCCCCCAGATCACGGTTTGCACGCCGAGCGTGTTGGCCTCGAGCTCCTTCGCCTGCTCCGCCTCCAGCCGCGCCGCTGCCTCGGCCGGCTTCATCAGCGAGGGGACTGGTCCGTGGCCTTGCGTCTGCTGCCCTGCTGCGCTGGTCGACATGGCTGCTCCCTCCGTGCCGGACTCCGGTCTCGGCGCCAGTCAACCACAGTCGGCACCAAGAGGGAACGGGCGTGCTGCACGTCCGGTCCCCGCACCCCCTGTCCTGATGACGTGTCGCCTGCCGGGACAACACTGCACGATGTCGCCGCCGCGCCGTTCCTGCACAGTACATGCGTCACCTCCAGGTGACGGCCGGCAGAACGAACGGGGGTGCTGTAATGCGAACAACGTCACGTTTCCACCTGCATCCAGCACCAGCTACTACATGCCGTGCATCATGCGCGTCGAGCCATCGGAGGAGACCGGAAGTCCAATCACCACGGCGGTAAGCGGTCCGTGGGACGTCGAGGCGGACACGGCCAGGCCCGTCGTTCCGCGGCTCAGTAACGGTCAGCTTGCGCCGCAGGCGCTGTACGGCCGCCCTCAGACTTGGCGCCGCAGTCGCAGCACCAGCACCGCGAGGTCGTCCCGCAGCGCTCCGCCGAAGTCCTCCGCGGATTGACGGAGGTGGTCGGCGACCTCCTGTGCCGGCCGCGCGTGCAGGCCGTCGCAGGCCGCGATCAGGCGCTGCTCGCCGAACAGCTCCCCGCTGCGACGAGCCTCGGTGACGCCGTCGGTGTAGAGGACCAGGTAGTCACCCTCCGACAGGTTGTGTCTCGAGGTGACGTAGTCGGCCTCAAAGCCGCCGAGCGGCGGCCCGTAAGCCGGCTCAACGAGGTGAGTCGAGCCGGCCGCGAGCCGCAGGGGGGCGGGATGACCGGCGCTCGCCATCCGAAACTCGCCGTTGAGCGGGTCGAGGACGACGACGAGAGCCGTGACAAAATCCGATCCCTGGCCGTTCTCGCTGCCGAGCAGTTCATTCGTCTGCGTGAGAATGAAGCCGGGAGTGGGAGCCATCTGGGCAAAGGCGCGCACCGCGGTGCGAACGGCATGTGCCTGAGTCGCCGCCGCGACGCCCTTGCCGGCAGCGTCGCCGACGACCGCGAGCAGAAGTCCGTCGTTCAGCTCAACGAGGTCCCAGAGGTCGCCGCCGACCAGTTCGGCCGCAGACGCGGCCACCTCGGTGAGGCCGACCTCGACGTGAGGATGCGCGACGACCTGGTGTCGCAAGCTGCGCTGGAGGGTGGAAAGCGCGCTCTGCTGGGTCTCGAGCAGGGCTGCAAGCTCCTCCTCGTTGCGCTTTCGCTGCGTGATGTCCTCGAAGATCGTGGCGAAGTGCCCCTTCTGAGGGGACACGATGGAGATGCGGAATTGGCGGTCAAGGGGAGCGAAGTACGTCTCGATCATGCTCGGCCGGCCGGTCTGCGCCACTGCGGCGAACTCCGAGAGATAGGGCGGTTGCGGGGTGCCATAGACGTCACTGGCCAGCCGGCCCTCCGCCTGTTCCCAGTCGATTCCGGACTGGCGCTCGTAGGCGCGGTTGACGTGGATGATGCGGTAGTCGACCGCCTGATCGCCTTCGTAAACGACCTCGTGCAGGGCGACGCCTTCCTGCATGTTCTCGAAGAGCGTGCGAAAGCGCTCCTCGCTCTCGCGCAGCGCCTCCTCTGCGCGCTTGCGTTCGCTGACGTCGTCAAAAATGGTGTAGACGCCGTGGGGTTTGTCTTCTCCCGGTCCCAGCAACGGCACTGCCTGGACGTTGATGAGGCGGTAGCGCGACTCCCTCGGGTTGTAGACCTTCATGAGCGTGTCCGGCGCCGGTTCACCAGTACGGAGGGCGACCATCGCCGGATGCTCGAGTCCGGGGAACGGCGTGCCGTCCTCGCGCAGGGTGTCGTGTTCCTCGCCTGTGGAGGTTGACCCTACGAACTCGTCAGACCGCTTCCCGAGGATGCGTTCGGCGGCAGGGTTCATGGAGGTGATCGTCCCGTCCGCATCCTGGAAAACCACCCCCTGGAGCATCGTCTCGTGGAGCAGCAGGAAGCGTTCCTGGCTGACGCGCAGCGCCTCTTCGGCCTGCTTGCGCTTGGTGATGTCCCTGAACGTGTTGCCGATGCGCCGGCTCTCCGGCCCGCCGATCTTGAAGACGTAGAAGTCGTACCAGCGGTCGTCCGGAGAGGCGTACCGCTCGCCACGCGCGCTCTCACCGCTGCGGGCCACTCCGCCGAAGATGTCGAACCAGTAGCGCTCGTAGTCCGGGCTCAGCTCCGTCAACCGCTTACCCGTATAGTCTGCGCCCAGCATGGTCGTTGCGGCCTGATTGGCCTCCACGTAGAGTAGGTCCACGGCTCGGTCAGCCTCGTCGAAGAGCACATCGATCACGAAGAACCCTTCGTCGATCGAGTCGAAGATGGAGCGGTACTTGGCCTCGCTCTCGCGCAGTGCCTCTTCCATGCGCTTCCGCTTTGTGACATCCCGCATGTAGACGGAGAGGCCGGACGAGGACGGGTAGATGTTGATCTCGTACCAGCCGTCGTAGGGCGTGTAGTACTCCTCGAAACGGATGGTCTGGGCCTCCTCCATCGCCCGTTCGTACTCGTGCTGGAAGCGCGTGCCCACCGCCTCGGGGAAGACCTCCCAGATGTTGTTGCCGAGCATCTCCGCTCGGGGGCGTTGGAAGATCACTTCGCCGAGAGCGTTGACGTAGGTGAAGCGCCACTGCCGGTCGAGGCTGAAGAAGCCGTCGGTGATACTCTCGAGCAACTCGGCCATCTCGGCGCTGGTCTGCTGCAGCGCCTCCTCGGCCCGCTTGCGCTCGTCGATGTTCTGTACGGCCCCAATGAAGAAGTCGGGATGCCCGCTGTCGTCCTTCACAACCGAGGCCGTGAGGGACGCCCAGACCACGGAGCCGTCCTTCCGCAGGTAGCGCTTGTCCATGGCGTACGTGTCGATCTCACCTGCCAGCAGCTGCCCCGCCTGCGCGACATCGAGCGACACGTCCTCCGGATACGTGATGTCCTGGAACCTCAGCTGCAGCAGCTCCTGGCGGGAGTAGCCGGTGATCGCGCAGAGCTGGTCGTTGACCATCAGCAAGGCGCCGTCGAGGGCGACGTGAGCCATGCCGATCGCCGCCTGCTCGAACGTGGCCTGGAAGCGCCTCTCGCTCGACTGCAGCGCCGCGAGCAGGTCGTCCCGCTCCAGCTCCTTCGTCTTGCGTTCGTGGATGTCACGCGAGTAGGCCATGAGGCCGGAGGCGGTGGGGTAGACGCGCAGCTCGAGCCAGCGGCCGAGCGAGGGCGAGATGAACTCGAGCTGGGCGGGGAGGCCGAGCTCCATCGCATCGCGGTGGGCCCGGCCGGGCTCGGTGCTCGCCGCCCTGGGGAACACGTCCCAGAGGGTTCGGCCGAGAAGATCCCTCGCGCTGACGCTGAAGAGCCGGCAAAACGCGCTGTTCACAAGCGTGAAGCGATACTCCCAGTCGAGGGCGAAGACGCCCTCGTCGATCTCCTCGAGGAGCTCGAGCTCGCGGCTTGCGCGGTGCCTGTCATGGGGCTCGCTCTGCTCGAGGGAAGCGGCCGGCGCCGGAGGGAACGCATCCCGCTTGACGATTCGCACCTCGAGCCCGTCGCGGCAGACGAGTTCGAGCTCGTCCGAGAGGTGTGCCATGAGGTACAGGCCGCGGCCTCCGGGTTCGTCGACCGCCGGGCAGCAGTGCGAGTCGAAGGCGTCCACGTCGAACCCCACACCGTGATCCCTGACCTCCGCCACCAGGTGCGGGCCGTCACGCCGCACCGACACCTCGAGGTCCTCACAGGCCTTGCTGTGTCGCACCGCGTTGGTCATCGCCTCCTGGATAGCGAGGACGATGTCGTCGATCGCGGACGAATCGACTCCATGGTCATGCAGGTAGTCGCGGATGCGCTGACGGGCCCGCATGAGCCGCTTCGGCTCAAGAGGCAGGAAGAAACGGAGGCGGGGAGGGTCGGTGAGCGCCGGCACCGTGCGAAGCATCTCTGGTAGGCCTGATGTGGTCAAAGACGGATACCCCGTGGCGCAACTGATGGCATGAGGATGAAGGCCGGTTTGCGAGAGACCCCAGCATCCGCCGCGAGTGCAGGAGAGTCAACCATTCTCCGTTCCAGCACGAAGCGGGCGAGAGCTGGCTAGTACTCGCCCTTGATGACGAAGAACGAGCCCCGAATCGTCCCCGCCAGCCTGGACCTCTGCCTGGCAAACTTGAACTTCTCCGCAAGCTCCGCGGGCACCTCCATCCCTTCTGAGAGCTTGAAGCCGACCGCACGCTTCCTGGGGTCGTCGATCGAGTACATGACGTTGACCTCGAGGCCATCCTCGTAGAACACGTGGGCGAACCTGATGCCGTCCACTTCGAAGCGCGACGTCTCCAGGGGCGTGGCCGCGAACTCGATGCCCCGCTCCTCCTTGAGAATTCGGTTCACGTAGGCGAGCGTGTCCTTGCTCTCGGCTGCCGGCACGACCGTGAACTGATGCTTGTACTTGTTCATGGAGTACCGCGCCTCGTTGGCGCGCAGGCCGGCGAGCGCCTCCGCCACAGGCGAGGACTCCAGCCCCGCCGTCGAGACATTCACGAAATCGACCAGCTCAGACATCGGTGCCTCCTTTGACCTTGTGAGGGGACAAGTGCTCCCAGACCAGATACCCATCATTGGCCGAGTGTCGGCTCAGAGTCGGGCATCAGCCTCTGTCTCCTGGCCTGACGACGCAGACTTCGGCGCAACACTTGATTCCGCCACAAGATGGTCGAGAACGAGTCCAGAGGGCTGCGGAACGGAGCTGCCAAGCTCCGCCGCACCGGGGGCCCACGCATTGATGCGGGACAGGCAGGAGGTGGTGCGCGTGTTCCCGCGCGTGCGTTGCGGCACGGCCGCGGTCTTGAGTCTGTGCCCTCGGCCGGACTCCTCGCCCCTCGTTGCGCGATCGAGCTTCCTTCTCATCCTCCTTGGACTGATCCTGCTTGTCTTCCAGGCGTGTCCCGCCACCGTGCAGGCACTGCCCGGCTGGTCCGTGATGGCTAGGCCTTTCGGGCAGGATGGCCTCCCGCGGGCAGCCATGGCGTTCGGCGACACCGGCGCCGTCGTCGTCGGGCAGGGAGGGAGGGTCGCGGTGAGTGGTGACGGTGGCAGGACGTGGAACGACATCTCGGCCACCGTGCTCACCTCGTCGACGCTCAGGGGCGCGGCCTTCAGCGATGCCGGACACGGCGTGGTCGTCGGCGACAAGGCGACGCTCCTCGTCGGCGCCCCGGACGACCAGGGGGTGTTTGGCTGGACGACCCCCGCTTTGCCCGCCGCGCCGACGGCCGACCTGCGCGACGTGACGATGCGAGGCACGGTGGGCTATGCCGTCGGCACGAAGGGAGTCGTGCTGCAGACGGTGGACGGCGGCAAGACGTGGAGGCGGGAGAGCGTCGCGACCGGCGCCACCCTGAGGGCGGTCGCCATGTCGGCCGACGGCCAAGTCGTGGCCGCCGTCGGGGACGGCGGAACGATGGTGATCAAGAAGGGAGGGAGCTGGGCGCTGTCTGAGACAAGCACCTCGGCGGATCTCCTCGATGTGGCCGTGCCCGCCGACTCGACGCTCGGCGTCGTCTACTGCTGCTCCAGCGAGCGCGTCTTCTCCCTCCAGGGCATAGGCCCCGCCAAGCGCCTGGCGGCACAGCCCTTGCTCCCTGCAGGCGCCGTCATTCGCGCCCTCGCCCTGATCGAGACTTCCACCAGGACCAGGCTCGTCGTCGGCGGATCAGGCGGGTGGCTGGCCGGCTTCGCCCTTGGGGGGTCTGCCTGGGCGAAGCAGACCGGCGGCGCGTCGTCGACGGTGACGTCGTTCGCGGCCGCCGGCGATGGCATCTGCTACGCCACAACAGCCGACGGCCGAGTCCAGCGAACGCTGAGCGGCGGCGCGCCGTTCACCCTGAGGCTGAAGGCGTCACCGGCAGTGAGCTCTTCCGACTACGGAGCCATCATCACGCTGGGCGGGAGTGTCGTGTTGAGCGGCAGCACGTCGATCCTCGCTCCCGGCATCCTGGCCCTGCAGGCACTGCCATCAGGAGAAACGACCTGGCACACGATCGCAACTGGTGGCTCGGGAGCAGTCACGATGAGCGACGCGGAGAGCCCGCAGAAGACGACCAGCTACCGCCTGCGCTTCATCTTCGCCAATGCGTCGGCGGCGACCGGGGTGAAGCTGTCGGTCGGTGTCCGGCACAGGGTATCCGTCACGCAGATGACCTACCGGCTGTCTGTTCACGACGTCTTTCGGGTCAGAGGCTCTGTGGCGCCGAAGGCATCGGCCGGGCGCATCGTGGAGGTGTGGACGGACCGCGCGGGCGACCACCGACTGGGCCCCTGGCATCGCATCAGCATCGGGAGTGCGGTGCCCCTCACAAGCGAAAGCACGTTCGTCACGCGCGCATTCGGCGCGCCTGTGCGCGAGACGTATCACCTCAAGATCCGCATGGCGAAGGACGGCGGACATCTGGCGGGATGGAGCCCGCGCATCACGGTGATCGTGCGGTAGCGGCTTCCGTAGTAAGCTCGGCCGGAAGGCCCGTAGGACGCGCGTGCGACGGGCCAGTCTCCGCTCGAGAAGAGGCCCGTTCGAGGAGGGGCAGTGGACGAATCTGCACTGCACATCCCGCAGACTGCTCTGAATGAACTGCGGGCGATCCTGCTGCCCGAAGCCCAGGCAGGCGACCGCCTCGGCCTGATCGTTCGCACCGACTGCTGCGATCTCCCGATTCGCGACCTCGCCGCGTACCTGCAGCTCATCGACAACATGTACGGGCGGCTGCAGCCGAGCGGCTTCCGCTCCTATGTGATGCGCCCGACCGACTACCTCCGCGTGGAGGAGGTCCGATCGGGTTCACTCGAGCTGGTGATCTCCGAGATCCTCGAGGCCGCGCCGCCGATCGTCGTCGTGTGGCTGTGCCTGAAGTACTGCCCGCCGGCCGCGGAGTCGCTCGCCAAGGCGTACGACAGCGTGCAGCAGGGACTCCTCGCCCGCGAGAAGCGTAAGCAGATCAGGCAGCAATTGGATCGCGACGAGAAGCTCGCCACGCTTTCGCAGCGGCGTCGGACTGATCTCGCCGCCCTCGCCGAGGCCGTGCTCGAGAAGGACCAGGCTCTCATTGCGAGAGCCTTCCGCTTCTCGGAGGAGCACGTCGTCAGCGTCAGCCTGCAGGTCGAGAAGACGGACGATGCGGGCCGGAGGGCGGATCAGGAGGACTGACCGGCCCGGCTGAGGGCGTTCACCGCTCCGTCGTCGGAATCCTGGGGCACGTGGAGGTTCCCGGCCGCGAAGCCGGCATGACCGGGGCCGGCCCTCCTCGGACCGGCCCCGGTCATCGAACGCGGCGCGCTGGGCGTCGCCCCTACTTCACCGTCACGTAGTCGTACCCGCTCGACCAGCTCGCGGCGTGGCCGGCATCGGCGGGGTGGTAGGCCCGCAGGCGCCACTTGCCCTTGGAGGCCAGCTTCAGCGAGACCGTGCACTTCGTGTAGGTGGAGTAGTTGGCTGCCTTCGCCTTGCTGTAGCCGTAGGCCTTCCACTTGCCGGAGACGTAGCGATCCTTGTAGATGCGCAGCGGGTACGTGGAAGCGGTGTGGCGCGGCTTGAGGTAGCTGTAGACGCTCTTCGCCTTGTTCACGTACATCACTGAGGCGGCGACGGGGTTGCCGACGAAGGCGCGTGGCAGGGCGCTCACCGGCGAGCTGGTGGCGGCCTCGTACTGCGCGTCGCCGGCGAAGCTCGCCCGGTACCAGGTCTTGCCGGCCGGCACGTGCGCCAGCGAGAACGTGCCGTCGGCGGCTGTCACTGCCGACACCGTCGCGTCAGTGAACGTCCCGCTCGCGCTGCCGGCCCTCTGGAGCACCACCGTCTTGCCGGCGACGCCGGCGCCGCCCGACTGGAGCGTGCCGGTGAGGGTGTAGGCGTCGCCGTACTTGGCGAGGGTCTTGGACGTTGAGGTCGTCGTGATCGCCGAGGGCTCGGCCGCGACGGCGCGGTTCGTGTAGAGGTCGAGGGAGTTGTCGCTTGAGGGCGCGAAGTTGCGGTCGTCAGACCACACCAGCATGTCGCCGGCGATCGCCGGGTTTGACTGCGCCGACGCGGCGCTGGTCGCCGGAGCCTCTTGACCCTGCGACCAGTCATGCACGCGGACCTTGAACGACAAGCCGTCGTAGTACGTGTAGGCGACCTTGTCGCCGCTCACCGCGATCTTGCGGAACTCCGCGTACGGTTCGTACGACGTCGGGATCTCGACCAGGGAGTCGTCGTTCCACGAGTAGCGGTACAGATGCAGCACGTTCTGCCCCGTGCCCGCGTCCTCCTCGAACCGGCCGCAGACGAATTCGTCGTCGCCGGCGACCAGAGTGGCGCCGTAGATGTTCTCCATGGGGATGCGGTTCTCACTGTTGTCGAGATTCCACACGCGCAGGTCGCCGCCGGCGTCCTCCCAGGCGACGATGTAGCCGTTCGTGTCCCGGTAGACGTCTGGCGACCGGTCGTCGCCGCCGGTGGAGAGGCCAGCCTCGTGGCCGGTGCTGATGCGGTGGCGGTAGATGTCCCACTCGCCGTTGCGATAGTCCTCCCATACGATCACGTCGTCGACGATCTTGGGCCGCTGCTGGCTGGCGGCGTTCGTGCAGATGGCGCGCTCCTCGCCGGTGACGACGTTCTTCGCGTAGACGTCGCCGTTGCCGTTGCGCCAGTCGCTCCAGACAACCCAGTCACCCCAGATGTCGGGGTCGGTCTGCTCGTACTCGTCGTTCGTGATCTGGGTCTCCTCGCCCGAGGCGTAGTCGTACATCCAGATGTCGCCGATCCAGCCGGAGGGGTTCGCGCGCTGGTCGACCCAGACGACCCGATCGCCGTGCGCTGCGGGGTCCGACTGTGCCCCGTTCTCACTGCACAGCGGGTAGTCGGCGACGCCGTTCGCCCCCGCGGTTGAGGGCGCGAGCGCGAGGCCCATCAGCGCGAGCAGGACCGCCAAGACGAGCGCCAGTCTGCCCCCAACCCTCACCGCGACCGCTCCGCGTCCAATAGCCTCATTCACCATGCCGCCTCCTCTGGGGTACGTATGTAGGTCGTAGTAGACTCGATTGAGCGTCGGCCCCAGCCGGGTATTCCACTCGAGAGCTGCGAACTCCTTCGCGGTGCCGGCCGGAACCGAAGCCGAGGAGAACGACGGGTGGGGGCTCGAACGCTGGACGCGCCCTCCCGCGGATCCCGACGACGATCGATGCGCTGGTGGTATCGAACGGATCCGCGCGGGAACCATGTCGGCGTACCCAACAGGAACCGACGGAGGAGTGCCCCATGAGTCCGGAGGAGAAGGCCGGGAAGTCCGGCGGATTCTCGGCCGAAGAACGAGCTGCGATGGCGGAGCGGTCGCGGGAGCTGAAAGCGGAGTCGCGGCGCGGCAAGAGCTCCAAGGCGAACGGCGAAGGTGATGTGCTGGCGAAGATCGCCGACATGCCCGAGCCGGACCGGCAGATGGCCCAGCGGTTGCATGAGATAATCAAGGCCAATGCGCCGGCGCTGTCGCCGAAGACGTGGTACGGGATGCCGGCCTACGCGCTCGACGGCAAGGTCGTATGCTTCTTTCAGGGCGCGAAGAAGTTCGGTGCGAGGTACGCGACGCTGGGGTTCAACGACGCCGCGAAGCTGGACGAGGGCGACATGTGGCCGACCGCGTTCGCGCTGAAGGAACTGACGCCCGCTGTCGAGGAAGAGATCGCAGCGCTCGTTCAGAAGGCCGTGAGTTGACCCAGGAGAGGGGGCGTTGGCGTGGCCAGTCTGTCCGCGTCCGAGCTCCTGCCCGCGGCGGTGGGAATCGCGCTCAACCCGCCGGCGGTCGTGGCGGTGATCCTGATGCTCTCCTCGTCCAAGTCGGCGAAGAACGCGCTGTGGTTCGTCCTCGGGTGGATGACGGGCCTGCTCGTCGTCGGCGCCGGTGTGCTGCTCCTTGGTGAGGCCGGTCAGGAGGCAGGTTCCGCGTCCACGATCGGCCTCGTCGCCAAGACCTCCCTGGGAGTGATCCTTCTCGCGGTCGCGTTTCGGCAGTGGCGCCGGCGGCCGCCGTCGGAGGATGAAGAGGAGATGCCGGGGTGGATGCGCTCGCTCGCCGGCTTCTCAGGGGGCAAGTCCTTCGCGACGGCAGCGCTCTTCGCCGGCGCGAACCCCAAGACGCTTGCGCTCAACATCGCCGGCGCGATCGTGATCGTCGAGGCGCAACTCAGCGCCACGGCGCAAGCCGCCGTCCTGGTGCTGTTCGTTGCCGTGGCCAGCCTCACGGTCGTCGCACCGCTGCTCTATCACGTGCTGGCGCCCCGGCGGGCCGCGGTCCGGCTTGCGTCCGTTCAGCGGTGGCTCATCGCGAACAGCAAAGCAGTCACCGCGACCGTGCTGCTGCTCCTCGGCATCATGCTGATCGCCTCGGGCGTCCAAGGCCTTGTCGCATCCTAGAGCCGGGGCTTGGAGGCGACGCCCCCCTGTTCGGGTGACGTCGCCCTCCCTGCGTCCCCGCCGGCGCAGAGGTGAGCCTCGGCGAGCTGTACGTGGCTCGGCCGCTACGCCGACTCGCGCGCCCGCTCGAGGCCGTCGAGAATGAGGCCCAGGCCGAACTCGAAGTCGGTGTCCTCGTCCCACCCGAACTTCAGCATCTGTTCGGTGATGACCTCGCGGATGTAGGGGAACTCGTCGGCGGGTATCGCGGCGAGGAACGCCTCGATCATCTCCGGAGTGTCGCCGCCGCCGGCTTCCAGCCCGAGTTGCTGACGGCCGAAGCCGTAGACGTAGCTGTCGAGCGTCGAGAACGCGTGCAGGGCCAGCTCGACGGAGAATCCGGCCCGGCGGAGCGTGCCGATCACCCACTCGAAGTAGCGCAGCCTCGCCGGGCCGCTGGTCGCACGCGTGTCGTTCAGGGCGATCGCCCACGGGTGGCGCCTGAAGATCTCACGCGCCGACGCCGCCCGGCGGCGCATCGCCTCACGCCAGTCGACGTCTCCCGACGGCAAGTCGATGTCGCCGACGACGAGATCGAGCATCTCGTCGAGCACGTCGTCCTTGTTGCTCACGTGGTTGTAAAGCGACATCGCCTCGACGCCGAGCCGGCGGCCGAGCTCCCGCATCGAGAGCGCGTCGATGCCCTTCTCGTCGGCGAGGTCGAGCGCTGCCTGCAACACGCGATCGCGGGTGAGCGGCGCGCGCTCGGGCTTCGCTGCTGATCGTCCGTCCACTGGCCTCCTTCTTGGTCAGCCCACTCTGTGACACCGGCGTTCGGATCTGGCCGGGGGCGGATCGAGCCCGAGATTGGGGGCTTGACACACTTACACCGTAAGTGTCATACTTACGCCGTAAGTGTATTGTACCCATGGAGCGGCGCCTTGACAAGAGGGCACGCGCCGCCGGGCCGATTGGAGGAGCCGTGAACGTCAATCAAATCACCACTGGTCTGCGAAAGATGGGGGGCTTGGCCGCACTCTATCTCGCCGCCGCGTATCTGGTGGCGATGCCCTTCTTCCTCGTTGTGGTCAACTATCCGAGCGTCACTGATCCTGTCGAGAAGGTGGCGATGCTTGCCGCCAACTACGGCAGCATGCAGGTCGTGTATCTCGTTTCCTACGTGATCTTCGGTGTCGCCCTCGCCATCCTGGCCCTCTCGCTGCATGAACGGTTGAAGCCCGCGGCGCCCGGGTTGATGCAGGCGGCCACTGCCGTGGGGCTGATGTGGGCGTTCGTGCTGATCGCCGGCGGCCTGGTGTTCAACGCCGGCATGGCTGCGGCGGTCGCGCTGTACCCGGAGAATCCCGAGCAAGCGGTTGCGCTGTGGCAGGCGGTCGAGCCGGTCGCGCAAGGGCTCGGTGGGGCCGGCGGCGAGCTCCTCGGCGGCCTGTGGGTCCTGCTCGTCAGCGTCGCCGGTCTGCGGGCCGAGCGGGCCGGCGCACAGCGCTTCTCGAGGTCGCTCGGCTGGCTCGGCGTGGCGATCGGTCTCGCGGGGGTCGTCTCGGTGGCGCCGCCGCTCAGAGGCGCGGCGTACGCTTTCGGGCTGCTGCAGATCGTGTGGTTCGTGTGGCTGGGCGTGAGCATGCTCCGTGGCGCCGAGCGGCGGGCGCCGGTGCGCGCGCCGCGTGTCGAGCCCGCGTAAGCCCCTCCGCCGCCGCCCCGGGTGCGTCAGGCGCCGTGTCTTGGTCGACAGGCAGAGGAGCGAAGCTGCGGAAGCAGCTTCGCTCCTCTGCCTGCTGCTCGAAGGCCGCCGGCAATCATCGGCGAGAGTAGCCGGCAAGGTCTACCGCTGGAGTTCGCGAGGACTAGAATCCATCCATGCCCGCAACGATCCTCGCCACAAAGCTCGCGATCCCGCCGTCCCGGCCGAGCGACGTGGCGCGCCCGAAGCTCATCCAGCGGCTCGACGAGGGTCTCGAGGGCCGGCTGATCCTCGTCTCCGCGCCGGCCGGCTTCGGCAAGACGACGATCGTCGGGCAGTGGGTGGCCGGGTGCAGACGTAGTCGCCTCGAGGTTCGCCCGGCCTGGCTCTCGCTCGACGAGGCCGACGGCGATCCGGCGCGCTTCCTGGCCTACCTCGTCGCGGCGCTGCGGACGGCGGCGGCGGAGGTGGGGGAGGGGGTGCTGGGCATGCTTCAGTCCCCCCAGCCGCCGCCGATCGAAGCGGCGCTGACCGCGCTCCTCAACGACGTCGCGACGCTGCCGCACGGCATCGTCCTCGTCCTCGACGACTACCAAGTGCTGGACTCCGAATCGGTGGACCACGCGCTTGCGTTTCTGCTGGAGCACCTGCCGCCACAGATGCGCCTGGTCATCACTACTCGGGAGGATCCGCATCTGCCCCTCGCCCGCTGGCGTGCCCGGGGACAGCTCACGGAGCTGCGGGCCGCCGATCTGCGGTTCACCGCTGCCGAGGCCGTCGAGTTCCTCAACCGGGTGATGGGACTCGACCTCTCGGCGCAGGATGTCGCCGCGCTGGAGGCCCGCACGGAAGGATGGATCGCGGGCCTCCAAATGGCGGCGCTCTCCTTGCAGGGGCGGCCGGACGCGGCCGGCTTCATCCAGGCATTCACCGGGAGTCATCGGTTTGTGCTGGACTACCTGGTCGAGGAGGTGCTCCAGCGGCAGCCGGAACACGCGCGTGCCTTTCTGCTGCAGACCGCCGTTCTCGACAGGCTGTGCGGGGACCTGTGCGATGCCGTCACCGGACAGACTGACGGCAAGGGGATGCTCGATCGTCTGGAGCGCGGCAACCTGTTCGTGGTCCCGCTCGACGATCAGCGTCGATGGTATCGCTACCACCATCTCTTCGCCGACGTGCTGCAGGCACGACTCCTCGAGGAACAGCCCGAGATGCTGCCGGTGGTGCACCGGAGGGCGAGCGACTGGTACGAGGAGCACGGTCTCCGGCCGGACGCTGTTCGTCATGCCTTGTGTGCCCGGGACGTTGAGCGGACGGCGGACCTGATCGAGCTGGCGGGACCCATGCTGGAGGAGGGCTCCCAGGCCGGTACGTGGCTCGCATGGGCGGAGGCGCTGCCGGATGAGCTGGTTCGCGCCCGGCCGATGCTCGGCGTGTGGTACGCCTATGCGCTGCTCGGCAGGGGCGAGATGGAGGCTGCGGAGCTCCGGCTCGATGATGCCGAGCGCCGGTTGCAGGCGACCGACGGCGTGGGTGCGGGCTCGTCCGGCGGGGCGGCGTCCCCACGCACCGCCGGGGACGACGAGCAGCTCCGCTCTCTGCTGGCGACGATGGCCGTGGCGCGAGCCTACCGCGCCCAGGCGCTCGGGGATGCGCCGGCCGCCGTGAGGCACGCCCGGCGCGTCCTCGAGCTCTTGCCGGAAGAGGAGCATGTCCGGCGCGGCCAGGCGACCGCGCTGATGGGGATGACGTACTGGGCGGACGGCGACCTTGAAGCGGTCGACAAGGTGTTCGCCGAGTACAGCCGCGGACTGCTCGCCCTCGGCAATCTCCCGGACGCGATCAGTACGACGTGCATCCTGCCCGACATCAGGCTGCCATTGGGCCGGCTTCGCGAGGCGGAGGAGTCGGTCACACGGCTGCTGCAGGTGGTGGGGGACCGGGGCGAGCCGCTCCCCGCCGATGTGTGTGACCTGTATCGGGCGCTGGGCGAGCTCGCACTCGAGCGCGGCGACCTGGCCGCCGCCGCAGAGCACCTGCGCAGGAGCGGGGAGCTGGGCGAGCAGGGCGAGCTGCCGGTGTGGCGGTACCGTTGGTGCGTCGCCCGGGCTCGGCTCCATGAGGCGAAGAACGACCTGGAGGGGGCGCTCGGCCTCCTGGACGAGGCCGAGCGCCTGTTCGTCATGTCGCCCCTGCCGGACGTGCGGCCCATCGCCGCCCGGAGGGCGCGGATCAGGGCCGTGCAGGGCAGGCTGGACGAGGCACTGGCGTGGGCGCGCGAGCGCAGCGTGTCCGTCGACGGCGAGCTCAGCTACCTGCGCGAGTTCGAGCACCTCACGCTGGCCGGGGTGCTCGTCTCCGGGTACGGGCACGATCACTCGACGGGCTCGATCGACGGCGTGCTCGACCTGCTGGAGCGCCTGCTGCGCGCGGCGGAGGCAGGAGGCCGAGGGGGCAGCGCGATAGAGATCCAGGTGCTGCTGGCGCGCGCTCATCAGGCGCGAGGCGACACAAGCTCGGCCCTCGCGCCCCTGGAGCGCGCCCTTCCCCTGGCCGACGCCGAGGGCTACGTCCACGTCTTCGTGCAGGAAGGGCCGCCGCTGGCCCGCCTGCTGCAGCTCGCCGCCGCGCGCGCGGCGGCGCCGGACAGCGCGCGGCGGCTGCTGGCCGCC
>CAZHMG010000045.1:0-18961 GCA_964533575.1 uncultured Thermoleophilia bacterium | reverse complement strand
TTCCGGAGCGGGGGTGCCAGCAGGCACCTCCGCACGAGTGGGTTTGGGAACGCCATACCAGCGGCGGCCGGAACGCGTGCACCAACTGGGCGGGGCAACTCGCGGGTGAAGCGAGATTTCGATGGAGAAGATCGGCGCGTCACAGAACTTGCAGGCAGAGTCATGGTCCACGAGTGAGGCGTCGCAGTGCGGGCAACGGACATCCTCGCCGAGGGCGCCGACCGGCCAGAAGTCGGATGTGACACGCTCGCACCCTTCGAGACGCGGATCCATGAGGACTTCCTGCGACTCGCCGCCGACCTCCACTCTGAGACGCATCCAGACGCGCTTCGTGACCTCGTCATATCGGGTCATGGGCGCGTGACACTCCGGACAGAAACTCGCGAGGTCGCCCTGAAGGGCGAGGGCCGCGAAGTCGACGTCCGCCGCGGCCATGGTTCAGCGGGCCTTGATCGAGGTGAGCAGTGAGAGTCGCTCGTCGCGGCTGTACATCTGATTGCGCTGGATGAGCTCGTCGAAGTCGACCTTGAATGCGTCGAACTGGGGCCCGTCGACGCATGCGAACTTGGTCTCGCCGCCGACCGAGCATCGGCATCCGCCGCACATGCCCGTGCCGTCCACCATGATGGGATTGAGACTCACCTCGGTCGGAATGCCGTAGATGCGCGTCATGTCGGTGACGGCGCGCATCATCACCAGCGGGCCCACGGCGAGGACCTGATCGATCGCCGTCGGGCGCTCAACCAGGCCTCGCAGGGCGTCGGTCACGCGCCCGTGCACCCCGTAGCTGCCGTTGTCGGTCGTGATGATCAGCTCGTCGCAGAGATGGCGCATCTCGTCCTCGAGGATGAGCATCGACTTCTCCCGGGCGCCGATGATGCCGATGATGTGATTGCCGACCTCGCGATGTCCGAGGAGGAGGTGGTGCAGCACCGCGATGCCCGACCCTCCGCCGATCCCGACGACGGTGCCGATCTTCTCGAATGTCTCCGCTATGCCGAGCGGACCGCAAACGTCCTTGACGGCGTCGCCTACCTTGAGCGACGAGAGCATGGCCGTGCTCTTGCCGACGACCTGGAAGATGATCGTGATCGTGCCGTGTGACGGGTTGCTGTAGGCGACGGTGAGGGGGACCCGCTCGCCGGTCTCGTTGACCCGAAGGACCACGAACTGTCCCGGCCGGATCTTCTGTGCGATCTGGGGAGCCTCAATGGTGAGGCTGACGAGGTCGCGTGTGGAGAGTTCCTGCCGATCGGCGATGGTATACATACGGCCGCCTTGGCCTCGTGGTCACGAAGGGCATTCGTGACTCGTCCCGGTCCACGTCTCGCCCGCCTAGTATGCCACATCGGTAGGACGGCGTGCCCGGCGGCGGCTCAGCGCCGCTGCGGCGCACGGCGCAACGGTTAGCGCAGGAATCACACGGGGGAGACGGACAGCAAGGCCGGGACGAGGCGGTTGTTCCGGAAGAGCATGGTGCGCGACCGAATGGGAATCAACCCGGATCTGGGAGGAGAGACAATGAGACGACCGTGGACGGCGGTGGCCGTGCTGCTGATCCTGATCCTGCCGGCGCTGCTCGTCGCGTGCGGCGACGACGAGGAGACGACGTCACCCTCGCCTTCGCCGACGCCATCCGGCCCGGATATCGTCACCACGCTGGAGGAGCGCGGGGACTTCACGACGCTGCTGACCGCGCTCGATGCAGCTGACCTCGCGGAGACGCTGCGCGGACCCGGTCCGTACACTCTTTTCGCTCCCCCGGACTCGGCCTTCGCCGAGCTTTCCGGCGGGATCCTCGATGACCTGCTGGCCGATCCGGCCGGGGCGTTGACAGGCGTTCTCACGTACCATGTCGTGAGCGGCAAGGTCATGTCGACGGATCTCAGCGACGGCATGATGGTGGAGACCGTGAACGGCGCCACGCTACGCGTCGACATCGGGGCCGACGGGGCCGTGCGTGTGAACGACGCCACCGTCATGGAGGCGGACATTGAGGCGACGAACGGCGTGATTCACGTGATCGACGGCGTGCTGATCCCGCCGGAGACGTCATCGCCTGCAGCGTCACCGGGCGCGACGGATACGGCGTCGCCAGCGGCGCCTTGACGCAAGACGGAGTGGGCACCGGCTGGCGCATTCGTCATCTGTGAGCTCGTAGCCCGGCGCGTGAGCCCGGCAGCCAGGCCAGGCCGGGGACGGGGGCGACGGCCGGGAGGTGGGTATCATCTCCCGGCCGTCGCCTCATCAGTGGTCAGCTCGCACCATCATGACCGGATGATCGCGCTGTCGTTATCAGGCTGGTGATGGGCGTCTATCCGGCGTGAAGATGGCTCAGCAGCACCTTCCGGCGGAGCAGCAGCAGCCGCCTGGCTTGAGGGCGCGCACGAACCCGCTGATCAGGCGGACGCCTTCGGGCAGCGGGGGCGCGCCACACATGCTGTTCTCGGGAGAGCCGTCGTAGACGTTGGTGACCTCGACGCTCGCGTCGACGAAGCCAGCTCCTCGCAGGCGCGCCAGGAAGTCGCGCGCCTCGAGAGCGCCGGAGATGCAGGCCGACCAGGCCTCGATGTCCCGCATGAGCTCGTCCGGCACGAGGCTGACATCCCCATCGAAGAGGATGTCGCTGATAGCGAGGCGGCCGCCGGGCTTGAGTACCCGGTAGGCCTCGGCGAGAACGCGATCCTTGTCGGTTGAGAGATTGACGACACAGTTGCTGATGATCACGTCGACGCTGCCGTTCTCAAGCGGGATGCTCTCGATCTCGCCCTTCAGAAACTCGACGTTGGTGACGCCTGCCCTGCGCTGGTTCTCGCGCGCCAGCGCGAGCATTTCGTCGGTCATGTCCAGCCCATAGGCCTTGCCACCCGGACCGACCCGCCGGGCCGAGAGCAGCACGTCGATGCCGCCGCCGCTGCCCAGATCGAGTACCACGTCACCCGGCTGCAGATCGGCGAGCGCTGTGGGATTACCGCACCCGAGGCTGGCGAGGACCGCCGCCGCGGGCAGGTCGCTTGTCTCGTCGATGTCGTACAGCCCGCGCGCGATCTCGTCCTGCGGGACGACCGGTGCGGCGGGGCCGCAGCTGCAGGCGCACCCGCACGGATGCTCCTGTTCCGCCGCGAGGGCGCGCTCGGCATAGTGGTCGCGAATCCTGTTCTTGAGGTCCGGGTCCCCAGGCATCTGGCTCATGATGTCCTTTCGTCAATCAAATCAAAGGTGATGTATGCGACCATACTCTGGGGGAAGGCGGTGCCAACGTCAAATCAAGATCGCCCGATGGTAAGATCGAGCGGCCATGAGCGACCTGAGACGAATGCACACAGCGAGTGACGAATCGCGCCGGGATGCACGCACGGCGGCTGTCGCCGGCGAGCTGGAGCGCCTCACGGGCGTCGCCAAAGCGCTCAGCGATCCGATTCGTCTCGGGATGCTGGGCCTCATGGCCCAGGGCCGGTCCTGCTGCGGCCTGCCGGCGCCGGCCGACCGGGGCGTGCCAGGTGCCGCCGACCCTGTGGGCATCTGCGTCTGCGAGTTCCAGGAGCAGTTCGGGATCGGGCAATCCAACGTCTCGTATCATCTGCGCGTCCTGCGGGACGCCGGTCTCATCAGGGAAGAGACCCACGGCAAGTGGAACTTCTATGCCGTCGACCGCGAGGCCGTCGCAGGCGCGCTCGACGCGTTCCGCGCGCTCCTTCGTGTCTGAGCCATCCCAGGGAAGGATCGTCCGATGCTGATCGAAGACTATGAGATCGAGATGACGTGCCCGCAGTGTCATCCGGGATCCGAAAGCTGGGTGGCGACAGTCACGACGACCGCCGATCTCCGCGAGCTGATGCCGTACGCCAATGCCGTCGTGGCGAGAGGAGACTACGTTCCCGGCATTCCGACGCTCGTATGGAAGGAGGGGGCGCACAAGGTGTTTCTGAGGGCACACCAGTTCGGCATCAGCAGCGTCCGCGACAGAGCCGAAGCCCAGGGGGAGATCGAGAGGCTCGTCTCGTTTCTCAACGAGACGTGGGAGGAGCGCGGGCAGATGATCCCCAACTTCTCGACGCGGTCGAAACCCAAGCTTTTCGACATCCTCAGGTATCTACCACGCACCAACTGCGGCCAGTGCGGCGTACCCTCGTGTACTGCCTTCGCGGCGATGCTCTCGGAGGCCGCCGGCACTTTGGACGAGTGCCCGCCGCTGAAGCTCGACGTCCAAGCTCGCAATCGCGAGAAGCTGGTCGAGCTCGGTCTGTGAGTTCTGCGAACGGAGCAGCGCCGCTTCGCGACGTCGCCTCGGAATGCTGAATCAGCTGAGCAGGCCCTCGACGATCAGGTCGGTCGCCTCGTCCTCCGTGAGACCCCGCGCCATCAACGTTTGCAGCTGCTTGGAGTCGACCGAGCCGATGGCGGCCTCGTGGGTGACGTGCGCCAGCGGGTGTCTGACCTCGACGATCGGGACGGCTTTGGCGGCTGCCTGGCCCTGGACGATCTCCTTGCAGTCAACATGGCCGCGCGCGTGGGGGGCCGAGGCGATGAGCGTGTTGTAGACCGCCGCCCGCGCGTGCTCGCGCAGCGCCAGGTAGCTGGTGAGCACGGCGCGAGCGCTCTCGCCGTTCAGACGGCCGGTCTCGCGAATGGTCACCGTGTCGTGACCGCGACCGATGATGCGGGTGATCATCTCCAGTGTGCTGTGCGCGTCGCAGTCGGCCTCGTAATCGAAATCGATGACGCCGGCCGCACCCTTGATCAGCTCGAATTCCGTCTTGAAACGCGCCCCTTCGCCGATCTCCACGCGCGTCCTGGGCATCACGAGGACGCCGCCCTCACGGCCGTGCAGGTGTCGTTCGAAGTACTCGTACGTGGCGCCGGGCGCGATGTGCACGACCGCGTCCATGGTGTGGGTTATGTCAACCGCGTTCGGGAACGTGCAATGGGCCTGCACGGAGGCGAACGAATCCGCTTCGACGTCGACATTCATGATGATGTGCTGCTTGCCTTCGGTCGGCAGCATCCCGAAGCACAGGTGCACGGGACTGGCGATCCTCGTCCCCTCGCGCAGCCGGATGCGGGCCTCGATCCCGTCATCGCGCTCGTCGACGTCCATCTCGAGCCCCGGCACCAGATGGGCGCCGAGCACCTCGTTGCCGTGCACCTCGAGGTGGGCGACGTCGTCGCCCTGCGCATGCCCGCCGAACTCGCCCAACGATGCGAGCAGCGCGCGGGCGGTCACGACGTCGCTCACGACGCGGTCACAGCCTCATCAGGTCCAGGCACGTTCTCGTGGTCACAGGGGATGCAATGGCCCGCGAAGTAGCCGCTGATCTTCTCCACTGTTCCCCTGTCGAGAATCCGTCCGTTGCAGAGCAGGAAGGCGTGCTCGGCGTGCTCCAGCACCGCCATGCTGTGCGTGATCATGATGACCGTCGTCCCCATCGCCTTGAGGTCCGCGAGCACGTGGAAGATGCGGTCCAGGGCCTCGACGTCGATGCCGGAATCCGGTTCGTCCATGAGCACGAGGCGCGGTTCCATGGCGAGGATCGACGCGAGCTCGACCCGTTTACGTTCGCCGCCCGACAACGTCTTGTCGACCTTGCGCGTGAGATACCGGCGGGGATCGAGACCGACCCGTTCGAGGACGTCGCTGACCTTGGCCGTCGTCTTCTCGCGCGCGCCTGCGACGATGAAGCGGTCCATGCGCAGACCCTCGAAGCGGGCCGGCTCCTGCCAGGCCAGCGTCATCCCGCGTCGTGCGCGCTCGTCGAGGGAGATGCCGCGCAACGAGCGGCCGTCAAAGAGAATGTCTCCGCCGAATTCGAGGTAGCCGGGCAGGCCCATGATGGTGTTGGCCAGCGTCGACTTGCCGGCTCCGTTGGGACCGATCAGCGCGTGGACATGTCCCTCCCAGAACTCAGCGGTCACCCCGTTGAGGATACGCTTGCCGCCGAGGTCGAGCGTGACGTCCTTGAGTTCGAGGAGGGCCATGCCTGCATTCTACAGCCGTCACGGCTTGATGCCCTTGCTGACGACCTCGGGGCGGCAGGCGGTCCGGTACTGCCGACAGGAGGCGCAGTCGGCCAGCAGCCTCGCCGCATCCGGCCCCTCCCGCACGACAGCGTATCCGTTGGCCAGAAAGAAGCCCGGGGCGCGGGCAGTGGCCCAGAGGGTGGTGATGCCCCGAAGCCGGGCATCCGCTTCCAGGGTTGCCAGGAGCCTTCGGCCGAGGCCCTGCCCGCGCCAGTCGTCCGCTACTGCGATGCGGCCGACGCCGGGCAGTCCCGCCAGGATGTTCAAGGACGCGGTGCCCACCATGCGATCGCCCTCGAACGCCCCCCAGAGGGCGAGGAGGGGCGCTGGTTCGTCAGACACCTCGAGGCGCGCCTCGATGGCCAGTTCCAAAGAGGCCTCGACGTCGTCCGTTCGACTGATGACGGGCGGGTGCGAGAGGGGAATCATGATGCGCCAAGCGTACCTCTTCGGACTGGTGAGAGCGGAGAGGCGGCCGTGAGTGGAGCGCCCGGGGAGTCCCCACCCGAACAGCCGAGTCCCGCCCGATCATGCGGCAAGGCGCTGAGGCGGTCGTCGGGGTTGATCAGACATCAAGAGGGGCAATTTTGTCAGTGTGCATGTCACGGGCTGTCACGGACGCGAGAGGATGGGGCATGGTTGACGAGCATGGTCGTGCCGGCGCTCGGAAGATCGAGGGGATCAGCCATCCGCTGCACATTCCGCCGCGCGAATGGTGGCTCGTGGCCAAACGGGCAGTGCGCGAGGGGCTGGACGACGGCGTCACCAATCTCTCCGCCGGCCTCACGTACTACTCGGTGATGTCGCTCTTCCCGGGGCTGATCGTCGTGGTCGCGCTCCTTGCCCTGATAGGGCAGGAATCGACGACGAGGACGCTCCTCGATATCGTCGGGAGCATCGGGCCTGACTCCGCGGTCGAAACGGTACGGGACCCGATCGAGGGCATCATCGCCAGCCGGGGGACATCCCGGGCGCTCCTCAGCATCAGTATCGTCATTTCAGTCGTTTCCGCCTCGGCCTTCATCGGCGCCTTCACGTGGGCTGCGAACCATGTCTACGAGGTTGAAGGCCGACCCTTCCTGAAGGCGCTTCCCCGGAAGATCATCCTGGCGCTGGCGCTCCTGGTGACGCTGGCGCTCATCGCCGCGATCGTCGTGCTCACCGGACCGGTCGCCGCCACCCTCGCCGACGCAGTCGGCCTCGGCGATGAGGTCCTCTTCGTGTACGGCATTGCGCGCTGGCCGATCCTCTTCGTCGTCACGACGCTCCTGTTCAGCGTGCTGTACTACTTCGCACCCAACGTCCGGCAGCCCAAGTTCAGGTGGGTGACGCCGGGAGGGTTCGTCGGCGTGCTCATCTGGCTCGTCGCCACTGTCGGTCTCACGGTGTACGTCAATTCCTTCGGCAACTACAGCGCGACATACGGCGCCCTGGCCGGGGTGATCGTGTTTCTCTTGTGGCTGTGGATCTTCAACATCGCGTTGCTGGCCGGGCTGGAGGTGGATGTCGAGCTGGAGCGCCGCCGTCAGGAGCTTCGCGCGGGTGTGCCCAGCGAAGGGCCGCCTTTGCCGCAGAGGGATGAGGGCGTCAAGGATGGGGAGGACGGCGTTGCCGATGAGGACGGGCGAGGCAGGGAAGCCGCCTGACACGGCCCGACACGGTTCAGGCATGAGAGGAAGGACGAAGGACGTGAGCTGCGCGGCCGCGCAGCTCACGTCCTTCGCACGAAGAAGCGCTCAGGCGGCCACTGAACCGGACGGCTGGTCCCAGCTATTGGCCGACGGGGAGTCGCCCCTGAACATCTTCTTGACCGGCTCCATCACCTTCTCGCGGCCCCGCGGATAGAAGAGCAGCGCCGCGGCGCCGCCGATCACGGCGGATATGATGAAGAACCAGCGCAGCCAGTGGTGTCGCGGCGCGGGCGGCGGGATCACCCGCTGCGCGCCGTGCTGGATGGCATCAAGGACATTCTCGACGTCGCGCCGCACGCGATCGTCGTAGACGATTCCCCGCAGGCCGTTGTCGCGGCCCACTCTTGTGTACAGCTTGTTGGCGGAGCGCATCAGCTCGCGCATGTCGTCGCGCAGTTCTTCATCGCTCGCGACTCTGCGCACATACGGCGCCGCGAGGGCCGCGACGCCTGCCGCCTTCGTCATCTTGCCGCTGCTGAATCGTGACATGAGCATCACCTTCCTGTAGGGCGAACGGCCGGCCTCGTCATATTCGGGACGCGGGCGGGCTGTCGCGACGTGGGATGACCTGTTCCCATCACAGTAACTGTGGCCACGGGAGCTATGCGCCCAAACCTGTTGGGACGAGGCCTTCCGACGGCGGGGTGAGGTCCCGGTCGAGCGGCGGCTGTGACGCAGCGGGCGGTTGCGCGCCCGGCCTCGTCCTTGTAGAAGGAGGGGCGAGCGTGCCAGCTGACGAGCGAGGAGGGGGCGTGATGGAGATGAAGGTCTGCTTCCCGGGTAATCTGCGCGTCGACGCGGAGTACAAGGGGTTCACCATCCAGACCGACCAGCCGGTCACCGGCGGTGGTGACGGCAGCGCGCCCGCCCCGTTCGATCTCTTCATGGCGTCGATCGGTACCTGTGCCGGCATCTTCATGCTGTCGTTCATGAAGCAACGCGGCATCGACCCCGAAGGCTCAGGCGTGACCATGCGTACGGAACGCGATGCGCACGGCATGATCGGGACGGTTGAACTCGTGCTGCACCTCCCGGATGGCTTCCCCGCGAAGTACGAGGCCGCCATCGTGCGTGCCGTGGACCAGTGCTCCGTCAAGCGGCACATCCACGAGCCGCCCGCCTTCAGCGTCAGCACCGAGCGCTGAACGCGCTGAGCGCGGTACGAGGCCCGGGACATTGATGGATCGAACCCGTGTCGTCGTCGGGCTCGACGTGGCCGTCAGTCGGCCTACGGTTGCCGTCGCGCTGCGCGCCGACCGCAGGGCCTTGCGCGTCACGGGCTGGCATGAAGCTGTCGAAGGCGAGCCCGGCGATCGCGCCCGTTTGCTGGACTGGATCGGCGATCAGCGACCGGCTGCTGTGGCCGTCGCGGCCGCACAGCGCCCCCGTCGGGCTACGGGGGCGGCGCCGATCCGGCATGCGGACGCCGAGCTCTTGCGCAGGCGCATAGCCGTCGCGCCGGCGCCAACGAGGGAACGGAGCGAGCAGGCCGGCCGGCGCTATGACCACGTGCGAGCCGGGTGGGCGTACTTCAGGGAGCTGCGACGGCGCGGACACGATGTCGCCACGCCGGGTGCCCTGCCCAATGCCTTCGGCCAAGCTCCCGCCGTGCTCGAGGTCTATCCTCACGCCGGCTTCGTCACGCTGCTTGGAGGGACGCCCCCGCCGCGCGGCACGCGCGAGGGAGCGCACGTCCGGCTGCTCGCGCTGCGCCGGCTCGGTCTGCAATGGGACGAGTACTACGACGTCGTTTCCCTGGATGCGCTCATGACGGCCTTCACGGCCTGGCGCTTCCTGCAAGGACTAGCCAGTTCGCTGGGCGACGAGAGGGACGGCTGCGTGTGGCTCCCAGTGCCCGCTCACGATGTGACCGACACGTACGCGCCGCTCTCGCCCACGGCCGCTCGCGCGGCCGTGGGCCGTCTGTCAGCTACATGACGATCTTGTTGAGGGGGAACTCGACGATCCCTTCGGCGCCGGCTTCCTTCAGGCGTGGGATGATGTGCCGCACGACCTTCTCCTCGAGGATCGTGTTCACGGCCAGCCATCCCTCGTCGCTCAGATGTGAGATCGTGGGGTTGCGCAAAGCAGGCAGGACGGCGAGGACGGTGCTGAGGTCGGAGGCCTTGACGTTGAGCATGAGGCCGACCTTGTCGAGCGCGGCAATCGCGCCCTGCAGGAGCATGACCATGTCGTCGATCTGGCAGCGCTTCTGCGGATCCTCCCACGCTGTCTTGTTGGCGATGAACTGCGTCGACGACTCGAGGATGGTCTCGACGATGCGCAGCTTGTTGGCGCGCAGCGACGAGCCGGTCTCGGTGACTTCGACGATCGCGTCGGCGAGCTGAGGCAGTTTGGCCTCGGTCGCGCCCCAGCTGAACTCCACCTTCGCGGTCACGCCGTTCGACGCCAGCCAGCGCCTCGTGGCGCCGACGAGCTCGGTCGCCACCGTCTTGCCCTCGAGGTCGTGGACGGACCGGATGTGCGACGCCTCGGGCACGGCGAGCACCCAGCGGACCGTGCCGAAGCTCTGCTTCGCGTAGACGAGACTGCAGACGACCTGCACGTCGGCCTCGTTCTCGACGACCCAGTCGTGTCCGGTCAGGCCGCAATCGAGCGCGCCGTCCTCGACGTAGCGCGCCATCTCCTGGGCACGCACGAGCATGCACGAGATGTCGGGGTCGTCGATGGCCGGATAGTACGAGCGATCGGCCACAGTGACGAGGTATCCTGCCCGACGCATCAGGTCGAACGTTGCGTTCTGCAGGCTTCCTTTGGGCAGGCCCAGCTTCAGTGTCATTTGATGCTCCTCGATGTGGTGACGAAGGCGCCGCACGGCGGCGCCGGATGCGGCGCGGGGGAGAGTGTACCTCACGAGGTCCCCGCTCGATAGGCATATCGAGCAGCCAGCAAGTACCATGAGGTCATGCAGTACCGGCGGCTCGGCACACTCAACTTCAAGCCCTCGGCGCTCGGCTTCGGTGCGATGCGGCTGCCGGTCCTGCCCGGCGACGACGGGAGGCCGGATCACGGGCGTATCGACTACGCCCTGGCGACCGCGATGCTGCGGCGGGCCATCGACGGCGGCGTGAATTACGTCGACACAGCGTGGATGTACCACGGCGAGGCCTGCGAGGCGTGGCTCGCGGAAGCGCTGCGCGACGGCTACCGCGAGAAAGTCATGATCGCGGACAAGATGCCCGTGTGGCACGTGCACGGTCCGGGCGACTTCGAGAGGCTCCTCGAGACGCAGCTCGAACGCCTCCAGGAGGACTCCATCGACTTCTATCTCCTGCACAGCCTCGACGAGCGCAACTGGCGCCTCGTCCGCGAGCACGGGCAGCTCGCCTCGGCCGAACGTGCGCTCGCCGACGGCCGCATCCGGCATCTGGGATTCAGCTTCCACGGGGGCTACGACGTCTTTGCCGAGATTCTCGGGGCGACGGACCTGTGGGAATTCTGTCAGATTCAGCTGAATTACATGGACGAGGAAGTACAGGCCGGACGGCGCGGGCTGGAGCTGGCGGCTGCGCGCGGGCTCGGCGTCATCGTCATGGAGCCGATACGGGGCGGCTCGTTAGCGAACAATGTGCCGCCGGCCGTCGCCGCCGTCTGGCAGGAGTCATCCGTCCGGCGATCACCAGCCGAGTGGGCGCTGCAGTGGGTGTGGAGTCTTCCTGAGGTGTCGTTCGTGCTCAGCGGCATGAGCACGATGGCGCAGGTCGAGGAGAACCTGGTCTACGCCGGCCGCTCACGGCCCGGATTGCTGGGCCCGCAGGAGCTGGAGACCGTCGGCAGGGTGCGCGACCTGTACCTGGAGCTGGCTCCGATCCCCTGCACCGCGTGCCGCTACTGCCTGCCGTGCCCTGAGGGCGTTGACATACCGAAGATCCTCGCGATCTACAACGACGCCCGCATGTACGGGGACCTGCGGCGCCAGCGCCTGGCCTACGGCTGGCTGCGGGAGGCGGAGCGGGCAGAGCGTTGTACCGCCTGTCGCGCCTGCGAGGAGCTCTGCCCGCAGGGGATCGTCGTGAGCGAGTGGATGCAGACGATAAGCGAGACGCTGGGCGGCCGGTGAGTCAGCCGGCCGCTTCCGCGCGGACCACCTGCATGTAGGCCTCGTGCAGGTTCTCGTCGGCGCCGGGCTCCAGGTATGGCGACAGCTGGCGGAGCGCGTAGACGAGGTCCGGCTGCGCGGCCATCGCCGTGTCCAGGGTGACGCCGGCGCGCGAGCTCGCTTCCGCCGCGGCCGCGCGCGCCTGATTCATCTCGTGCACTGCGTCTGACAGCGAGTACCACGCCGAGACGTACTCCGGGGCATAGTGTGGCTCGGCGCCGGGCGGCGCCGACTCCTGTCTGGCCAGCTCAATCGCCGAGAAGCGTAGAAAGGCCTCATGCGCGCCGCGAGCGGCCAGCACGGTCGCCTTGAGTTGGGTGAGGGCGTGGGGCAGACCGAGATCGACGGGCGCGGTGGGCGGCGCCGGCGGCAGAGGAGGCGCCGTCTCCGGCGCGGCGGCCTGAGGAGCGGGCTGGGGCCACGCGGCCGAGGCAGGGCTGTATGCCACCGGGTCCACGCCAGGCCCGACCACGATGGTGCCGGCGGCGAAATCGCCGAGACGTTTACCCCGGCTGCTCAGAAGGCACGAGATGCCGGCCGGGATGTACCAGAAGAGGGCTTCGGGGATGCGAATCAAGTTGCGCACGACGACGGCAGTGAGGGTCACCGGACGCCCATCGTCCATTCTGACCCGCATGCCCAGCGCGAGCTTGCCGAGGCTGGCGCCCGTCCATCCTTCGAGAATCGTGTAGTACGCGAAGAGCAGGGTGTATGTGGCGAAGTAGGTCCACGAGGGCAGACCCGCCTGTGCCGCCTCGAAGTCGAAGGGGTTTGTCGTCGCCGGGTCCGGGAGCTGGAGCGCGCCAGTCGCCGCCGCGATGCCGATCAGAACGACGAGGCAGCCGAAGAGCGCCGCAGAGTCGATGAGGGTGGCGAGAAAGCGGCGGCCCAAGCTGGCCACGCGCATCTGATGCTGGCTGTCCGCTTGAATGGGAGCTCCTCAAAGTCTCGCGGGTCCTCACGTTCATCCAGATTGTAACAGCGCGAGGAGGATGCGGTTTGGGGAGCCGAAACGGGCCGGTTTGATGGCGGCGGATGAGGAGAGCGAGGAAAGCCGGCCCGGTTGGGCCCGCGCGACGCGCCTGGTCGGAAGGGTTGAGTCCCGGCGGCGCTGCTGTCGGCTGGGTCAGGCCGGTCCGGCTATGATGATCAGCGTGGCCATGGCGACCAGCGCGAGCAGCGCCAGGACAGTCGAGTAGCGGCTGGTGCGAACTCTCTGGCTCTGAAGTTCCATGCCTCTTCCTCCGGTCGGTGGCCAGACTTGTACCCGCCGGCGGCACATCTCAGACGTGCAGGCGGAGTCGCCGTCTCCGGCGCTGTCAACGCGCCGGGCGGTGGGGGGCACACGTCCGCGACGGGCTGCCAGGGGCGTCAGCAGGCGAAAAGGGGCGGCGCGTCGGCAGGAAGGCCGTGCGAACGTCCGGGCAGTGTCACGAGCCTTGCGGCGGGGTCCGCTTCGCGGAGCCGGTCGGCAGTACTGGGGTGACATGTGAAGAAGAGGCATTGACCGGCGGCGGCCGACGCCGTCACGAGCCGCGCCATCGCCGCCGCCCGTTGCGGATCGAAGTTGACGAGGCAGTCGTCCATGATGAGAGGCAGCGCCTGACCGCGGGACGCGAAGTCGCCGACGAGGGCGAGCCGGATCGCGAGATAGAGCTGCTCGCAGGTGCCCCGGCTGAGCCGGTCGGGAGTCAGGGTCGTACCGTCCCACTGTTCGACGACGATGCCGTCGGCGTCTTCCGCCGCCTCCTGCACCACGGCCCGGAAGCGCCCGCCCGTGACCTCGGTGAACGCCGTCGAGGCGCGTTCCAGCACGCCGGGCTGCCTGTCTCGAACGTAGCTTCTGAGGGTTTCGCGCACCAGGCCGGCCGCTGTGGTCACCACACGGTACTGGTGGGCTGCGCGCGCGAGCTCGGCGCGGAGCGATTCGAGCTCTGCCTGACGAGTGGGCACATCGGCTGAGGCCTCGAGGGTCTCACGCGACCGCCGGGCGTCGCGCCGCTCCTCGATGGCCGCCGTTCTCTGCGCATCGGCCTCCGCTCCTTCAGCGTCCAGACGGCCGATCTCGGCCCCCCAGTCGGCCGGGTCGCCCTCGTCCAGCTCCCGGGCCGCCGCTTCCGGGTTGGCGAAGTTCGTCAGCCCGCTGCGGAGGCGCTGTTCGCAGCCTTCTTTGTGCGCCATGATGCTCGCCCGCCGTGTGAGCGCGTCGTCCAGCGCCAGCAGAGCCGTCTCGAGACGGCTTGCTGCGGGTTCCGGTTCGAGGCCCGCAGCGCGAAGAGCGGCGACGGTGTCACCAGACCAGGCCTCCCGTTCTGATTCGACACCGGCGATCGCATTTGACGCTTTCTGCAGAGACGCGTGCGCGTCGCGCGCGAGACGCACGCCCTCGAAGAGCTCGAGCACGCCGTCCGGCGTAAGGCGCGGCAGACCCCGCGTCGCGAGCCACTCGTCCCATGCCGTCGCCTCGGCGGCCGCAGCCGCTCGCGCTGCCTGCGCCTCCTCGGCCAGCAGCGCGAGCCGCGCCCGCATGGACGAGAGCTTCGCCTCCATCTGACGCAGCTGGGCTCGGGTACCGTCGCATCCGATGCGCTCGGATCTGTCGCGGGAGAGCTGCGCCTCGAGAGCGTTCAGCTCGCCCTCGGAGGGACGCTCGTTCAAGCCGAGGGCGCAGGCGCCTGCCGCGACCTCTGAGCGGAGCGTGCCGAGCGTCCCGGAGGAGTCCGGTATCCGGGCCGCCTTGGTGGCGTGGAACACGAGCGCGGCGACGACGCCGAGGAGCACTGCGCCGGCGGACAAGCCGAGGGCGAGCTGCGGGGCGCCGGCAACGGCCGCGGCGACCGCCGCAGCCAGGGCCAGCAGCGCGGCGATCGCCGCCATCAGCCACAGCCTGCGTGGCGCGGATCGTCGCGGCTGATCCTGCCTCTCGGCTGCCTGGAGGTCGCGCAGCTGGCTGCGCAGGCTGCGCAGGACCACCTCGCGTTCTGTCAGGTGCTGCGCCGGCGGCGGCTCCGGGCTGGGCAGATCGTTTGCGCAGTGGGCATGATCGGCGGTGAGCTCGGCGACCGCCTGGCGCGCCGCCTGTTCGTCTCGCTCGGCGTTCTCGGCCGCCGCCGCCGACTCTTGCAGGCGTCGCTGCCAGCCGCGCACCGCGTCCCGAGCGGCGATGGCGTCGTCCACGCCCCGGATCCGCTCGACGGTCCATTCGGGACCAAGCCGTCGCTGCTGGCGCTCCAGCGCCAGCGCCGCGGTCGCCCGCTCCGTGTGAAGCTCGGGGAGCGCCTCTTCGCGGCTGCTCAGGATGCGCAGGCGTCCGACGAGATCCTTGACTGTGATGTGCGCCTGCGCATCAGCCGGCGCCGGCAACTCGCCAAGAAGGCGCTCGTCTGAGCGCACGTCGTCCGAGTCGGGACGAAGGGAGATGTACGCTTCGTAGCGGCGCCGTTCGGACAGGATCCCGGTCAGCGTCTCGTCGAGGACGCGGATGCGCTCGCTCTGCTCGTCCTCGGCTCGCCGCAGGGCAGGGTAGCGCCCCGCTTCGTCCTCGGCCAGCCGCACCGCTTCCTCGGCCTGCTGGATGCCGCGCACGAGATCGTTGATAACGGCTTGCCCGTTGCGCTGTTTGAGGAGGCCGCCCTCCTGCTCCGAGAGGTGCCGTAGCACCGCCCGGGCCGACTGCCCGGCGCCGCTGATGCCGACCGAGAAGATGCGCTCGCGCACGCTCCCGGCGTCGAGCGTCGCGAACTGCTGCAGCTCCGCGAGGCTGAAAGCGAACACCGACGTGAACAAGCCCGCGTCGACTCCGGAAAGGAGGCGACGGAGGTCGTCTTCGTCGGCGGGGCCCCCGTCCGGCCGCGTGACGCCGACCTCCTTGCGCTTGTCGGCGAATCGCGACACCGTCCAGACGCCGCCATCATCACGCAGCATGATGCGGCCCCCGTGGCGCCCCCCCGCGAGCGGCGGATACGGATTCTCGCGGGAGCGCTTGTCGGGGAAGCCGAAGAGCATGGCGCGCAGGAAGGCGAGAAGGGTCGTCTTGCCGGCCTCGTTCTCGCCGAGAAAGACCGTGACGCCGTCGCCGAGATCGGTCACGCCGGCGTCGTGCCAGACGCCGAATCCGTCGATGTGCCAGCCCTCGATCCTCATGACGGCTCCGCCGCCTCGAGCCGATCGAGCACGAGAGCCAGCGCTTCGGCGAGGATGTCCGCTTCGGGGTCGGGAGGCAGTTCTCTGGTCCGCCGCCCGGGCTGTCCGGCCTGGAGCGCCGCGCCACGCTCGGCGACGAAGGCAGCGAGCTCGCCCGGCCTCGCCGCCAGCCGGTCCGCCAGAGACAGCACCTCCGCCGAGAACTCCCCGCGCGAGCGGATGGCGTCGATGTCGAGCGCGGGGGCGGCCCGGTCGACGAGCGACTCGACCCAGAGGAGGGGAGAGGCGGCCGCGAAGCCGCGGCAAAGCTCGTCGCGGAGCTGGGACAGGGCGTCGGGCAGGCGCAGATCGCGGACAACCTGACCGCGTCCCTCGAGAACGACACGGACGAGCAGGCAGCGGCCCTCGTGCGCGCCCCGCAGCGTCTCGAGCGCCTCGCCAAGGCCCTCCTGCAGCCTCCCGAGATCAGCGCAGTCGTCGAGGTCGTATGAACAGGTGGCGAACCGTACGCGATCGAGCGCGTGGAAGACGGGTGTGAGGATGGCACCCGCATCGGTGTCGATCTCGACGAGATAGGCGCCTTTGGCGCCCGTCTCCGAAGGCTTGGGACTGCGCCCCTGCAGGTTCCCGGGATACACCACCCAGGGGTGGCCGGCCTTGAGCACGGCGCGCTTGTGGATGTGCCCCAAGGCCCAGTAGTCCATGCCGGCGTTCTGGAGATCGGAGAGGGAGCAGGGAGCATAGGCCGCGTGCTCGCCGGAGCCGCCGACATTGGCGTGCAGGAGCGCCAGCTGCACACCGGCGCGGGCGTCGCGCCGGAAGCGCGACGCCAAGTTGTCGGTCACGTCGCGGCGGCCGTAGCTGATGCCGTGCACGCTCGCCACGTCCGTTCCCCTCCAGACGAGGCGCACTGTCTCGACGGCGTCCGGGGCAAAGACGTGCACACCCGGCGGCCATTCGCGGATGGCGGACCAGCCGCCGAGAGGATCGTGGTTGCCGTGTACGATGAACGTCTGGACTCCGGCCGCCGAGAGCTCTCGCAGGCCGTCGAGCACGCGGAGCTGCGCCCGCACGCCGCGCTGGGCGCCGTCGTAGAGGTCGCCCGAGAGCAGCAACGCGACCGCGTCCTGTGCGATCGTGAAGCGCACGAGCTCGTCCCAGGCGGCGAGTGAAGCGTCGCGCAGAACGTCGGCGACATGGGGCGCCGGGCGGGCTATTCCCTGGAACGGCGTATCGAGATGAAGGTCTGCGGCGTGGACGAAGCGGATGCGCGGCATGTCTCCTCCTGCGTTCCACGTATCTTAGTGCAGGCGCGGGACGGCATCGCCCCGCCGGCCGCGTCCCGGCCAAGGCGTACAATGCAGGGCGATGCGCTCCTTCCGTCTGTCCAAGTCGAGAATCGCCGCCGGCCTGCAGTGCGGCAAGCGGCTCTGGCTGGCCGTACACCGGCCGCAGCTCGAGGCGCACAGTGCCGAGACGCGGGTGCGGTTCTGCGCCGGGGACGACGTGGGCGATCTGGCACGCCGGCTCCATGGGCCGGGCGTTCTCATCGACTGCGGGCGCAACCTGAGCCAGGCGCTGCGGGAGACGGACGATGCTGTGAAGGCGCCGGGCGACATCACCCTGTTCGAGCCCGCGTTTCGTCACCGAGGCGTGCTGGTGCGCAGCGACGTGCTGCGGCGGCGCGGCGGCGAATGGCACATGATCGAGGTCAAGTCGGCGACGCGCCTCAAGGAGTATCACCTGCGCGATGTCGCCATCCAGGCGTGGACGATCGAGGGCGCCGGCCTGCCGCTGGCGAGGTTGAGCGTCGCCGTGGTCGCCACCGACTTCGTCTATCAGGGCGGCGGCGACTATCGCGGCCTGCTGCGCGAGATACCGGTGGCCGATCAGGTGCGGCCGATCATGGCCCAGGTACCGGGATGGGTGGCTGGCCTCCAGCAGCTCCTGGCCGGGCCGCTGCCCGCGATCAGGGTGGGTGCGCAGTGCCGCCGGCCGTACGACTGCCCGTTCGTCGGCTTCTGCCGCGAACAGGAGGGGCTGCCGCAGATGCGCTCTGAGGAGCGCGTCGACGGCGCAGGCGTACGGCGGCCGGATCCCGACCAAGGGGTTGTCGACGAGGCGGCCCGCGTCTTCCTCGAGGCCCTTCCGTACCCGCGTTCCTATCTCGACTTCGAAACAGTGCAGTTCGCGGTGCCGCGCTGGTCCGGAACGAGGCCGTACCAGCAGCTTGTCTTCCAATGGTCCTGTCACCGGGAGGAGTGGCCGGCGCAGGTCCGTCACGCCGCGTTTCTCGACGTGAGCGGCGCGGCGCCGATGCGGCCGGCGGCTGAGGCCCTCATCTCGGCGCTGGGCACAGAGGGGCCCGTTTTCGTCTACCACGACTTTGAGAAGTGGCGGCTCGTTGAGCTGGCGAGGATGTACCCGGACCTGTCCCCTGCGCTGGAGAAGATCTCCGGGCGCCTCGTCGACCTGTTGCGGCTCACGCGCGACCACTACCGTCACCCGGCGCTTGGCGGGTCGTTCTCCTTGAAGACGGTCCTGCCGACCGTCGCGCCGGACCTCGATCACGGCCTGTTGGACGAGGTCAATGACGGCGTCGCCGCCCAGGCGGCATACCATGAGGCCGCAGCGGCGGGCGCCACGGAGGACCGCCGTCGGGAGCTCAGCGCGCGGCTCCTCGCCTACTGCGAGCGCGACACGCTGGGCCTGGTGCGCGTGGCGCACCGTCTCGCGAGGCCATGAGGACGCTGGCTCGAAAGCGTCGTCGCGGGTCGACTCATCTGACGCCTCAACGGCTGGAGTTGCGTGGAGACGGTGTGATAAATTGAACGCCACGAGTCGTCTGTTCCAGGACGACGGCTGGGGCAAAGGAGGCCGGCAACAGAGAGCAGTGGTGGGGAGTTCCAGTTTCTGCACCGTAAGCAAAAACCAGAAGCAGGAGTCAACATGGGTGATCTGATTTCTCGTTACATCGCATGTGGTATCC
>CAZHMG010000044.1:0-19593 GCA_964533575.1 uncultured Thermoleophilia bacterium | reverse complement strand
CGGACGCCGGCCCCCCCCCCCCCCGGGGACGGAAGGAGCCCGGGGGCCGACGACCGCGACCACCGGCCGGACCGAGAGTGCAATGAGTCTCTGTTCGGCCTCCTTCTGAGAGCAGTGATGGCGGCTGAACAGGCAGAGCGGAGGGTCCGCGAGATGCCGGAGCGCCGGCGGATAGAGCTCATCGCACCACGTGATTACCGCGTGGCCATGGCCGACGTCTTCCAGAGCCGCCAGATAGCGCCCGGGCGACTGGGCGAGGATGGTGTGAAAGGCGCCGTTTGACCCAGGCCCGGAACTCGGAGCCTCTTCTCCCCGGCCGGCGGACTTTGTGAGCTCGGCGGTGATGGCGCGAGGACCCAGCTCAAGCATGGCTCCGACGTTCTCGTGAGCCCTGAGCAGCCGGCCGATGAGTCCCTCTCGATGTGCGGCGAGACCGCCGATCCAAGCGCACATGGCGCGGCGCTCAGGGGCGTCGCTCATCCCTGTGAGCGGGCCTCGACGTGGAGCTGGATGCGTCTGGCGCACCCTCTCACCGTCCCGGAGCCGTGCGTGAGCGGTACGTGAGCCCCTCCGCGAGATGCGCTGCCCTGATCGCGTCGCTGCCCTCCAGGTCAGCGATGGTCTGCGCCATCTTGATGACCCTGTCGCAGGCTCGTGCGCTCAGTCGCAGCCGATCGTACGCCCTGTCCAGGAGGGAGATCGCTGCTGGCTCGAGGATGCAGAGCTTGCGCAGGTGGCGGGCATCCATGTGCGCGTTGGCGAATGCCCCGGTGCCCGCAAGGCGCCGAAGCTGTCGCGCACGCGCGCAGCTGACCCGATCCCGGATCGACTCGGATGTCTCTGCGTCCGAAGTGCTCTGCCGTTCTCTGGGGGGCACGCGCATGACGTCAAGATGAAGGTCGATGCGGTCGAGCAGCGGCCCGCTGAGGCGGGCTGCATACTGCCGGATACGATGCGCCGGGCAGGTGCACTCCCTTTCGCGATCGCCGCGGTAGCCGCAAGGGCAAGGATTCATGGCTGCAACGAGCATGATGCGTGCCGGAAAGGTGACAGAGGTCAGCCGCCTACTGATCGTCACTTCTCCATCCTCGAGCGGCTGGCGGAGTCCCTCCAGCGCGGAAAGGCGAAACTCGGGGAACTCGTCGAGAAACAGAACGCCGAGATGCGCCAAGCTGACTTCTCCTGGACGAGGCACACCTCCTCCGCCGATGAGTCCCGGCGAGGAGATGGTGTGATGGGGGCAGCGCAGCGGCCTCGCCGTCACCAGGGGCAGATCTGCGGGCAACAATCCGGCGACGCTGTGAATGCGGGTGACTTCGAGGGCCTCATCCAGCGTGAGCGCCGGCATGATGCCGGGAAGGCGGCGGGCGAGCATGGTCTTTCCGGCGCCGGGAGGACCGCACATGAGCACGTTATGAGCGCCCGCCGCGGCGACCTCCAGGGCTCTCTTCACTCCGGCTTGCCCGATGACGTCCGCGAAGTCCGGGCCGCCTATGGGATGCGTGGCGAGCAGGCCGGCGACGTCGGCACTGGGTGCACAGTCGATTCCGCCGTCGGCAAGTCCCCTGACCGCCTCCGACAGGCTGTGTACCGGGTAGACGACCAGTCCGGGGACGAGGGAGGCCTCGGCTGCGTTGTCGGCCGGCACGAGCATGCGAAGCACTCCGCGACGGCGGAGGCTCTCCGCCAGTGCGAGAGCACCGCTGACTGGCCGTACCGCGCCGTCCAGTCCGAGCTCCCCCACGGCCGCGAGAGGGACGTGCGGATCGGTCTGCGCGGCTTGGCCCGTCGCCATGAGCAGCGCGAGCGCAATGGGCAGGTCGAAGGATGGTCCCTCCTTGCGGAGGTCCGCTGGCGCGAGATTCACGGTGACGCGTCGGGATGGGAACTCGAATGAAGAATTGACGATGGCCGCTCGCACCCGCTCTCGGCTCTCCTGCACCGCTGCATCGGGGAGGCCGACGATGGTGAAGGCCGGCGCGGCCGTTGCCACATCGGCCTCGACCTCGACGGGATGCCCATGGAGACCGCTCAATGTCTCGCTGGCAATGCGCGCAAGCATCTCGCCCGCCTCCTGTCAGCCGTCTAGTGTGAAGGCGGCGGGAATGTGACGGAGTACGACGGGCGATGTGCGGGCGTCGACGGCGATGATGTCGAAGCGAATATCGGTGATGCCATGCAGGGCACGTGTATGGCTCGCGAGCCAGATCTCGGCGAGCCGTCCGACCTGGTGTCGCTTGCGCCCATTCACCGCGTCTTCCGGTGCGCCGCATGCGCCGCTGCAGCGCGCCTTGACCTCAACGAAGGCGAGGACCGGTCCGCGCCTGGCTATGAGATCGAGTTCGCCGCGCCCTACGCGCACGTTACGCCCGAGCAGGCGCCAGCCCGCTCGTGTGAGGTGATCGGCTGCCGCCTGCTCGGCGGCGCGCCCGAATGTCTGACGTGCGTTCACACGACCACGGTAGCCAGGTCAGCAGGAATGCGCCACGGTGCCGATCGGGCAGACGAGGTTACGTTGCCGAGGAAGAGCTAGCCGACTCGCGGCTTCGGTCAGGCCTGCGCGTCCTCGAGCGTGAGCTCGAGCTGCCCATACGCTGAGCTGGAGAACGACAGCCTGTGAAGCTCGCACACCCCGTGACTGATGATCGCATCTCGGTGTCGAGGCGTTCTGTACCCGACGTGACGATCGAATCCGTACTCGGGGTACTGCTCATGCAACCGGATCATCAGCCGGTCCCGAGTCACCTTCGCCACGATGGAGGCGGCCGCGATCGCCGCCGAACGTGCGTCTCCGCGGATCAGCGGCTGGTACGACGGCGCGGCTGGCAGCGAGAAGCCGTCCACGAGGACAAGGTCCGGCTCGGGGACCATGGCCGCGAGGGCCTTGGCCAACGATGCGAGATTGCACCGGTGCAGTCCCTCGCGGTCGATCGTCTTCTGTGAGCAGCAGACAACCGCCACCTGGTGCGCCCGGCGGAGGATCTCGGGATAGAGGACCTCTCGTTCCGGCCTCGTCAGCTTCTTCGAGTCGTTGAGGTTGGTGAGTACCTTGTAGTCCTCACGGGTCAGGCGCGCATAGTCAAAACAGACCGCCGCTGCGACGAGTGGACCTGCAAGGGATCCGCGTCCTGCCTCATCCGCTCCGGCCACCTTGCCGGCGTAGCAGAGCCTGAGATCGAACGTGAAGAGAGGATTGCCGGGGCGAACCCGCGGACGCCTTGGGGGTTCGCCGTCTCCAGCGGGCGCTGTATCTGGCGGCACAGCCGCCATAGAGGCTCCTAGTCGATGCCGCCGATGCGTTTCGGGGGCCAGTATAGCGCGAACGCCTGGCCGACGAGCTGGTCGCGGGTGACAGGACCGAATTCCCGGCTGTCGCCGCTGTTGGTTCGGTTGTCGCCCATCATGAAGTAGCTGCCGGACGGAACGACATACGACTCCTCGAGCCCCCACGGCAGTCCGTTGGCGAACGCTTCTGTCGGGACGGGCCCGGCAGGACCAGTGAGCACGTACGGCTCATCCATCGGCGTGCCGTTGACGAACAGGCGGTTGTCGCGCACGGAGAGTTCGTCGCCCGGCATGCCGACCACTCTCTTGATGAGGACGTTGCCGCCGAAGGGAGGGTGAAAGACGACGATGTCGCCGCGTTCCGGCTCGCCGAACCGCCAAGAGACGCGATCCACCAGGACGCGGTCGCCGATCAGAAGGGTGTCCTGCATCGACTCGGAAGGGATTCGATACGGCTTGACGAGAAACGCCTGGACGAGCAGGGCCACGCCGATGGCGACGAGCGCGAGCACGACGTACTCGAGGATCGCATGCTTGTGCGAGACAGCCTTGTCGTTCGTGCCGGCGCCGTTCGTACCCGTGAGTCCCTCTCCTCGGTCGCTCTCGTCAGGGGCGGCAGCAGTGTACCAGAGCCCTGATGACGTGATCCGGTTCGGACTGGCCCGGAGAGCAGCGGGACCGGCTTGGCGACAAGCCAGGCCGGTCCCGAAATCGTTGGGCGAGTGCCTGACGAGTCTCGCCCGGAAGTCCCTTGTGGAGAGGGCCTTTAGCGCTGCTTCTCGCGCACGCGGGCCTGCTTGCCGACCTTCTGGCGCAGGTAGTAGAGCTTCGAGCGATTCACGTCGCCGATCGCCTGAACCTCGATCTTGTCGATCTTGGGCGAGTGCACGGGGAACGTGCGCTCGACACCGACGCCGAAGGACTGCTTGCGGACCGTGAAGGTCTCCCGCACGCTTTCGCCCTGCCGCTTGATCACGATGCCCTGAAAGACCTGGATGCGGTGACGACTGCCCTCGACGACCTTGAAGTGGACCTTGACGGTGTCGCCGGCCTTGAACTGCGGGATGTTGTCGCGCAGCTGCTGACGTTCGATGTTCTCAATGATGTTCACGGACCCTCTTTCCGAGCGCAACTTGGCGTTCTGAGCGCAAATCGGCGGCTAGTGTAGCAGGACGTCGACGACGGCGTAAAGCGCGTGCACGTGTCACTGCGGCTCGAATTCCCCCGGCTGGTCATCCACGCCGCCGGGCGACGACAGCACGTGCGCGGCGCGCCAGGCCGCCACGGCGCCGTGATGGCCGCTGAGCAGGACCTCCGGCACGGCCCAGCCCCGATAGACGGCGGGGCGGGTGTAGTGCGGATACTCCCCGGCGCCGGCGAGCTCGGAGGAGTGAGATTCGCTGACCACGCTTTCGGGATTGCTGATGACGCCGGGCAGCTTGCGCGAGACGGCGTCGAGCAGAGCCATCGCGGCTATCTCACCCCCACACAGGACATAGGGCCCGATCGAGATTCTGTCCGTGATCACGTTGACCACCCGCTCGTCGATACCCTCGTAACGGCCACAGAGGAGAACGAGATCGCTGTGGGCGAGGTCGCCTGCGACAGCATCCGTGAGCTGAATTCCCTTGGGCGTCAGCTCGATGACGCGCCGGCCCTCGCGAACGCGCTCTGCTGGAACGTCGAAGGCGGCTTCCAGGGCGGCGCAGACGACGTCGATGCGCATGACCATGCCCGCGCCGCCGCCGTAGGGGGTATCGTCCACCTGAAGGTGACTGAGGGGCGTGTGGTCGCGGAAGTTCGTCAGCCGGAACTGATGGCCGAGCTCCTCCGCGCTGCGAATGTGGACTTGCGAGAGGTACCAGTCGAAGGCGGCGGGAAACAGCGTGAAGACATCACAGCGCACGTCACTCCCCCGCGTCCTCAGCGAGCAGGCCATCCCTCACCCGGACGACGTGCCGATCGACGTCAAGCGTGACGAGCTCGTCGACGAGAGGTACGAGGTGCCTCCGCCCCGAGGGCGTGGCAAATTCCAGAAGCTCGTGAGCGGGAGACTGGATCACATCGACGACGATGCCGAGGCTGGCGCCGCCCGCCGTCTCCACGGCGGCGCCGATGAGCTCGCTGACAGTGTAGTGCGGCAATGCCTCGAGCTCCTCGCCGGATGCGAGAAGCTCCCAGCCCTGCAAAGCGATCGCCTGCTCCCTGGTGGTGGCGAGGCTGATTCGCACCAAGGGGCGCTGGTCGGTCCCTCCCACGCGTTCGGCCGAACAGGAGGCGGGTTCGGCGTCGACTGCGGAGGCGCCGGCCGGGGCGACGAAGAAGTGGTCGCCGAGACGCAGATACTCCGCACCGCCGGGGGCCAGGTTCAGATACAGCTCACCGTGCAGGCCGTGAACCTTGCCCAGCGTCCCGCAGGTCCACAGACTCGCTACGCTAATCGACGATCTCCACGACGACGCGCTTGCCGTCGCGCACGGCGGAAGCCTTGACGATCGTTCTCAGGGCGCGGGCGATGCGTCCCTGTTTGCCGATGACCTTGCCGACATCGTCCTTCGCGACGGAGAGCTCGAGCACGACTGTCGTCTCCGTTTCCGTCACGACGACGCGCACGTCGTCCGGGTTATCGACGAGCGACTTGGCCAGATACTCGAGCAGTTCTTTCACCATCCGGCAACTCCATCCGTCGAGCACGCTGGGGGCTCTACTTGCTGATCCCCTTGATGGCCAGCAGCTTCTGTACCGTGCGGCTCGGCTGGACGCCTTCGGCAAGCCACTTCTTCGCCTTCGCTTCGTCGATCTCGATGAAAGAGGGCTCCATGCGGGGGTTGTACTGCCCCACCATCTCGATCGCCCGGCCATCGCGTCGCGCCCTCGAATCGACGACGACGATGCGGTAGATCGGATTCTTCGTGCTGCCAACTCGAGTCAATCTCATTCGCGCTGCCACCTTGCAGACCCTCCTTAGGGTGAGAGAACGTCGCTGCGGCGCCGGCGCCGGCAGCGGTGCATGCTCGTTTCGCGCCCCGAGCGGGGCGAGGCTCGCTATTCTACCCGTTCATGCCGGGCAGGCGAAACCCCTTCATCTTGCCGCTCGACAGCGCCTTCATCATCTTCTGCATCTCGCGATGCTGTTTGAGCAGTTGATTGACGTCCTGCACCGTCGTACCGCTGCCGCGAGCGATGCGCCGCCGCCTGCTGCCGTCGATGATGTCGGGGTGGCGACGTTCCTGCGCGGTCATGGAGAAGATCATGGCTTCGACGCGGTTGAGCTGGTGATCGTCGACCTTGGCGTTCTTGAGCTCCTTCATCCCCGGGATGCCGGGAAGTAGCCCGATGATGCTGGACAGAGAGCCCATCTTACGCACCTGCTTGAGCTGCTCCAGGAAGTCGTCGAAGGTGAACTCGGCGCGTCGCAGACGCGCCTCCATCGCCTTCGCCTGCTTCTCGTCGACGGCCAGCTCCGCCCTCTCGATCAGCGACAGCATGTCGCCCATACCGAGGATGCGGCTAGCCATGCGATCCGGGTGGAAGAGGTCGAAATCGCCCATCTTCTCACCCGTGCTGACGTACTTGATGGGTTTGCCGGTGACGGCGCGAACGCTGAGGGCGGCGCCACCGCGAGAATCGCCGTCGAGCTTCGTGAGGACCACGCCGTCCAGGTCGATGCGCCGGCGGAACTCCTCTGCCGCGTTCACGGCGTCCTGACCTGTCATGGAGTCGACGACCAGCAGGATGTTGTGCGGCTTCACGACGTCGCGAATCTGCACCAGCTCGTTCATGAGCTCTTCGTCGACATGCAGACGACCAGCCGTGTCGATGACGGCGACATCCCCATGCAGGCGCGCGTACGCGACCCCGTCACTGGCGATATCGACCGGATTGATGTCGGCGCCAGGCGCGTAAATGGGGACATCGACCTGCCCTGCGAGCGTGCGCAGCTGGTCGATGGCCGCGGGCCGGTAGATGTCGGCCGCGATGAGGACGGGGCGCTTGCCCTCCTTCTTGAGCAACTGGGCAAGCTTGGCGCACGTCGTCGTCTTGCCTGAGCCTTGGAGGCCAGCCATCAGGACGATGGTCGGCGCGTGACCGCTGAACACGAGCTTCGAGTCGGCGCTGCCCATGAGAGCGACGAGCTCCTCGTTGACGATCTTGACGACCTGCTGCGCCGGCGTGAGGCTCTCCATGACCTCGGCGCCCAAGGATCGCTCCTTCACGTGGGCGACGAAGTCGCGCACCACCTTGAAGTTGACGTCGGCCTCGAGCAGCGCCAGGCGGATCTCGCGCATGGCTATGTCGATCTCTTCTGCGCTGAGCTTTCCGTGGCCCCTGAGGGTCTGCAGAACGCCCTGGAGACGGTCTGTGAGCGTTTCGAACATCACTTGGTCCCGGATCGGTTCACGGATGGCTTCCTATGGTAGCACGAGGTTGGAGGGCCCTGACGCTGAAGCGGATTCGGGGCCTGGGCCGCTAAAGGAGCCTGCTCCAGAGGTCGTGGGGCAGGCCGGCCCACTCTATCTGCCTCTCAAGCCTCATCCCCAGGCGCTCGGCAACTTTCTGGGAGCGCCAGTTGTCGGGATGGATGAAGGCGGCCACCCGGGTGAGACCGCGAGCGCGGGCCTCGTCGAGCATGGCCCGCCCAGCCTCGGTTGCGTAGCCTCTTCCCCACCAGCGCCGGCCGAGATGATAGCCGAGCTCAAACTCGACCCCGGAATCGAGTTCGCGGCGCTTCAGAGCGATGCCGCCGATCACGACGTTCTCTCCGGCGAGGACTACGGCGTAGGTGCCGTCGCCGCCCGCCTCGACCACGCTCATCTCGTGCTCGAGCCAGCGCCAGGCGCCTTCTTCATCCAAGGGCCGGCTCAGCCACCAGAACACCTCGGGGTCAGTCACGATCTGGACGACTGCCCCCAGATCCTCATGGCGATAAGGGCGGATGACGAGGCGCTCGGTGGAGAGAGGCAGACTCAGTCGTCCACCTCATCGTCGTCGGCGCCGCCGAAGATCGCTCGGGCGAAGATGTCCGCTTCGAACGGCCGCAGGTCCTCCAGTCGCTCACCGACGCCCACCAGCTTGATCGGTATGCCGAGCGCCTGGTGAATGGCGACGACGATGCCTCCCTTGGCGGTGCCGTCGAGCTTGGTGAGCACCACGCCGCTGACGTCGACGGCCTGCTGGAACTGCTGAGCCTGGCGCAGACCGTTCTGACCGGTCGTGGCGTCGATCACGAGGAGCGTCTCGTGCGGTGCGCCGGGCATCTGGCTCTGAATCACCCGGTGAACCTTCTCCAGTTCACGCATCAGATTGACCTGGGTATGAAGTCGTCCGGCGGTGTCGATCAGCACGACGTCGGCGCCCCGCGAGCGCGCCGCCGCAAGCCCGTCGTAGACGACGGCGGCGGGATCGCCGCCCTGCTCCTGTTTGACGATGTCGCAGCCGACGCGCTCCGCCCATTCGGTGAGCTGTTCGACTGCGGCGGCGCGGAATGTGTCCCCGGCCACCATGGGGGGAGTCTTGCCCAGCTCCTTGAGGCGCCAGGCAATCTTGCCAATGGTGGTCGTCTTGCCGGCGCCGTTGACGCCGACCATGAAGATCACCGCCGGCTGACCGGTCACATCGATCCTCTGCTGTTCGGATTCCTGCGGTCGAAGAATGTCGGCGATGACGTCGGCGAGCTCATCGAGACAACGCTCGCGGTCGCTGATCTGCTTCATGAGACATCTGTCCTCCAGCTGCTCCACGATCTCGACAGCCCGAGTCATCCCCACGTCCGCGCTGATCAGCGCCTCTTCAATCTGCTCGTACAGTTCCTTATCGACAGGCCGATAGACGGTCGCCTTGAGCTGCTCCCGCATGGCCGTTCGCGCCTTGCCGAGATTCTTGCGCAGGCGCATGAACAGACCTGCGCGCTCGTCCGCCTCCTCGGCGATGACCACTTCCGGTACCTGCTCGACTTCGACGCCGTCGAAGACCTCGTGCCACTCCATGTCGCTCCTTTATGCCGGGTCGTCGTGGGCCCGGCTCACTTGGGCTCCCGCCGGGGTCGTGACTCGCGTTCGATCGCCGCCTCGGCCATCCGGGCACTGACCACCTGGGACGCCCCGTCCGGCCCCATAGTCACGCCGTACAGTACGTCGGCCGCGTCCATCGTCCGTTTCTGGTGGGTGATGACGATGAACTGCGTGCGCTCGCGATACTCCCGCAGCAACTGAACGAGGCGGCCGATGTTGACGTCGTCGAGAGCCGCCTCGATCTCGTCCAGAATGTACAACGGGCTGGGGCGAGCCAGGACGAGCGCCATCAGGAAGGCAATGGCCACAAGCGAGCGCTCGCCGCCGGACAGGAGCTGCAGGCGCTGACCCAGCTTCTTGGCAGGCTTCACCTGGACGCTGACGCCGCCGGGTCCGTTCTTCTCGCTCGGCTCCACCAGATCCAGCGAGCCGCGCCCGCCGGGGAAGAGCACAGCTACCATGTGCGTGAACTGCTCGCGTACCGCGGCGAAGGTCTCAGCGAACTCGGCGTCGACGCGGCCGGTCAGGTCCTGGATGAGCTGCTCGAGATCGCGGACCGATTGCTCGAGATCGCGACGCTGCTCGCGCAGGAAGCCCGCGCGCTCGTCGAGCTCCGCGCACTCCTCGGCCGCCAGAGGGTTGACGGGGCCGAGGCGATCTCGGCGCCGCCCGAGGCGGTCGAGTCGCTCGTGCAGCGACTGTTCCTCCGCATCATCGGCGGGAGGCGAGAAGCCGGCGCATTCTGTGCGCTCGCTGACCGCTTCGAGGGCAACCGCCAACTCCTGGCGGCGATCCTCGAGGCGTGTCAGCGCCACCTGAACCGTGACGCGGCGCTCGGAGACGTCGTCAAGCTCCTGCCGCAGTGCGGCCTCACGGTCCGCCAGCGCGCGCAACTCGGTCCGGTTCACCTCCGTCTCGGCTTGCTCGGCAGGCTCCAGCTCCCCGATGAGGCCGGCAGTGTGGCTGCGTACGGCGGCAATGCGTGTCGAAAGCGACGCGCAGAGCGCGCGGACACGCGGCAGGTCGGTGAGGTGCGCCTCCAGCTCCTCGAGACGTGCGCGGGCGACGGCCACGTGCCGACGCGTCGCCTCCAGCCGCGCCGCGGCCCGCTGCGCCGCCGCGCGGCGCTCCTCCAGCTCCACGCGGCGGCGCGTGAAGAACGTCTGCGACTCGGCGCATGCCTCCTCGGCAGCCACGACCTCGGCCTCGGCGGCCTCATGATCAGGCCGCAACCTCTCGGCATGGAACAGCGCTTCGGCCGCCTCGCTGCCGGCTGACTCCGCCGCGGCTCGAATCTCGGCTCGCTCGCCCGCGATCGCTTCGATGGCCGGCTCGGTACGGGCAATCGCCATCTCGAGATCTCGCCGTCGGGCTCGCACCGCGGCCAGCCCCCGTCCGGCCGTGTCTGCTGCGGCCCGCGCGATCTGCTCGGCCGCCGCCGCCGAGGCACTGGCATCGGCGGCCTCCTGGCTGCGCTGCCGCGCGGCCGCCAGCGCGAGCTCGTCGCCGGTCATGCTGCGTTCCAGGTCGTCGAGCTCGTGCTGAAGGCGCGTGAGCGCCGCCCTGCGTTCAAGCAGCAGGGCGGCTGGAAGTCCCCCTGCAAGGCCCATCTGCCCGGCAAGGGGCCGGTAGAAGGCGCCGTCACGCGTGACAGCCAGCCCGGGGAAGCTGTCGGGCACCGCCCGCAGGTCGTCCACGAGAACAACGTCGGCGAGCGCCCGCTCGAGCTCGTCGCGGCCGCCGGTGTCCACCTTCGTCAGAAGGGGGACGGACCCCGGGAACACGGGCGGGCGCCGCACGTCCGCCCGGCCGACCACGAGGCGGACAAGGCCGATGCCGGCGTCCCTGAGCGCCCCGAACAGGGACCAGTGATCGACTTCTGTCGGCACGGCGAGAGCTCCCGTCGCTTGCGACAGCGCTGCCGCGAGAGCACGTTCGTACCCCGGCACGCAGTTCAATGCCTCTGCGAGCGGAACAGCGCCCGGATACGCCTTCGCCACCGAGAGCACGTCGTGATCGACGTCCTCGATGTCACGCAGCGCAGCGCGAAGGTGCTCAATCTCTGCCGCTGCGGCGCGGGCAGCAAAGGCCGTCGCCTGGTGCCGGCCCTCGATTTCGGCAGCGCCGCCGGCAGCCAGTGCTGCTTCGCGTGCCGCGGCCTCCGCAGCTTCGGTGGCGCTCCGCAGATCGGCTGCGGCCGCCATGGTCGTGGCCTCTGCGCCGGCCTCGGCGCTCTCTGCTTCGGCTGCCTCATCGGTCAGATGGCGCTTCTGCGCCCGAAGATGAAGCTCCTCCTCGGAGAGCGCCTCCTGACGGCGCTCGAGGCGGGCCGCGGCAGCAAGCGCGCTCTCGCGCTCGAGCGTCATGCGGTTCAGGGCCGAGCGCCGCGTCGAGAGCAGTTCCCGGGCGCCGTGCAGTCTGGCTGTGGCATCGGTATGCGCCGCGAGCGCCGTCTCAACCTCGGCCTCGAGGTGCTGCTCCGCCACGGACGATTCGTCGCCGTCCGGCTCCAGCGATGAGCCGGCCAGTTCGTGGAGCAGGCGTTGACGCTCGGCCTCGAAGGCGCGCTCCATTTCCGTGGCGAGCCGCAGTCGCTGTTCGGTGAGTCGCCGACCCGTCTCGAGGCGCGTCTCCATCATGCGAGCGCGGAGCAATCGCTGGGCACGCCGCTCACGCTCGGCGAGACGGCGGGCGAACGCCTCCTCCTCCCTGCCGCGAGCCGTTGCGACCAGCGCAAGGCCTTCCTCGCCGTGCAGCCGTCTTCCATCGAGCGCGGCAAGCTCATCGCGCCGATCCCGCAGCTCCCCGTCCAAGGCGAAGATGGATCCGGTGAGCAGTCGCCCGCGCATCTGGCCCATCTCGCTCTCGAGCGCAGCCAATTGGTCGGCCGCCGTGGCCTGCCGGCGCAAAGGAGTAAGCTGGGCGCCCACCTCCCGTTCGAGCAGCGCCACCCGCTCCAGGTTCCGGCGCACCTCGCGCATCTTGAGCTCGGCCCGCTCGCGCCGGCGCTTGAACGCGCCCAGCCCAGCCGCCTCCTCGATCTGGGCGCGCCTGTCCTCCGGCTTACCGGCGAGGAACGCCTCGACTTTGCCCTGGCCGATGATGGAGTGCAACTCCTTGCCGAGCCCGAGGGGGGCCAGCAGTTCGACCAAATCCGTTAAGCGGCAGGCCGAATGATTGATGAAGTACTGTGACGCGCCGTCTCTCGTCACGCGGCGCATGACGCTCACGTCGTCCGAAGGCAGCGGGAGTGAGCCGTCGGCGTTGTCGAACGTGAGCTCGACCTCCGCGCCGGCGAGGGGCCGGCGACCGTCGCTGCCGGCGAAGATGACGTCCTGCATCGAGCCGCTGCGCAGACTGGTCGGACTCTGCTCCCCCAAGGCCCAGATGACGGCGTCGGCGAGGTTGCTCTTGCCGCTGCCGTTCGGGCCGACGATGACCCCTACACCGGGCTCGAAGAGCAAGCACGTCTGCCTGGCGAATGATTTGAAGCCTTTCAGGCGAAGCGCCTTGAGGTACATCAGTCTCTCTCCTGGGCCGTGCGGGCCCGTCTTGGGCGCTGTTGGCCGGGCCGGAGCTCGCGGGCACGAAGCTCGCTCAAGGCCTCGCGGGCGGCAAGCTGTTCCGCTCGCTTCTTGCTGCTGCCGACGCCCCGGCCCACTGCCTCATCCCCTATCCGGGCCTGGATGTCGAACTCGCGATCGTGAGCCGGACCCGTGGAGGCCACGACGTCGTACCTCACGGAGCGGCCATCGCGCGCGAGGTGTTCCTGTAGCTCAGTCTTGTAATCGATGTAGCTGTGAACCGCGTAGCGGATGTGCTCGTTGAAGACCTCGACGACAGCGGGCCGCACTGTCTCGAACCCGAAGGCCAGGTACGTGGCGCCTATCAGAGCCTCGGTCAGGTCGGCGAGAACGTTCTGGTTCGACTCGAGGACTCCTGCCTCGCTGCCCTCCCGGCCCTCCCCGGCGTGCTCGCGAAGGCGCTTTCCCAGTCCCAGTCTGACGGCAACCCTGGCGCACGTGGCGCGGCTCACCACATAGGCCCGCAACCGGGCGAGCTGCCCTTCGGTCAGGTCGGGGAAACGGCGATACAACTCTGTGGTGATGCAGAGGCTGAGGACGCTGTCGCCGAGAAACTCGAGCCTTTCGTACGACTCGGCGCGAGCGGCCGCCCAGGATGTATGCGTGAACACTTGCTGCACGGCGGTCTGATCGAGCTGATCAGCCAGGGCAAGCAGTCGATGAGTCACGAGTCTGCCTCAGAACGGCGGCGAGGGGACGCTTCCCGCATCACGGGAAGCCTCCCCTCGCCGCTCACCAGGGGACGTCCGCTACGCGTCGGCCCGCTGCATGACGAAATCGACGGCGTCGCCAACGGTCTTGATCTCGGCGGCCTCTTCGTCGCTGATCTTGATGCCGAACTCCTCTTCCATCGTCATGACCAGCTCCACGAGGTCGAGGGAATCGGTCTCGAGGTCCTCCTGGAAGCGGGCCGACGTCGTGACCTTGTCTTCGTCGACGCTGAGCGTGTCAACAAGGATGGTCTTGACCTGCTCGAACACCTCTTCGCGCGTCATCGATCAACCTCCAGGTGAGTTTCGCGAGAGTCTACACAATGCGCAGAGGTCGAGAAAGTCTGGCTCCCGAGCTCACGCGTGATCGTGGGCTGGAGCTGGCTGACCACGCCTCGGCGGCCCTGACGTATGGCGTTGGCGATGCCGGTCGCCCGCGAGTTGCCGTGGGCGATCACGACGGGCGCGCTCATGCCGATGAGAAGCGCGCCGCCGTACTCCTCCGGGTCGAGAGCTGCCTTCATCCGCAGCAGATCGCGCCTGAGCAGGAGCCCACCCAGTTTGGTGGCGAATGACGTATCGATCGTGGCGCGGAGCGTTTGGAGGATCGCCTTGGCCGTGCCTTCGAGCGCCTTGAGCGCGACATTTCCGGTGAAGCCATCCGTGACGACGACGTCGACGACGCGATTCATGATGTCGCGGCCCTCGACGTTGCCGAAGAAGTGGACGCGGGGATCGGCGGACAGAAGACGATGCGCCTCGATGACCACGGGGGTTCCCTTGGAAGGCTCCTCGCCGATCGAGAGAAGGCCCACACGAGGCTCGGAGAGGCCCATGACCTCAGTGGCGAAGGCCTGGCCCATCACGGCGAACTGCAGGAGATGCTCCGACCGGCATTCGGCGTTGGCGCCCGCGTCGAGGTAGGCGATGGGACGAGGGATGCACGGGATGATCGTGCAGATGGCAGGACGAGAAACGCCCTTGATACGCCGGACGTGAAGGACACTGCCGGCAACCACGGCCCCGGTGTTGCCGGCCGAGACGAAGGCGTCCGCCTGGCCCTCACGGACGAGACGCAACCCGACCACGATGCTCGACTGTGTCTTGGCGCGTGCCGCATGGGCCGGCTCCTCGTCGTAGCCGATGACGTCAGGTGCATGGACCACGGACATGTGCGGAGCACCGCCCACAAGGCTGTGCAGACGCGCCGCGTCGCCGACGAGGACGACGTGCAACTGCTCGTCGGCGACCAGCGCGGCGCCCTTGACGACTTCGTCCGGAGCATTGTCGCCACCAGCGGCGTCGACAGCGATGCGCACGCTTCGTTCTCCGGCGCGAGCACTCCAGGCATCGGTGACCTCATGCGGTGAGGTGTAGCGCAGCACGGAGGGCCGGATCAGGCCTCGAGGTCGGCGAGCAAACGATCGAGGTCGAGGGACTCGGCGACGAGTGTCGCCGCCAGCTCGACCTTGGCGTGTTCACGAACTCGCATGCGCCCGAAGAGGTGACGCAGCCCGTCGGATGCGCTGACTGTGTCGCCTGCAACCGAGACGAGGGCGACCCCGCGCTCTCTGGCGCGCGCCAGAACGGATTCCTCGGGCACATAGCTGCCGGTCAGGACGACGACCACCGTGGGCGTGTCGAGCGCGCTGAGGATGATCTTCGTGCGGTCGCCTCCGACCACGACAGCCTTCTTCGGTGTGAGCTGAAAGTAGTGCAGGGCGTGGGCCGGATTCATCGCCCCTATCATGTAGGTCTCGACGAGCTCGTCCGCCCTGTCTTCGCAGCAGAGGTACGTGCCGCCGAGGGCGGTCACCAACTGGCCGAGAGAGACGGCGGCGAGATTGGGGTTGTTTGCCATGATACCGTAGCTCGCGACGCCTGCTTCCGCGAGCAGTGGCACGTACTGCTCCCGGACGAGGTCGAGCCGTGACTCCGGCACCATGTTGAAGAGCACACCGAGGAGGCGCTGCTTCAGCGCCTCCTTCACGTAGAGCACGTCATCGAGCAACCGCGCTCCTGCGAACTTGGCGATGAGCAGGGTCATGAGATCCAGTCGCGCGACGATGTCGGCGCCGCTGGCCCGCAGGAAACGCCCCTGCCAGATTTCGCCGAGACCCTCGCAGACGACGATGTCTTTGTCGCGGCGGATGCGTTCGTACGCCTCCGCCACGCGGTTCATGGGATCTGTGCCGGACGCCTCGAAGACGTCGTGCAGTGCGTCCTCGTCGAGCACCACCGGAGAGACGTCGGACGGGTCGTCGTCGAGACCCAGAAGGGCGGCGACGAAGCGCGCGTCCTCATCGACCTGAGGCAGGTCGTGCGCCTCGTCCGCGGACGAGGCCGTGCCCACGGGCTTGAAGTAGCCGACACGCAGTCCGCGCTGTTGCAGCGCCATGCAGAGTCCCGCGGCGACGGCCGTCTTGCCGCCGCCAGCTTGGGTGCAGGCGATGTAGAGGGACTTGGGCAAGGGGGACCCGGAGCGCTTACTCGGTGTCGAGGACGATTACCTCGCGGCCTTTGTAGGTGCCGCAGTTGGTGCAGGCGCGATGAGGAAGCTTCGGGCTCTTGCACTGCGGGCAAACGCTTGCCGTGTCGACGCTTAGCTTCTGCTGGGCACGGCGGCTGTCGCGCTTGGATTGCGACATTTTTCTCTTGGGTACGGGCATGGTGAGTCTCCTCGAATCAGACAGACAGCGAACTGTACCACACGAGGCGCTAGTGCGCGGCCTCGTGACGGTGCTCGGGATCGGCGTTCAAATCCGCTCCGCAGACCGGGCACAGCCCGAGACACCCCTCTGTGCAGAGCAGCTTGTCGGGCAGGGCCTCAGCGATGAGATCGCGAACCCAGCGGTCCAGCTCGAGCGTGCTGGAGCTGACGTACCCTGCCTCGCCATCGTCTTCATCATCGACCTCAGACTCACCGTGACGCACGTACTCCACGGCGCGGACGTTGACTGGGATCGCCGCCTCCCCCAGGCAGCGCTGGCAGGGACCGGTCACGGAGGTCACGAACTCGGCGATGAGCGTCACGTTCCCGCCCACCCGTCCCGCAGTCAGGTCCACGTCAACCATGCCGCCCGGGACCTCGTAGTCGACACCGCCGAACACGAACGGGGCGACCTCGACCGGAAGCTTGCGCCACGCTTCGCCGGAGTCGTCGAAACGCAGCGAACGGATGTCAAATCGGCGCATGGAACCCGGCCGTCGACCGTGCGCAGGAGTTGGATCTCACGGCTGCAGATCGTCCGAGCCGCGCCCCTGCAGACGCTGACGGCCACGCTGCACCGCGGCGATGAACTTCTCGAGGTTCATCTCCAGGTTTCCGAGCACCTCGTCCGCATAGTCTTCGGCGCCGAGACGCGTCGCCCGCTCGCGCTCCCGCGCGTCTTCCATGATCTGCTGGGCGTTCCGCTCGGCGAGACGCACGATCTCTGTCTCTGAGGCGAGCCGGTCGGAGCGCTCCTGAGCCTCGGCCAGGATGCGCTCGGCCTCCTGCTTCGCCTCCGCCAGCATTTCCTGGCGCTCCTTGACGATCCAGCGGGCCTGCTTGATCTCCTCTGGGATCGTGGAGCGCATCTGGTCGAGGATGTCGTAGATCTCCTCACGATCGAACATGACGTTGTCCGTGAGCGGGACCGAACGTGCGTTGTGAATGATGTCGTCGAGCTTGTCAATGAGAACGAGGACGTCCATGGTGATCGGTAACCCCCTTGGTAGTCTACGCGCGCGTCGGGAACATCTCCGCGAGACGGCGTGCCACGGCTGGCGGCACGAGGTCGGCCACGGAACCTCCGAAGGCAGCAATCTCCCTGACCCCGCTCGAGCTGAGATAACTGTGCTCGGGCGAGGCCATCATGAATACTGTTTCGATGTCAGGCGCCAGCCTCCTATTCAGTTGCGCCATAGAGAATTCGTACTCGAAGTCCGAGATGGCGCGCAATCCCTTGAGAATCACCTGGGCGTCCCATCTCCGGGCAAAATCGACCACCAGTTCGTTGAAGCGGTCGATAACGACGTTGTCGTGCGCCGCGAGAGCCTCTCGCAGAAACGCCTCGCGTTCGGCCGGCGAGAAGAGCGGCGATTTTCGCTGCGGATGGTCGATGAGGCCGACGATGACGCGGCCGAACTTGGCGGCGCCGCGAACAATGATGTCCAGGTGCCCTACGGTGACCGGGTCGAACGTCCCCGGGCAGATGGCCGTGACATTGCCGGGCATCAGGCAAAGCTCCGGGGCTCAACTCGGTTCACCGTCATTGTCGGCAACTCCTTCCGCATCATGCAGGCCTTCCGCCACGAGAAAAGTGACAAGCGTATCGCCGTAGCGCTTCTCCCGCGCCACTCTCCATGGCATCGCCGGCCGCGTGCGCGCGGCCGTCTCGACGACGATCACGGCCGCTGGAGCGAGCAGTGGCGTCAGGCAGCTCATCAGCGCCGGCTCGACCCCCTCATACTGGTCATACGGGGGGTCCACAAACAGCAGAGTATAGCGCGAGCCCTTGAGGGCGTCAGCCTGCAGTGCCTGCAGGACGTCCGCGCCGAGCACGCGTGCACGCGCATGCTCGGCGGTTGACGGCGAACGCGTGCGGCCGTTACTGCCGGCGGAGCCTATGCCCAGCTGTTCGAGGTTGGCGTGCAAAGCCTGCAGCGCCGCCCGGCTCTTTTCGATGAACGTGCACGTCGCGGCGCCCCTCGAGAGCGCCTCCAGTCCGAGCGCGCCGCTGCCGGCGAAGACGTCGAGGACGACGTGCCCTGCGAGCGGCCCGTCGAAGGCGGGCTTCGTGCTGATGGTCAGGTGCGTTTCCGGCAGCGCTCCGAGCACTGCGAATATCGCTTCTCGCACCTTGTCCGATGTCGGCCGGGTGGCGTGGCCACGGGGCGCGACCAGCGACCGCCCCCGCCACCGCCCGCCGATGATCCTCATCGGCCGCTTCCCGTGGCCGCCCGTGCCACGGGCGCCCCGGTTGGTGTGTCGGTGTGGCTGGCGGCGTTCATCGCTGCATCATATCGGTCGGCTGCGTTCGTCAGCCGTTGAACAGGCACGCATTTCACCGCGTCATATGCCTCGCGAACCAGTTTCCCGCCAGCTTGGCGACCTCTTCAAGGGCCCCGGGCTCGGGAAAGAGGTGCGTGGCGCCGGGCACGGCCACCAGCTCCTTCTCTTGAGCCCCGACCAGCTGTGCAAGCGCCGTCCTGTTCAGTTCGAGGACGACCTCGTCCCGGTCCCCGACGATGAGGAGCGTCGGAGCCATGACCCGTGGCAACGCGCCGGCGGCCAGATCTGGGCGGCCGCCACGCGACACTACTGCTCCGGTCGTCTCCGGCCGTTCGGCTGCGGCGATGAGCGCCCCCGCCGCCCCCGTGCTGGCGCCGAAGTAGCCGATGGTCGCGATACCTGGAAGAGCCTGCTCGAGAAGCCAGTCCGTCACGGCGATCGTCCTTGCCCCCAAGAGCTCCACGTCGAAGCGAAGATGGCGCGTCCGCTCATCGATCTCTTCCTCCTCGGGCGTCAGCAGGTCGAAGAGCAGCGTCGCGAGCCCGGCAAGCTGCAGGCTGCCGGCGACGGCTCGATTGCGCGGGCTGAGACGGCTGCTGCCGCTGCCGTGGACGAACATGACGAGCGCCGAGGCGCCTTGGGGCAACGTCAAGTCACCGTGGAGGCGGACAGTGCCCGCTGGCAACACCAGGCTGCTCGCTGCAGTGTCTCCGGCGCCGCTCACGACGCTCTTCGGACGTCCTCATCCCCGGCGTGCGCCGCAGCAAGCAGTCGCGTCACATCGCTGTCGCTCGTCTGTGTGAAGTCGTCGTACCACGCTCCGACTCCCCAGAAGGGCTCGGGGACGGTTGGGCAGACCATCTCATCCACCATGCTCCCAATGGCGTCTCGTGCCTCCCTCGAGGCTACTGGTACGGCGACCGTGATCGTGTCCGGGTCTTGGGCTTTGACGGCTGTGATCGCCGCCCGCCTGGTTGCGCCGGTGGCCAATCCGTCATCGGCGATGA
>CAZHMG010000043.1:0-19690 GCA_964533575.1 uncultured Thermoleophilia bacterium | reverse complement strand
TCCTCGACAAGCTCGACGAGCTCGGCATCGCCGAGGACACGATCGTCATGTACTCGACCGACAACGGCCCGCACTACAACTCCTGGCCGGATGCCGCGATCACGCCGTTCCGCTCCGAGAAGAACAGCAACTGGGAGGGCGCCTACCGCGTCCCGGCGTTCCTGCGCTGGCCGGCGAAGTGGCAGGCCGGGGTGACGCTCAACGGCATCGTCGCTCATCAGGACATGTTGACGACCTTTCTGGCGGCGGCGGGCGAGCCCGCGATCGCGGAGAAGTGCAGAGCCGGCCATGAGGTCAACGGCAAGACGTTCAACGTCATCCTCGACGGCAAGGACATGAACGCCTACCTTGCGGGCGAGACGCAGGAGTGTCCCCGCGACAGGTTCTTCTATGTCAACGACGACGCCGAGCTCGTGGCTCTGCGGATCGGCGACTGGAAGTTCGTGTTCAAAGAGCAGCGCGCGCATCAGCTCGCCCTGTGGCTGGAGCCGTTCGTCGAGCTGCGCGCGCCGAAGATCGTCAATCTCAGGCGCGACCCGTTCGAGCGGGCGCTGACGGATTCAAACACGTACTATGACTGGATGATCGACCGCATCTACATGATCGTCCCGGCTCAGGCGGTCGTGGCCGAGGCCATCCAGGAGTTCAGGGAGTTCCCGCCGCGACAGAAGCCGGCTTCTTTCAGCCTCGATCGCATCCTGGAGAAGCTGCAGGAGGTCGGAGGCAGCCAAAGCTGAGCCCGACTTCAAGTCCACCACCATAAGGGCCCCGGCCAACACTGCAGCCGGGGCCCTTCTGCCCCAGTTTCGCGTAGATCCCGGACTCCCTTGCGACGTTTACCCCTCGCGCTTGATGCCATGTGCATGATTGCGTCGGTCTCATGGACGCCCCGCGCGCGAGGACTCCCGTCCATGGCGGAGAAGTAGTCAGACCGTATCCCAGGCTCATTTCAAACAGGGGGTTCTTCATGGAAACGAGTTGCCGAGCGCGCTCCTCGCGCGAAACGGAAGGAATCAGCCGATGACGGGTCGCCGCTTCGTGTTCTTGCTCGTGGCAATCCTGGCCATCTGCGTCTTGCCGGCGTCCGCGTTCGCGGCAACGAGCGGCCCGCGCTACGGCACCGGAACGAGCGTCAACAGTCCTGCAGCCGGAGATCTCGCCTGGGCGACCCCCGCCAATGTCGACGCCGTCGATACGAACTACGCCACGTGTACCGATATCTCGAGCCAGGGAGGCATGTCTTACTACCTCCTTGTGAAGGACTTTGGCTTCGCTATTCCTGACGGAGCCACGATCGATGGCATTCAGGTGGAGATCAGCCGGCATAGTTCCGGTGGGCAATCCCCACTCATCCGTGACGCCGTGGTCAGGCTCACCAAGGATGGATCGACGCTTGTCGGCAACAACCTGGCCGTGACGGGGACGGACTGGCCGAGAGCGACGCTGGCGACGCAGAGCTACGGGGGTGCCTCCGCTCTCTGGGGCGCGACGTGGGGCGTAGAAGACGTCAATTCCGCCGATTTTGGTGTTGCGCTTCAGGTGCAGAACGCGAACACGACCCGTGCCAAGACGGCCACCGTCGACTTCATCCGCATCACAGTCTCTTTCACGCCGGCGCCGGTGCAACTCACTGTGACCGCGACGGCCGATGACAAGGTCTATGACGGCACGACGGCCGCCACTGTCCTTCTCTCCAGCTCCGGTGTGGCCCCTGGCGATGCAGTGACGTTTGGGCATGCCAGTGCAGTCTTCGAGACCGCCGAGGCCGGCGAAGACAAGACCGTTTCGGTGGCCGGCATCACGCTTGCAGGCGCCGACGCCGGCAAGTACACACTCGCGAACACCACCACGAGTGCCACGGCCGACATCACGGCCAAGCCCCTCACCGTGAGCGGCGCGACCGCCGCCGACAAGACCTATGACGGCGACGACGACGCAACCGTCGACTTCACCGCCGCCGCCCTGGTCGGCGTGATCGGCGACGACGACGTCACGCTCGACGCCTCAGCGGCGCCGACGCCGGCAACTACAGCCTGACGGCGCCCGTCCTGAAGGCCGACATCACGCCCAAGTCCCTTACCCTGACCGAGGTGACCGCTCTCGACAAGACCTACGACGGCACCACAAACGCCGCGGTGAACTACACGGCCCTGGCCGGCGCGGTCCCCGGGGACGACGTCTCGTTCGACTCCTCGGCCGTAGAAGCCCACTTCGCCGTGGCCACCGTCGGCACGCACATCTCGGTTACGTTGAGTGGCTTGGCCCTCAAGGGCGTCGACGCGGGCAATTACACCGTGACGGCCCCCAGCGACACCGCCGACATCATCGCCAAGGCTCTCACCGTGAGCGGCGCGACCGCCGCCGACAAGACCTATGACGGCGACGACGACGCGACCGTCGACTTCACCGTCGCCGCCCTGGTCGGCGCGATCGGCGACGACGACGTCACGCTCGACGCCTCAGCGGCCGCGGGCGCCTTCGCCGCCGTGGACGTCGACAACGACATCGCGGTCAGCGTCAGCGGCCTCACCCTCAGCGGCGCCGACGCCGGCAACTACAGCCTGACGGCGCCAGGCCTGAAGGCCGACATCGCGGCGCGCACCCTGGACGTTACGGCCGTCGGCGTCGACAAGGTGTATGACGGCAAGACGACGGCAACCGTCCAGTTCACGACCGACAAGCTCGCCGGCGACCTGCTGTCGATCCAGCACGCAAGCGCCACCTTCAGCAGCGCGAGCGTGGGCACGGACAAGGCAATCGCCGTCAGCGGGCTCAGCCTGATGGGCGCGGACGCCGGCAATTACGAGCTGGCAGCCGGCGAGACCAGCGGCTTCGCCGACATCACGCCGGCCGCGCTGGCGATCACAGCCGGCAAAGTGAAAAAGCTGTTCGGTACCACACTGGTCTTCAGCGGCACGGAATTCACGCCCCATGGGCTCAAGGCCGCTGACGCCGTTACGAGCCTCACCCTGCAGAGCACCGGCGCTGCCAAGAACGCCGCCTTCGGCACCTACTCCACCATTCCCAGCGACGCCGTCGGCACGGGCCTCGGCAACTACACGATCACGTACGTCAACGGTCAGCTGACCGTCTGGGGCTACAAGATCAGCGTGCCGGCCAAACCGCTGCGGACGGCCGATCCAAGGAAGTTCACTCGGGGCACGACCATCCCAGTGGCGTTCGTGGTACGCACCAATGACGGCAAGGTCGTCACCAACGTGGCGCCCAAGATCCGGGTGACCAGCTACGGCAAGACCATCTACGGCCCCAAGACGGTGAAGTACAGCGCCGCCAAGGGGAAGTACTACCAAGGCGTGAAGACCAGCCTCACGTGGGGAAAGGGTCAGCGCACGGTGAGGATCACTCTGCCGGGCGCCGCGGCTCGTAGCGTCACGATCTGGCTTCGCTAGTCACCACGCTTTCACACTGACACTCAAGGGCCCTGCCGGACATCGACCGGCAGGGCCCGTTTCCCTTTCTGTCATCCCACCTCACAGCTCGAGACATGGCAGGAAGGGCCGACTCTGGTCCGTCGTGGCGTCGTGCTTGAACGAGAGGCCTGCCGGCGACCTGTAGTGAACTTGACTGCCGCCGCGAGGCGCTGCTAGCGTCGCGGCAGCGCAACGAGTCCTCCTCCGAGCCCGTCGTCCTACGGCAGTCGCCAGGGGCGCCGGGCCGTACCACGGACAGACCGTGGGGCGGCGACACACTCGCCGTCGTGGGCCGGGACGGAAACGTCCGGACCTCCCCGTCACTTGGAAAGGAGCGGCGGACATGCAGCGAGGCTTTGCCCTGCCCGTGACGGCGGCCGCCAATTCCGGACGTGAGCGGCCGCTTCGGCAGCAGGCGTGGAGGGTCATCGTGCAGCTCGCGGCCGCGATGGTCATGCTGCTCGGCTTTGCCGGCTGCGGAGGCTCGGTAAGCGAAGCGGCGGGCACTTCGACGGAGCTTCGCGTCTTCGCGGCGGCGTCGCTCACCGGGCCCTTCACGGCGATCGGCGACGCGTACATGGAAGACCACCCTGGCGTGCGCGTGACGTTCAACTTCGCAGGGAGCCAAGAGCTCGCGACCCAACTCGAGCAGAACGCGCCCGCTGACGTTCTGGCGACGGCCGACGAGCGAACGATGCAGAGCGTCGGGACTCTCGTCGACGAACACTTCGTGTTCGCAGGCAACAGTCTGCAGATCGCGGTGGCCCAGGGGAATCCCCTGGGTATTGATAGCCTGGCCGACCTGATGGACAGGGACCTCAAGGTGGTGCTCGCCGCGCCGGAGGTGCCGGCGGGCAAGTATGCGTCCGAAGTGCTCGCCGCGGCCGGGGTGTCGGTCAAGCCGGTCTCGCTGGAGGACAACGTCAAAGGGGTCGTCACCAAGGTGTCTCTCGGCGAGGCCGACGCCGGCATCGCGTACGCCACCGACGTGATGGCCGCCGGAGCCAAGGTCGGAGGCGTCGCCATTCCCGCCGCCGTCAACATCAGGGCCAGGTATCCGATCGCCGTCGTCTCCGCGAGCGAGAACGCGACGGCGGCGCAGGCGTTCGTGGATCTCGTCCTGTCGCCCGAGGGCCTGCGGATCTTGCGAGACGCCGGCTTCATTTCGCCGGCAGCGAAGTGACGGCGTGAATCTGGGGAACGACGATCATGGTTCTCAGTGAGTGACGCCGGCGACACGAGGTTGCCGAAACCGGGGATCGTCCTGCCGGACGTAACCTTGTCCTCAGGTACGCCGGAGCGAGCCGACCCCGGCAGAGGGGCCGAGCGCCGCCGCCGCTCGGCCCGTCCTCCCGCCGGCTTCATCCCCGTCGCCGCCCTCGGCGTGGCGTTTCTCGCGATTCCCCTGGCGGCGGTCGTCCTTCGCGCCCCATGGCGTACCCTGCTCACGGATCTCTCGGATCCGGGCGTGCTCACCGCCCTGCGCCTCTCATTGGTGTGTTCGCTCGGGGCAGTGGCGATATCCGTGCTCTTCGGCATCCCGATCGCGTGGCTCCTCGCGCGAGTCTCCTTCCGTGGGCGAAACGTGGTGCGCGCGCTGGTCATCATGCCGATGGTGCTGCCGCCGGTGGTCGGCGGCGTCGCCCTCCTGCTGGCCTTCGGACGCAATGGACTCGTCGGCCAGTGGCTCTATCATGCTCTGGGCGTGACGCTGCCGTTCACCACGGCCGGCGCCATTGTCGCCGAGGCGTTCGTCGCAATGCCGTTCTTCGTCATCACGCTGGAGGCCGGTCTGCGGACCGGCGGCCGCCGCTATGAAGACGCGGCCGCCACCCTCGGCGCCGGCCGCTGGACAACCTTTCTCAAGGTCACCCTGCCCTTGGCCGTGCCCTCCATCATCGCGGGCGCCGCCCTCTCCTGGGCGCGGGCTTTGGGTGAGTTCGGCGCGACGATCACGTTTGCCGGGAACCTTTCGGGCACGACGCAGACGCTGCCCCTGGCCGTCTATCTCGCTCTACAGAATGACGCGGAGACGGCGATGGCCCTCAGCCTCGTCCTGCTGGCCGTGTCGCTCGTCATCCTCGTGGCGTTGCGCCGCCGCTGGTTCACGTTCAGGTAGGCGCGGCGCACGACGATGGCATCGGGACTTCATGGACACGTAGTCTTGCGGCGAGGGACGCTCAGCCTCGACGCCGAGCTCGTCATCGCCCCGGGGGACGTCGTCGTTCTGTTGGGCCCCAACGCCGCCGGCAAGACGACCCTGCTGCGCGCCCTCGCCGGCCTGCTGTCGCTCGAGCAGGGCCTGGTCGAGCTGGATGGTGTCGTTCTGGACGACCCCGGGGGCGGTGTGTTCGTGCCGACGGAGAGGCGGTCCATCGGCATGCTCTTCCAGGACCACCTGCTGTTCCCCCATCTCTCGGCGCTCGACAACGTCGCCTTCGGTCTGCGCGCGCGCGGCCTCTCGCGCCGGGAGGCGCGTGCCGCCGCGGCGCAGTGGCTGACTCGTGTGGGTATGGAGCCGGCGGGACGTATGCGACCGCGGGCGCTCTCAGGGGGCCAAGCGCAGCGGGTCGCGCTGGCGCGGGCGCTTGCGCCGGGCCCGCGCCTGCTGCTCCTTGACGAGCCGCTCTCGGCTCTGGACGCCGCCTCGAGGCCGGAGTTGCGACGGGAGCTGTGTCGTCATCTTTCCGAGCTGGAGGGCACCTGCCTCTTGGTCACGCACGATCCGGTCGAGGCCATGGCCTTGGCGGATCAGATCGTCGTGCTGGAGGCGGGCCGCGTCACCCAGACCGGTACGCCGGGCGATGTCACCGCCCATCCTCGCTCGCCGTACATCGCCGATCTCGTCGGCATCAATCTCTTCCGTGGTCGCGCGGAAGGGGATGTGATCTCGCTGTCTGAAGGGCGACGCGTGGTGGCGCCTGAGGCTCGGGAGGCAGGAGATGAGGTCTTCGCCGTCATCCAGCCGGCAGCGATCTCGCTGTACCGGTCCCGTCCCGAAGACTCTCCCTGCAACACCTGGCGCGGCGTCGCCGACGTTATCGATATCGCTGGGGACCGGGTTCGCGTGAGCGTGGGCGGCGACATGCCGCTGATCGCCGAGGTGACGCACGAGGCGGCCGATGCCCTGAAACTGAGCCGCGGAGGCGAGATCTGGGCTTCCGTCAAGTCGGGAGAGATCCGCGTCTACCCCGCGTGACGCTCATGCGGCCGACCGTGTGCTCCGCGCTATGACGGCGAGAAGGGGGCCGGCCGGCCCCTCTCTCGTTCCATTCCGGCTCGTTCAGCCGAGCGTGGCCTTGACCTTCTCGATGGCTGCGGTCTCGCTTGTGCCGATGCCCCCGACGGCGTTGGCCGTGGCGGTGGCGACACCGAGGATGAAACTCTTGAAGGCTTCCAGATCCTCGGGAGCCTTTTCCGCAACGATGGCGACCGCTTCCCGTAGACGCTTCGTGACTCCGTCGGCGATGTGGCGAGAATCGCCTGAGAGTTCCTTGTCGTGCTTGATTCTGGTGTCGGCCGCGAGGGCGCGGATCAGATCGTTCTCGCCCGCGGTCTTGACCCCGGCGATGAACTTGGTAGCGGCGCTGGCCTCCTTGAACATGTCCCAGAAGCCCGGATTGGCCATCGAAAGGTACGTCATCGTGTCGCTGACCGCCCATTGCAGGGTCTGCCACTCTTCCTGCTTGAACGCTGCCTTCGTTGCCATACCGCCTCCCTCTCATCACGAGTCATGGTCCCGTCCGGGCGATCATATACTGATCCTCGACTCGGCGGACCAAGCATGCCGTCCGCCGCATGGCGACAACGGCACCGCCGTCTCGGGCGGCGACGATTCGTCCTGCGACAACATCGGGATCATGGTGAGCGCCGACGGGGACCCGCGGATGTCGCCGCGATTGGGGAAGGAACGAAGAGAGAGGGACCGGCCGGGCGCCTGGAGGCGCCCGGCCGGTCCCTCTCTCGCACAGCATCGTGAAATCAGCGCCTCATTTGAAGTACATCAGGTTGTAGCGGTTCTTGCAGGCCGACTGGCCCCATGTGTCGGGGATGACCCCGCCGAGCTTGTTGCTGTAGGCGTCGAGCAGGATGTTGCCCTGCCAGATCAGCAGTCCGCCCCGCTCGTGCTCGATGGTCTGGGCACGGGAGACAAGCTCGTTGCGCTTGGCGTCGTCGACGGTCCTGAACGCTTCATCGATGATCGCCTGCCACTCGTCGTCTTTCCAGTGCGTCTCATTGTATGGAGCCTGGGGTGTCGTGATGAGCGTGGTCTGGGGAAGGTAGTTGCGCGTGCCCCAGTAGTCCTGGGCGAGGATCCACTTGAGGTAGTTGTCGCCGTAGAACGTGTTCGCGTCGACCTTCTTGACTTCGATGTTGACGCCGGCCGTCTTGGCGTGCTCGGCAAAGACCTGGGCGGCCGCCACCTGGCCGGCGCCCACGGCGTCCGAGGTGGTGAACGTCACCGAGAGGTCGTTGTCGTAACCGGCCTGCTTGAGCAGCGACTTTGCCTGCTCGATGTCCTGCATACGCTGCGGCAGCTCCTTGGGATAGCCGGGATCGAACTGGCCGTACATGTCGTTGCCGAGCCAGCCGTAGCCCGCCAGTGCCTGGTCGATCATCTGCTGACGGTCGGCAATCAGGCGGAAGGCCTGGCGTACGCGCACATCGTCGAAGGGCTTCTGGTCGATGCGCATCGTGATCGGCTCCCAGCCGCCCGACTTGGCCTGCAGCAGCGTGAAGTCCGCGTTGTTCTTGACCACCTCGGCCTGCCCGGCCTCGACGAGGCTGATGTGATCGACCGTGCCGCCGAGGAGGGCATTCAGGCGCGCTGTCGAGTCCTTAAACTGGACCATCGTGAGCTTGTCCGCGTATGGCCCCACATCCCAGTAGTTGGGATTGGGCTTGAAGACGGCTTGTTCGCCCGCGGTGTAGCTCTCGATGATCCAGGGGCCGGTGCCGATGAGGCCGTTCTCGCCCTTGGGAGCGTAGCCGACAGGCACGATCCCGTTGGGGAAGAACGCGAGGGCCTCCCAGAAGACGGCATTGGGCCTGTCCAGCGTGAAGCGTACGGTGAGATCGTCGAGCTTCTTGGTGTTGCCGGGGCTGAGGTCGCGGAGCTGGTCTGCTCCAGCGGCGCCCGTCTTCGGATCGAGGATGCGTTCCATGGTGAAGATCACGTCGTCGGCAGTCACCGATTTGCCGTTGTGGAAGACGAGATCGGGCTTGAGGCGGACGGTGAACTCGGTGGCGTCTGCGTTCCCCTCGTAGGACTCAGCCAAGAGGTAGATCATCTTGTGATCGGGGTCGAAGCCCAGCAGCGAGTCGTACAGCTGCCAGGACATGGCGATCTGCGGCTCGGTTAGGTACGCGACGGCCACGTCGAGGGAGTCGGCGGCGCTGCCCCCGGAGGCGCCCGAGCGAATGTGCCCGCCCTTTTTGGGCGACGCGACCGCCGACGGCGAAGTCGTCGGCTCGTCCGACCCTCCACACGCCGCGGCGAACGGCCCGAGGGCAGCGAGGCCGACGAAGGCGGCCGCGCCCTTGAGAGCTTGTCTTCGCGTGATCGGATTCTGCTGGATGTAGGAGTTCAGCCTGTCGAGGCCCGAGTCTGAAGAGCCTGGGTGATCGCTCACGGTCGTCCCCCTGTCGGTGCTGTCTGGCGGCCCCGGCGGGAAGCCGGGCGTCGATGCTTCGAACCTACCACCTGTTCCGAATCCTGGCAAGAGTGATGAAGACGGATTCCGAACATAAATCGCTTGAATTGTTCAGGATCGTTGAATGCATCGCGACGGTTTGCTATGCTTCCGTCAATGAGCGAGATCGAAGAGATACAGCCAGACGCTTCCGCGGTCGTCCGTCACGGTAGTGCCCCGGGCGGAGCCGTCAGGCTGGACGATCTGGATAGGCGCATCATGCGGCTGCTGCGCCGGGACGGGCGATTGAGCTACGCTGAGGTCGCCCGTCTCGTCGGCGCGTCGGAGCCGACCGTTCGCAAACGGGTGCAGCGCCTGCTGCGCGCCGGGGCCATCTACGTGGTGGCGCGTGTCAATCCCGCGCCCATCGGCTTTCCCATCGACGCGGTCATGGGCATCCGTGTCGAGCGCGGCCGCGTGCTCGAAGTCGGCCGCATACTGGCCGAGATGGAGAACGTGGCCTACGTTGGCTATCTCACCGGGAGCTACGACATCATGATCGAGGCCTTCCTGCCGGACACGGAGGGCCTCTTCCGGTTTCTCAACGAGGACCTCGAGAGCATCGACGGGATCCTCGGGACCGAGACGTGGCACGTGCTGCGGACGGAGAAGTTCAACTACATGTGGGAGGGCGAGAACGTGGGCAGAGCCGAGCTGCGGACAGACGACGGGCGTCCGGCCCCGCCCGCGGCCGAGCCGGACGCCTGACCCTGTGTTCGTCGTGGTGCAGACCGACGCGGCCGCGTCAGACCGGCTGGTGGAGGACGAGGCCTTCGCCGCATCAGGCTTGGGTGTGGAGTTCCGGCGCTGTGAATGCGGCGGTGAGGAAGACGTCATCGCCCAGTGTGCGGCAGCCGACGCCATCATCCCGGCTTATGTGCCCGTGAGTGAGCGTGTCCTCGCCGCGCTCGACCGCTGCCGCATCGTCGCCGTGCTGGCGACCGGGTACAGCAACGTCGACACGACGGCAGCGACGGAGCTGGGCATCTTGGTGACCCACGTCCCCGACTACTGCACCATCGAGGTCGCCGACCACACGCTCGGGCTGCTGCTCGACCTCGCGCGGAGCATCTCGCGCCTGCAGCAGTCGGTCCGGCGTGGGGCTTGGGATTACGAGGCGGCCGGCAAGCCCGAGCGTCTCGCCGGCCAGACGCTCGGGCTGATCGGCTTTGGCCGTATCGGGCGCGCCGTCGCCGTGCGGGCGCGCGCCTTCGGCCTGTCCGTCGCCGCGTACGATCCGTACGTCGATCAGACGACGATCGAGGATTTCGGGGCCACGAAAGCGGAGTTTGAGGATGTGCTGGCCTGTGACCACGTGTCGGTGCACTGTGCGCTGACAGGCGAGACACGCGGCATCGTCGATGCCGCCGCGCTCGCCCGCATGAAGCCGACGGCGTTTCTGCTCAACACCGCGCGGGGCGCCTGCGTCGACACCGCTGCACTGGTCGACGCGCTCGGCCGTGGGGCCATCGCGGGCGCCGGGTTGGACGTCGTCGACCCGGAGCCGCTGCCGCCGTCCCACCCGCTGCGGGACCTGCCGACCGTCGTCATGACGCCGCACTCGGCCTTTCTCTCGCGGCAGGCCGAGCGGGAGGCGCGGGAGAAGGTGTGCGGCCAGGTCCTGGCGGCCCTTCGCGGCGAGGCGCCCACCTGGCTGGTCAATCCGGAGGTGCTCGAGCGGGCGAACTGCCGCCTGCACGCTCGGGTGGAAGGGTGAGAGCATGGGAGACGAAGCTGGCGTGAACGAGAAGGACGGCTGGGAAGGCATGTACCGCTCCGCCGTCTTCGGGCTCGAGAAGTACGTGGCGGGCACGACCACGGAGCAGGTGCGCCGCGAGCTGGGCCTCGAGGATGTCGTCAAGCTCGCCTCGAACGAGAACGCGTGGGGTCCTTCACCACGCGTTCTTGAGGCGATCAACGGCGAGCTGCACAATCTGTGGCAGTACCCGGAGCAGAGCTTCTTCGACCTGAAGGAAGCGATCGCCCGCGCCTGCGACGTGCGGGACGAGAACGTCTTCGTCGGGCACGGCTCCGAGGTCATCATCCAGCTCATCCCGCAGCTCTTCTGTGAGCCCGGCGACGAGGCGATCGTCGGCGACATCACATTCGGGCGGTATGCCGAGGCCTGCAAGCTCATGGAGGCCAGGCTCGTCACCGTGCCCTTACAGGACTTCCACCACGACCTCACCGCGATCCGCGCGGCCGTCACCGAGCGCACGAAGCTCATCTGGTTGTGCAGCCCGAACAACCCCACCGGCACGATTGCCGGAGCAGACGAGGTGCGCGGCCTGCTTGATGCGCTGCCGCCGTCCGTCACCCTGGTGCTCGACCAGGCCTACCAGGAGTTCGCCGACGATCCGGATGCGGTCGACGGGATCGAGCTCCTGCGCGAGGGCCGCGAGAATGTCATCGTCCTGCACACGTTCTCCAAGGCATATGGCCTCGCGGGGATGCGCCTCGGCTACGCGCTCGTCAGTCCGCGCGTCTGCTGGCTCCTGGACACGATCAGAGAGCCGTTCAATGTCAACCGCCTGTCGATCGTCGCCGGACCGGCTGCATTGGCGGACCAGGACTGGGTGCGCAAGTGCGTGCGGGAGACGATCGCCGGCCGGCGCTTCCTCACCGAGCATCTGTCGGCGATGGGATTCGTTGTCGTCCCCAGTCACGCCAACTTCGTGCTTGTGGACGTGCGCGAGGACGGTCAGGACCTCTGGCGCCGTCTCCTGCGCCGCGGCGTGATCATCCGCCCCGCGGCGGGGTGGGGGCTGCCGACGTTCATCCGCGTGACCGTCGGCACGCGAGAGCAGAACGAACGCTTCCTGAACGCGCTGCGCGCCGAGTCGCGCGCCGCGTCCGGCGGCTGATCGTCCGTTCTCACCGCGTTTGTTTACCATCCGGTTCGACCGCTGGTAGACTCACCGGCATGTCGTGGGAAGCTTGGATAGTCCTTGCGCTCCTCGTACTCATGTTCACGCTGCTGATCGTGACCAAGCTGCCGGCCTGGGTCGTGTTCCTCGGCACCCTGACCATCACGATGCTGCTCGGTGTCGCCCCGCAGGAGGACTTCCTCGCCGGCTTTTCCAACTCCGGCGTGCTGACCGTCGCCGTCCTCTTCATGGTGGCGGCCGGCATGTACCGCACCGGCGCCATCACGCTGATCGCCGACCGCCTCATCGGCCGGCCGGCGAACGTCGGCCAAGCTCTGCGCCGGATCCTTCCCCCCGTCGCCGGCGCGAGCGCCTTCCTGAACAACACACCGCTCGTAGCGATGATGATCCCCGTCGTGCGAGACCTCTCGCGGTCATCGCGTCTGCCCGCTTCCAAGCTGTACATCCCGCTGTCGTTCGCGTCCATTCTGGGCGGAGCGACGACTCTCATCGGCACGTCGACGAACCTCATCGTGGCCGGCCTCGTCGCCACGCAGATCGCAAGCGGCGACGACGCTGGCCTGAGCACGATCTCCATCTTCACACCGACAGCCGTGGCGTTGCCCGCCGCCATCGTGGGGCTCGCGTTCGTGCTGCTCGTCGGGCAGCGCCTGCTGCCCGACCGAAAGGCGGCGGGGGGTGCAGCCGACGAAGACCGCCAGTACTTGGCCCGCTTCGTCGTCGATCCGGACGGACCGCTCGTCGGGCGTGGCCTGCAGCAGTCGGGCCTCGCCTCGTTCGCCGGCTGTGAACTCACCGGCGTCGAGCAGTGCTCGACCGACGCGCACATCGCGGTCGACGAGGGCGAGCGCTGGGACGAGGCGGTCGTCGCCACGGTGCGATCCGCTGTCGGCAAGGCCACCGGCGTCCTGCGGCCGTCGGTGCCCGAGGGCGACACAGTGCTCTCGGGCGGAGACGTACTCACATTCGTGGGCACACGCGACGCGATCACGGCGCTGTGGACGACGATAGGCCTGCGAGCCGCCGTCGCGCCCGTCGAGATGCAGGAGCACGACTACACCCATCGGCTGGTCGAGGTGGTGCTCGCCGCGTCCAGCGGCGCCGTCGGCCATGCTTTCGCCGAGTTTCCCCTCTACTACCGCGAGGCCTTCAGCAGCAAGGTCGTCGCGCTGGCGCTCGACGGCGAGGAGGGCGAGCCCGAGCTCGAAGGGGTCGTCCTTCGGCCTGGACAGACGCTGGTCCTCGAAGTCGACCAAGCCTTTCTCTTCGACACGCGCAACGAGGCCGACTTCGCCCTCGTGCGCCGCCTCTCGGGCTACAGAATCCAGCGGACCAGCAGGGCGCCTGTGGCCGGCGCGATCGCGCTGGCCATGGTCCTGCTGGCGGCCTTCGGCGTGATGAGCATGCTCGACGCCGCCCTGCTCGCCGTGCTGGCGATGTTCGTGACCGGGTGCCTCTCCTTTCGCACGGCGCTCAAGAGCCTGGAGATCGACACGATCATCGTCCTCGCCGCGGCCGTCGGGCTCGAGGCGGCCGTGACGGGCAGCGGCTTGTCCGCCGTGATCGCCGACCTCCTGGTCGGCATCGGCGGCGACAACCCGTACGTCGCCCTTGCGGTCGTGTTCATCGGCGCCATCGTCGCCACCAACGTCATCACCAACGCGGCCGCCGCAGCGTTCCTCTTCCCGGTTGCCATCGGCATGGCGTCGACCCTGCAGATCAGCGCCATGCCCCTGATCATCGCGCTCATGCTGGGGACCTCTTACGCGCTGGTGAACCCGGTTGGGTACCAGACCAACCTGATGGTGCAGAAGCCGGGCGGCTACACCTTCACCGATTTCGCGAAGGTCGGCCTGCCGCTCACGGTGCTGCTCGGCATCATCACCTGCGTGCTCACGCCGATCTTCTTTCCGTTCACTCCTTGAAGTGGGCGGTGAGGCTCGCCGCGTGCGCGAGCCGTCTCACCCCCCGCCGTCCCTGCGTGCTGCCCGGAGCCAGCTCCGCGAACCCGTATGCGGTCGCGCGATTTGCGGTTAGACTCGGCGCATGCCGCTCGACGCCTGGATAGTGCTCGCGCTGCTCGTGGCGATGTTCGCGCTGCTGATCGTCACGAAGCTCCCCGCGTGGACGATCTTCCTGGGGGCGTTGACGGCGGCCATGACGCTCGGCCTCGCCCCCGTGCCGGCGCTGCTTGCCGGCTTCGCCAACAGCGGCGTCCTGACCGTGGCCGTGCTGTTCATGGTGGCTGCCGGCATGTACCGTACTGGGGCGATCACCCTGATCGCCGACGTGATCATTCGGCGTCCGAGCTCGATCGGGAAGGCCCTGCGCCGCGTCCTGCTGCCCGTCACAGTCGCCAGCGCCTTCCTGAACAACACGCCGCTGGTGGCCATGATGATCCCCGTGGTGCGGGATCTCAGCCGTGCCTCGCCGCGCATCCCGGCGTCCAGGCTCTACATGCCGGTCTCCTTCGCCGCGATCCTCGGCGGCGCGGCCACGCTCATCGGTACCTCGACCAACCTCATTGTGGCCGGTCTCGTGTCGAGGCAGTTGCTCGTGACTGGGGGAAGTAACGGTCTCAGCCCGATCGATGTCTTCACGCCGGCGGCCGTAGGGCTGCCGGCAGCAATCGTCGGTCTCGTGTTCATTCTCGTGCTGGGGGTCCGGCTGCTGCCCTCCAAGTCCGCGGGGCTTGAGCAATACGACCCGTCACGGCGGTTCCTGGCGCAGTTCGTCGTCGATTCTCACGGCCCGCTGGTCGGGAAAGGGCTTGCGCAATCCGGGCTCGCATCCTTTGCGGGATGCGAGCTGATCGGTCGCCAGTCGGCGGCCGAGACCCCGTGGCTGACCAGGCCGGTGAGCGGGAGCGAGGATACGCAGTCCCGTTCAAGAAAGTCCCACGGACTCACCGCGGCCAGGCTCGGCGCCGAGGTGACGGGAGCTCAGCATGCGGTTCATCACGCGCTGACGGCCGCCGAGGGCGCGCTCAAGCCACCGCTCGGTGTCCTCAAGCCGGCCGTGCCTGCAGGGGACATCCCGCTGGAGGCCGGGGATGTCCTCACCTTCGTCGGCCCGCTCGACGCCGTAACGGCCCTCTGGACGACGATCGGGCTCCGCGCGGCGATCGCCCCCGTGAAGATGGCGCATGAGCCCTATACGCACCGGCTCGTCGAAGTGGTCATGTCCGACACGAGCGAGGCCGTCGGGCACCACGTCGTTCACCTGCCGCTCGAGTACAAGCACAGCTTCCACTGCCGGGTCGTCGGCATCGCCTTGAATCAGCGCAACGAGGGGGAGGATCTCAGGGACATGCGCGTGCGGCCGGGCGACACGCTCCTTCTCGAGGTGACGCCGTCCTTCCTCTACGATGCGCGGTCCGAGGCGGACTTCGCCCTTGTGCGGCGCCTGCGCGGGTACAAGATACAGCGCACGAGCCGCGCACCGATCGCCGGCGCCATAACGCTCGCCATGGTCCTGCTGGCGTCGTTCGGCGTGACGTCGATGCTGAACGCCGCCCTCCTCGCGACGTTTGCCATGTTCGTGACAGGCTGCCTGTCGTTCAGCACGGGCCTGAAGAGCATGGAGTTCGATGTGATCATCGTGCTCGGGGCTGCGGTCGGCCTCGAGGCGGCGGTCACGCTGAGCGGATTATCGCAGGAGGCGGCCGATCTGCTCGTCGCCGCGGGAGGCGGGAGTCCGTACATCGCGCTGGCGATCCTCTTCGTGGGAGCCGTGATCGCGACCAACGTCATCAACGCCGCCGCCGCGGCGGCGCTCCTGTTCCCCGTTGCGGTGCAGATGGCGGCGGACATGCAGGTGAGCGCGATGCCCTTTGTCATGGCGATGATGCTCGCCGCGTCCTACTCGTTCATCAACCCGGCGGGCTTCCAGACCAACTTGATGGTCCAGAAGCCCGGCGGCTACTCGTTCGCCGACTTCGCCAAGGTGGGGATCCCCCTCTCGATCCTGGTCGGCATCGTCGTCGTGGGGCTCACGCCGATCTTCTTCCCGTTCGCGCTGCCGTAGGACCTTGCGGCTCGTCGTCGGGGCCTTGGTGCGTCCCGGCGGGATCCGCCGGATCCTCGCTCGCCGGACGCGCCGACGGCAGCCGTCGCGGCAACATCAGCGCCGGGGCAGCGGCGAGCAGCGCTGCCAGCGCCGCCGTGTAGAACGGCCACCGGAAGGCGGCGGACGCCTCGTCCCAGAAGATGACCTCGAGCTCGTCCTTGAGCTGGAGCAGCGTGAACTGGCCCAGGAAGCCGACCTTGGGGGCGACGACGTTGGCGATGGGATGTGCGATCTTGCGCAGCTCCGTCATGCCAAGCGAGACGTCGATGCCGCGGGCGCCGTCGAGAGCGTCGACAATGACAGCACGCACGTCGCCCGGAAGCGCGGTTTGGGCCCGCGTGAGCTCCTGGGCGCGGTCGGCCGAGTTGTTCACCGCGGTTTCCATGGTGTGGGCGAAGACGGCCACCAGGATGGCGACCCCGAGGAGGAACCCGAGCTGCCGGGCGGTGTTGAGGACGCCGGAGCCGACTCCCCTGAAGCCGCCCGGGACAACGCTCATGCCGGCGGCGGTGAGCGCCGGAAGCGAAAGGCCGAGGCCGGCGCCGACGAGCGCCGAGCGCCACAGGACGTCAGGCAAGGGCGCGGTTCGCGTCAGATGCCCGAGGGCGAAGAGGCCGGCCGACGTGAGCAGGGCGCCGGCCACCGCGGGCGCCCGCGGCCCAACCCTGTCGGTCAGCCGTCCGGCGAACGGCGCCAGCAGCAGGCCGACAACCGGGAGGGCGCTCACTGCCACGCCTGCCCTGAGCTCCGAGTAGCCCATCATCGCGATCATGTAGATGACGAGCATGAAGGCTGTACCCATCATGGCGACATCGACCGTCATGATCGCGCCGGTCGCGGCGGCGAACGTGCGGCGACGGAAGAGGCGCAGGTCGAGCAGGGGGGACGGGCAGCGCAGTTCCCAGAGTGCGAAGAGCGCCAGCAGCACCGCCGCGACGACGGACAGCCCGAGGATGCGGGCGCTCGTCCAGCCCCAGACGTTGCCCTCGATGAGGGCCAGCGTCAGGCAGAAGAGGCCCGCGCCGCTCAGGCCGACGCCGAGCCAGTCCAGACGCGTGTCTGCCTTCGTCTCGCGCCGGCCGCGCACGACGGCCAGGACGAGGACGACGCCGAGGATGCCGACTGGCAGGTTGAGCCAGAAGATGGCCTGCCAGCCCCACTGCTCGATGAGCATGCCGCCGATCACCGGTCCGAGCGCCGCGGCGGCCGAGCTGACAGCGCCGAAGAGGCCGGCCGCGAATCCCTGCCGGCCGGCCGGAAAGGCGTCGAGAAGCAGGGCCAGCGCGGTGGGGATGACTGCCGCCGCGCCGACCGCCTGTGCCGCCCGGAACGCGATGAGCTGATCGATGGAGCCCGCCACAGCGCACGCGACGGAGGCCGCCGTGAACAGGCCGAGCCCCAGGACGAACACGCGTTTGTGCCCGTAACGGTCGGCGAGTCGTCCCATGGTCAGGAACAGCACGGCGAGGATGAGGTTGTAGCCGTTCATGACCCAGGACACGGAGATCACCGTGGACTCGAGCCGGCGCATGATCATGGGAATGGCGACGCTCATGACGGTGGCGTCGGCGAGGGTCAGAAGGATCCCGGGGAGGAGCGCGGCGACGACAAGCCATGGGTTGACGGGCATGCCCCTCGAACCTGTCCGCGAGCGGATGCTGTGATCGAGCGAACTCATCATGAGCCGAGTGTACATGGAGGCCGGGCGGCGCCCCGGCAAGTATGACGGCAGCCGCACGGGCCAGCTGGGGTAGAATCGAAGCATGACAAGAGTCCGCGACATCCTCGACATCGTCGATCGGCTGGCCCCCTTCGAGTTGGCGGAGCCATGGGACCACGTCGGCCTCCAGGTCGGGGCGGCCGACGACTTCGTTACCTGCGTGCTGGTCGCCCTGGAGCTGGACGACGACACTCTCGACGCGGCGGCTCGCCTCGGCTGCCAGCTGGTGCTCGTGCACCATCCCCTGATCCACGCTCCGCTCGAGCGGCTCACCGAAGACGACGGTCCAGGCCGCCTGGCGCTGCGCGCCGCGCGCGAGCGCCGTGCCGTCGTCGCCGCGCACACCAACCTTGACAAGGCGCATGGGGGGATCGCCGACATCGTCGCCAACATGCTTGGCCTGGAGGAGACCTCGCCCTTGGCTCCCGCCTCCGCCGATGTGATGAAGCTTGTGGGCTTCGTCCCCTCAGACGACGCGGACCTGGTACGCAAGGCGGTCTTCGCGGCCGGCGCCGGGGTGATCGGCCGTTACGAGCACTGCTCCTGGTCCGTCGAGGGGCAGGGCACCTTCTTTGGCCGTGAAGGCACAGATCCATCCTTCGGCAGTGCCGGGCGCGACGAACTGGTGCCAGAGATCCGGCTGGAGGTCGTCTTCCCCCGCCGCCTGCGGCGGCGTGTCGCCGCCGCCTACGTCGGCGCTCATCCATACGAAGAGCCGGCCTTTGACGTCCATGCAGTGGAGAACGAGATCGCCAGTCTGGGCCTCGGCCGCCTAGGGCTGCTGCCCGAGGCCATGCCCTTGGCCGCCTTCGCCGCGGAGGTGGCCGCCGTGCTTCATCTGCCGTCGATCCGCTACGCCGGCGACGGCGCCCGTCCGGTCCGCAGGGTCGCCTGCCTGCCCGGCGCGGGGGCGGAGGCGATCGCCCGCGGCGTCGCCGCCGTCGCCGACGTGCTCGTGACCGGCGACGTCAAGTATCATGAGGCCCGGACCGCGCTCGACCAGGGGATCGCGCTTGTCGACGCTCCCCACGACGCGGCCGAAGAAGAAGCCATCCTCCGCTGGAGCGAGGTGCTCGCCGAGGCGCTCGCGGAGGCGGGTGTGCACGTGGAGACTCACCGACGGTCGTCCCGTGTCTGGGATGTCTACGATGCCAGCGGCTCTGCTTCACTCCCCGAATCGACGATCGAATCCGCTGCCCTCTCTCCCGCATCGCCTGCCGGTGACGGGTCAGATCGAGCCGCACCGGCAGAAGGCTCCGCCGCGATCAACGACGCGTTGAGCGAAGCTCTGGCTCATCGCAACGACCGCCGCCATCACCTCTACACCGATGGCGGCTCGCGCGGCAATCCAGGCCCTGCCGGCATCGGCGCCGTCCTCATGTCGCCATCGGGCGAGGTCGTCGACGAGGTTGCGGACTTCATCGGCATCGCCACCAACAACGTCGCCGAGTATCAAGCGCTCCTGGCTGGCCTCGAGCTCGCGCTCGATCGCGACGTGGAGCGCCTCGACGTCTTCCTCGACAGCGAGCTCGTCGTGCGCCAGGTTCTGGGCCGGTATCAGGTCAAGGACGCCACCCTGAAAGCTCTGCATGCGCAGGCGGTTCACCTGATGCGCCAATTCCACGAGATCGATGTGCAGCACGTGCGCCGGGAGCAGAACACCGCCGCCGACGCTCTCGTCAACCAGGCGCTGGACGCCGCGAGGGGCTGAGCCTCTCCGGCTCCGCATCCGAAGCCGTCTGCCGCGCCGGCGCTGAGCGATTCGCCATTCGTCCGTCGCCGACGAGCGTCGTCTCCCGAATTGCGCCCGTCGCACGCCCTTGGTATTAGGCCGCTTGCTTCGGGGTTAGGTCAGTTGACTGTATCGTCTGCGTGCCATGGAGGAGAGCG
>CAZHMG010000042.1:0-20083 GCA_964533575.1 uncultured Thermoleophilia bacterium | reverse complement strand
AGACGGCGGCGAACACGGCGAGCGCGCCGGCGCCCGCGCCCGCGATCACCGCGGCCATCGGCACGGCGGCGACCGCGCCGCCGAGGCTGACCAGCGGCGTCGTCGCCGACGCTATCCCGAGACGCACGGTGCCGAAGCCGGCAGCGGCCGAGCCCGCGATCTCGGGGTGCCGCGACAAAGCGAGCGCCGTCACGTCGGGGGTCGCCAAGCCGACGCAGAAGACCAGCACGAAGAGCGGCACGGCCAGCGCGGCCAGACCGAGGCCTGGGGTCAGGGTCACGACGAGGGCTGCCACCCCCGCGAGCAGGCATCCCACCAGCCCGGCCCCGTACAGCACGCGCGGAGCCACGCGAGCAAGCAGGACATGGTTGAGCTGGGAGGCCATCATCATCCCCAGAGCGTTGACGCTGAAGAGCACGCTGAACAGCAGGGGAGAAGCGCCGTAGTGCTCCTGGATGACGAACGATGCCCCCGTCAGGTAGGCGAAGAAGGCGCCGTACATGAGGCCGGTGGACACCGTCAGGCCGACGAAGCCACGGTCGTGCCGAAGGTTCGCGATGCCGGCGAACATCGCCCGGCGGCCCTTGGCCGTGCGCCGCTCAGCAGGCAGGCTCTCGCGCAGACCGAGGCTCACGGCGAAGAGCAGGACGATGCCCACCGCGGCCATCACCACGAACAGCCCGCGCCAGGAGGCGAAGCTCAGGACCAGGCTGCCGGCCAGCGGCGCGACCACGGGGACGACGAAGCTCACGAGCACGAGCCGGGAGAGGACCCGGGCCGCTTCGCGGCCGCGGAAGTAGTCGGTGACGATCGCGTTCGCGAGTGCGATGCCGGCGGCAGCGGCGATCCCCTGCATCAGGCGCATGACGGTGAGGAGGGCGACTGAGGGCGCGACGGCGCAGAGGAGCGACGCCGCCACGAACATCGCCATGCCGGCCATGAGTGGCCGCCGGCGCCCCACCCTGTCGCTGAGTGGGCCGGCCACGAGCTGCCCGAGCGCCAGACCGATGAGCACCGCTGTCACGGTCAGCTGGGCCGAACGAGTGCCGACCTGCAGATCCGCGGCCACCGCCGGCAACCCGGGCTGGAAGAGGTCCGTGGCCAGCGCCCCCAGGGAGAACACGCCGCCGAGGACGACGACGAGGACGAGCATGTCACGGCGGCCGCCGGGGGCCGCCTGAGGAGAGGGGCTCACGCCGGCGAGCCTACCACTGCGACGTGTCGGCTTCCGGATGCTCCCGGATCCATGCGAACGCGGCCTCGCGCTCGGCCTCGGCGAACTCCCACGGGTCGGTGACGGTGCGGCCGAGCCGTTCGGCCAGCGCGAAGAAATGCTCGCCGGGCATGTGATTGCGCTGGCTGACGACGAGGACCGTGACGAGTGGGCCGTCGCCGGCGACCTCGTCGAGCGCCACGGCGTCGAGCGCGGCGAGGAGCTCGGCCGAGTTCCAGCGGAGGCCGAGCTCGCCCGCGAGCTCGGCGTAGGAGAGGTCGCGGCCCGCTGCGCCGCGCGCCCAGATCAGGCGCCTCGCGCGGCGCTTCGCCTCGTCCGGGGAGAGGCGGTCTCTTTGTGCCACGCCGGCGGCCATCGCGGAGGAGAGGCTGTCCTCGTGTGGCGCTCCGGCCGCCATTCGGAGCGCGGCCACCGGCGCGTCCGCGTACCACGCGGCGTCGCGGCGGCCGTGGCGCTCGCCGTGCCGGCTGCTGCCGTAGGGCTCTGCATACGGCTCGTCCGGCTCGCGGCGCGGGCGCCGCTCGTACCTGCTCTCCCAGGGGCGCTCGATCGGCCGGTCAAGGCGGGCGGCCGGCCCCTTCTGGCGCAGCAGCGGGCCGGCCCTGAACAGCTGCGGCGGCCGGCCGCGGCCGGTTTGCGGACGCTCCACCGGCCTCTCGGCCGCCGGCTCTTCCGCCGCCTTCGCAGTCCTCGGCTCGTCGCGGCCGGCGGGCTCGAGCAGGCCGGGCATCCGCGTGATGCGGTTGTGGAAGTTGCCGGCGTCCATCGTGTCGCGCGGCAGACCCCAGACGATCTCGTAGACGCGGCGCAGCTGCGGCGTGCTGAAGGCTTCATCCAGGAAGGCCGTGGCGAGCCCGGTCGTCTCGATGAGCTCGCGGGTGTGCTCGACCGCGTCCCTGATGATCTGGGAATGGTCGAAGGCCACGGCCAGCTCGCTGTGGAGGACGTGACGGACGGGCTGCCAGCGAGCCGCGGCGGCATCGCCGCCGGCCTGTGGTTCGCCGGCTGAGGGCGCGACGGCGAGGTAAGCGACGGTCACGATATTGCCGCGCGGATCGCGGCCGGGATCGCCGTAGGCGCCGAGCTGCGTCAGGTAGGCCGCCTCCAAGGGCAGTCCGGTCTCCTCCTGGAACTCGCGCGCCGCCGCCTCGTCGAGACTCTCGTCCCGCCGGTGAGGGCCACGCTGCACGAAGCCGCCGGGCAGCGCCCACCCGCCCTTGAACGGCGCACCACTGCGCCGGATCAGCAGGACGCACAGCTCGTCTCCTCGGATCGCGAGGGCGACGAGGTCGACCGTCACAGCGAACGGCGGGTAGTCCCTGATGTCGTACTTCCGTCCCACGCGCCGAGCATACTCCTGTTCTTGTGTTTACGACAAGAATGTAGTGGGGTATGATTCTTGTGAAAGTCACAAAAAGACGGCCAAAGCGCACGGGCAGGGGCGCGATGCAGGCCGCGGAATCCAGGGGAGGGATCATGAAGATCAATCGTGCCGGCGGTGACGCGCGCGACAGCAGCGGATCCGACAGAGCTGCTTCCGGCGCCGGCGCCGGCGCCGGCGTCCGCGAGGCGATGACCGGCGCGGGTCTCGTCGGGCGCATGCGCCTTGGCGAGGCACAGGTGGAGGGGCCGATGCTCATCGTCCCGATCTTCCTCAGCCGCGACGCACGCGGAGACGGGAGGGAAGAGGCCCGGCGCTACATCACCCTCGGTCAGGCCATGCGCGAGAAGACAATCGAGATCGCCGAGGTGAGCCAGGGCGGCTCGGTGCCCGAGCTGCGCGTGCACAACCTGGGTGACGTCCCCGTCCTCATGCTCGACGGCGAGGAATTGCGCGGCGCGAAGCAGAACAGGGTGCTCGGCACGCCCATCCTCGTCGGCGGGAAGATGTCGCTCGTGGTCCCCGTGGCCTGCACGGAGGCGGGCCGCTGGGGCTATACCTCGCCGGTGTTCTCCGACAGCGACGTCGTGGCCGAGCGCACGGTGCGCGCGGCGATGCGGCAGAGCGTGGATCAGTCACTGCGCATGGGTCACGGCGTGCGCACGGATCAGGGACGGGTATGGCACGAGGTCGCGAACCTGCACCGCCGGCACGCGACCCACTCTTCCACCGGCGCGATGCGCGACGCCTACGAGGCGAAGCGGATGGATCTCGATGAGATGCTCGCGGCATTCCCCCTGGCCGAGGGGCAGAACGGCATCGTCGTGCTGCACGGTGCGCGCGTCATCGGGCTCGACGTCGTCTCGCGCGCCCCTCAGTACGCCGAGCTCCACAACAAGCTGCTGCGGAGCTACGTCTTCGAGGCCCTGGTGAGCGAGGGCAAGCCGGGCGATGCCGGGATGGCACAGGCCTTCCTCGAGCGGGTCAAGGGGCTGACGGGCCAGAGATTCAGGGGCATCGGGCTCGGCGACGACGTGCGCTTCGAGGGTGCTGGTGCGGTGGGTTCGGCGCTCGTGAGGACGAGGCCGTGCATGCCGCGTTCTTCGATGTCGAGGTGGCAGACGACGGCGCGTGGGCGCGACAGGAGCCGCAGGACGACGAGCCGCTCGTGAACCGGATGCGGCCTGACTGGAACGTGTCGGGCGCCCGCCGGCAGGCGCGGCGCGAAGGGCGCCCGCGAGAGGGCGCCGAAGGCTCGACGCGCGCGGGCGGCGGCGCCGAGCCCTCCACCGAGCGTGCCCGGCGGGCCAGGATCGCGGCGACCTCGTAGAAGACAGTCGGGAAGGACAGCTGATCCAAACTACCCCTCCTCGGCGACGCCGTAGGCTCGCGACGACCCCGGGGAGGTCAGGCGTCCTGCCGGAAGGCAGACGGGAGCGGGGACACGACGCCTTCGTGCGATCTGGCCACAGTTGACCATGCGCGGTCTCCCTGCTTCGCTCCCATTTCGTCTTATACCGTGGATCATGGAGGCAGGAACATCTGCCGGCTGTCTGCCGTACACGTCGCAGGCTTCCAACGCGAGCCGTGCCGACGCGGCGGGCGCCGTCGTTGCGGCTCTCCGCATCGCCGCTGGGTCGCCTAGAACTCCGCGCCGCGATCCTTGAGCCGGGCCAGCATCTCGCCGACCGGCAACGTGTTGATCACATGCTTGTGCTGGGCCCAGCCGCGGCGCGCGACGCCGACGCCGAACACGTCGAGGTAGCGGAGCTCGGCCGGCGCGTGGGCGTCGGAGTCGACTGTGAGCAGGACGCCGGCCTCGACGGCCTTGCGCACCAGCACGTCCGGCGCGTCGAGCCTCCAAGGGCTCGCGTCGATCTCGAGGACGGTCCCCGTGCGCAGGCAGGCCCCGACCACGGCGTCGAGGTCGAGGTCGAGGCTGCGCCGCCGTCCGAGCCTGCGCCCCAGCGGGTGAGAGAGCACGTCCACGTGCGGGTTCTCGATCGCCCGCAGGACGCGGCGGGTGACCTCGTCGCGCGACTGGTCGAAGTGGGAGTGGACGGCGGCGCCGACGACGTCGAGCGCCGCCAGCGCGGCATCGTCCATGTCCAGACTGCCGTCGGCGCGGATGTTCACCTCGGCGCCGGCAAGGACGCGGATGCCGTCGAGCTCCCGGTCCACGCGTCTGATCTCCTCGCGCTGCGCCCGCTGTCGCTCCTCGTCGAGCCCGCCGGTCATGGCCAGGTCGCGGGTGTGGTCCGTGATCACGATGTACTCGCGGCCCGCGCTCCTCGCCGCGCGCGCCATGTCTGCAATCGACGCCGACCCGTCGGACCAGTCCGTATGAACATGCAGGTCGCCACGGATGCCGCCGGCCTCCACGAGCGCCGGCAGCCTGCCCTGCAGGGCGAGCTCGATCTCTCCCGTGTGCTCGCGCATCTCCGGCGGAATCCACGGCAGGCCGAGCGCCTCGTACACCTCGGCCTCCGTGCGCGCCGCGATGAGTGTGTCGTCTCGGAAGACGCCGCGCTCGTCGAGTGTCAGCCCTCGCCGCATGGCGAGCTCGCGCAGGGCGAGCACGTGACGCTTGCTGCCGGTGAGGCAGAGCAGGGCGGCGCCGAAGCGCCCGGGCTCCAGCACCCGCAGTTCCGCGTCCATCTGATTGGCGAGGCGCGCCACGGTTCGCGCCGGGTCGTCGCGAGAGAGCAGCGCGTCGACCTCGGGCAGCGCCTCGAAGGTCCGCGAGACGCGCGGCGCATCATGGGCCGCGACCAGCAGGGTGACGTCGCGGACGGTGTCGACGTGACGCCGGATGGAGCCCACGACGGCCGCCTGCTCGATGCCGGGCACGTCGCGAAGCGCGGCCACGATGCGGTGCGCCATCTCGAGCACATCACCGAGCGGCCGCCGACGCCCGGTTTCTTCGTAGAACTCGACGGCAGCGAGCAGCTTCTGCTCGCTCACAGGCCCGAAGCGCGGCAGCGCGCGAACGCGGCCCTCTCCGATCGCCTGCTTCAGGTCGTCGACCGACCGCACGCCGAGCTCCTCCCACAGCGTCTGCGCCTTCTTCGGCCCGATGCCGCCGAGGGCGGTCAAATGCAGGACGTCGAGCGGGGTCTTGGCGCGGAACCGCTCGAGCTTGGCGATCGTGCCCGTCTCCAGCATCTCCGCGATGCGGGCGGCGATCACTTTGCCGACGCCCGGCAGGTCGTCGAGGGCCTGGACACCGCCGGTGTCGTAGATCTCGGCCACCGGCCGATCGAGCGTCTTCAAGGTGTACGCGGCTCTCTCGAACGCCCGCGGCTTGAAGGGGACGTCTTCCATCTCGAGGTATCGGCCTATCTCCCGCAGTGCCTGGGCGATGTCGGCGTTGCTGATGGGGCGCGGGGTCGGGGCCATTGGTGTGCGAGTTCCCGGGACCGCGCTCAGAGAAACGACGAGGCTGCTCCTCAGTCGCAGGCGAGGCGCTCCATCAGTGGCGGGCGTACTGAGTCCGCATCCGTTGCGCGTGTCGGGGAGGGCGCATTCGACGGCGCATCGACGGACGCCCCCCTTTCCCCCGCGATCACACGCTCGTACGCCTCTTCGTGGGCGGCGATGAAGGCTGCGGTGTTGAAGCGCCGCTCCACGTGCTTGCGGCACTCCGCGGGATCGATCTCGTCGATGTGGCGCAGCGCCTCCACCATCTCGTCCACTGTGTCGACGATGAATCCGGTGCGGCCGTGTTCGATCACTTCGGGCGCAGCGCCCTTGCGGAAGGCGATGACCGGTGTGCCCGCGGCCATGGACTCGATCATCACCAGCCCGAATGGCTCGGGCCATTGGATCGGGAACAGCGTGCAGCGCGCCTTGGCATAGAGACAGGACTTCGTTGCGTGGTCGATCTCGCCGCGGAAGTAGATCGTGTCGGAGAGACGAGGCTCCACCGAATCCGCGAAGTAGGCGCGCTCCGGCCCCTCGTTGACCTTGCCCGCGAGGATCAGGCGAGAATTCGTCCGCTCAGCAACCTCGATGGCGGTGTGCGCCCCTTTGTCGGCGATCATCCGGCCGATGAAGAGCAAGTAGTCCTCCTTCGTCTCGCTGAAGGGCAGGTGCTCGACGTCAATGGCATTCGGAATCGTGGCCGCGAAGCGAAGATCGGGATGTCCGTTGCGCTGGTACTCGGAGATGGCGATGAACCACAGGTCGTTGCGCAACGAGGTGAGAAGTCGCTGCATGCTCGGGTCGGCTGGGCCGTGCAGCGTTGCGACGGTAGGTATACCCGTCAGTCGCTTCACCAGCGCTCCCATTGCCCTTCCGGGGAAGCCGTTGTGATCGTGGATGACGTCAAATTCGCGGGCTCTGCTGTAGGCATCGAGACTGTGGACAACTTCGATGCTGTCGTCCAAGCCCATGTCCTCGAACCGTGGGAGCTCATAACTGGAGGCCAGACGCGCCTTCGTACTCGAGTCACCGCTGGCGAACAAGGTGACGTCGTGGCCGCGCCGCACCAGTCCTTCCGTGAGCAGGCTGACGACGAATTCGATGCCGCCGTAGTTGCGCGGCGGCAGAGAGAACCATGGTGGGGCGATCATTCCGATGCGCATTGAAGACTCCGGAGGTTCGTGGTGGGCTGATGGCAGTACTACGCCCATACCCCGTGGAGAGAAGGGTGCTCTGGCGGCAGCGTTTCGTTGCCGTTGCTCGCGACGCTGCGCGGCCTCACGCAGCCCCTGCACAACCCCCTTGCTTCGACACCGTCGAGGCCTTCAAAGGCCGGCATCCCGATCATTTCAGTCCCGCTGAACGGGCGTTCAATGGTAGATTCGACCCGCTGCGTACGGTCCGCGAGGGGATCGCGAGGAGGCGACGATGAGCATGGCGGGCGATGGTGACGGGCCGGTGGTGGCCCCGTGATCGGGAGTGACGACATGACGGAGCATGAGGATGCGGCGAAACGCGAAGCCGCGACCGAGCCGCGGATCGTGATGAGCGGCGAGACCGGCGCCGCGAGGTCGGGGCTCGCCCTCGGCGCCGAGGAAGAGGGCGAGCTCTACGCCGAGGTGCCGGGCGTCGACGTGCATGTGCTCACCTCCGAGGAGCGCCTCGCCAAGGGGAAGGCCGCTCGCGGCGCGGTGCCGCGCGAGCTCCACAGCTTCTGGGAGCCCGCGGCGGATCGCCCGGACCCGATCGCGCTGCTCGAAGAGCAGGCGCAGACGCGGGTCCCGGAGCTCGTGCCGATCCGCTACGGGCGCATGCTCGCGTCGCCGTTCGCCTTCTACCGCGGCGGCGCGCTCATCATGGCCGCCGACCTCGCCACGACGCCGCGCTCCGGCCTGATGACGCAACTCTGCGGCGACGCTCACCTCTCCAACTTCGGCTTGTTCGCGTCGCCCGAGCGCCGGCTCGTCTTCGACCTCAACGACTTCGATGAGACGCTGCCCGGCCCGTGGGAGTGGGACGTCAAGCGTCTGGCGGCGAGCTTCGAGATCGCGGGACGCGAGCTCGGCTTCGGCGCCGCCGACCGGGGAGACGTCGTCATGACCGCCGTTCGCGCCTATCGCAAGACGATTCGGCGAACGCGGTTCATGGGCGTCCTCGACGTCTGGTACGACCACATGACGGCGGACGAGCTCTTCGACGTCATCCAGGGCGAGGTGCAGGCGAAGCGCCTGCCGAGGGAGCAGGCCCGCTCGGCCGAGCGCGCGGTCGCCAAGGCGTGGACGCGCGGTCACAAACGCGCCTTCAGCCGGCTGGCGGGGGAGGTCGACGGGCGGCTCCGGATCCATGCCGATCCTCCGCTGGTCGTGCCGCTCGAGGATCTCGCCGGCGTGGGGCAGAGCGAGATCGAGTCCTGGATGCGAGAACTCGTCGCGGCATACCGCACGTCGCTGGCCGATCACTACCATCCCCTGGAGCGCTACCGCTATGTCGACACCGCTCGCAAGGTCGTCGGCGTGGGGAGCGTGGGCACGCGCGCGTGGATCCTGCTCTTCGCGGGCGGCAGCAACGAGGACCCGCTGTTCCTCCAGGCGAAGGAGGCGCAGGCCTCGGTGCTGGAGCGTTTCGTCGGCCGCAGCCGCTACGAGCATCACGGTCAGCGGGTGGTCGTCGGCCAGCGGTTGATGCAGGCGGCCAGCGACATCTTCCTGGGCTGGGTGCGCGTGACCGGCATCGACGGGCGGGAGCGCGACTACTACGTGCGCCAGCTGCACGACTGGAAGGGCGGGATCGACCCGGCGAAGCTGCGTCTGCCGGGGGCGACCCTGTACGCGGAGTTGTGCGGCGTCACGCTCGCCCGCGCGCACGCCCGGGCCGGTGAGCGCCTGGCGACTGCCGCGTACCTCGGCAGAGGCGACGTGTTCGACCGCGCCGTCTCCGGCTTCGCGGCAGCCTACGCGGATCAGAACGAGCGCGACTACGAGGCCTTCGCGCACGCGGTGAAGTCAGGGCGGCTGCAGGTCGAGACGGGCGTGTAGGGGCTGGGCGTCCGGCCGACCCGGGCCCGCGAAGGCCGCGCTGTCGTGCCTGCGTCCAGGTTCATGCGCCGCCGGCTCCGAAATCCGCATCGAGTCGCGGTCCACGGCGTGGTGGGCGACGGGGTGGGTCGGTGAGCAGCGTGGCCTGGCTCCGGCGCGCGTCGATCCTCACCCCGCTGTCTCGCGGCCGCGACCGGCGCTCGGAGACAGGCCGGGCCGCGCTGGGGTTGACTCCTCCGCATACACTGTGGGGGCACGAGGGGGACCACCGCAGCACAGGAGGAGACCAAGCCCATGCCCGCAGCGCTGCTCGCTCTGGCCGCGAGTCTCGCCTACGGCACCTCTGACTTCCTCGCCGGCGTCCAGTGCCGCCGGCGCTCCGTCTGGTCGGTCGTGGCCATCAGCCAGCCGACGGCGCTGTTCGTCGCCGGGGTCTTCCTCCTTCTGAATTGGTCATCTCCCGTCGGCCTGATCGACGTGCTCGCGCCCTTCCTCGGCGGCCTTGCCGGGGGATGCGCTATCGTCGTGTACTACCTGGCACTCTCGATCGGCACGATGAGCGTCGTCGCGCCGATCGTCGCCGCCTGCGCGCTCGTGCCGGTGGTGGTAGGGCTTGCGAGCGGCGAGCGCGGCACCGCGGTGCAGTACGCAGGCATGGCCCTCACTCTCGGCGGCATCGTCCTGAGTTCGCGGGCCGAGGCGCGGAACAGCGGACACGTCGGACTCCGCAGCGTCATCTTCGCGGTGGCCGCAGCCATCGGCTTCGGGGCGATGATGGTCGGCCTCAGTGCCACCGACGGCCAGGACGTGTACTGGACGGTGTTCGCCGCGCGCCTGGGGTCGACGGCGGCCGTCTATTCCTATCTGGTCGCCCGCACGCCGAGGCTCGACGTGCCGCTGCGCGCCCTGCCCGTGCTGGCCGCCGTCGGCGTCCTCGGCGTGGGCGCCAACGCGCTCTTCACGCTCGCCACCACGACGGGCTACCTCAGTGTGGTCTCGGTGCTCGCCACCCTCTCGCCGGTCGTGATCGCGATCTACGCCCGCGTCTTCCTGCGCGAGCGGCTCACGCCGGCTCAGCTCGTTGCCGCCGGCGTCGTGCTCGGCGGCGTCGTCATGCTCAGCGTCTGACGAAGTCCTCGATGTTGCAGCCTCCCCGCTTGCGTTCATACTGAAGGGAGACTCTGAACGACTCGAGGGAGGAGTCATGAGGACAGACGACCACGTGGCGGGCAGCACATCAGGCGAAGCGCATCCGCGCGAAGACGCGGGCGGCGGCGCGGGGCTGGCTGGGTCCTTTCGCCTCGGGAGGCGACAGGACGGCGGCCCGCTGACCGTGTTTCCCGTCTTCCTGGCGGAGCGAGCCGAGGCCGGCAACGACGCTTCACCACGTTATGTCACCCTGCGCCAGGCACTGGGTGACGGCTCCGCCGAGATCTCCGAGGTGAGCTGGCTCGGCTCGATACCTCAGCTTCGCGTCGTCAACAGGGGCGACGCGCCCATCCTGCTGATCGACGGCGAGGAGCTCCGCGGAGCGAAACAGAATCGCATTCTGAGCACGTCCGTCCTCGTCGGGCAGCACAGTGCTCTCGTCGTGCCCGTGACCTGCAGCGAGAAGGGGCGCTGGGCCTACGCCACGCAGACTTTCACGGACAGTGAGGTGATGGCGGAGCGGCGGGTGCGCTTGGCGGTGCGCGAGAGCGTGAACCAGTCCGTGCGCCGGGGTGAAGGGGTGCACGCCGACCAGGGCCGGGTGTGGGACGAGATCGAGGCCCTGCACGGCAGGCAGGCCACACGATCCGGGACGAGCGCCATGCGCGATGCTTACACGGGCAGAAAACCTGAGCTCGACCGGATGATCGCGGCCTTCCCCCTCGTGGAGGAGCAGCGCGGCGTCCTCGTGATGCACGGCCAGGACGTCGTCGGCCTTGACGTCGTCTCCGATGCTCCAGAGTTCGCCGGGCTTCACGACAGGCTGCTCAGAAGCTACGCCTTCGAGGCGCTGGTGACCGGCGGCGAGCCCGGCGACAGCGACGTGGCCGAGGCCTTCCTCGAGCGGATCGCCGCCCTGCGGGGCGAACGCTTCGAGAGCGTCGGCCTCGGCCAGGACGTCCGCTACGAGGGCCGCGGCGTCCTGGGCTCGGCCCTCGTGCACCACGGGCACGTCGTCCACGCCTCCTTCTTCGATGTGGAGGGCGCCCGGGGCGCCGGGACTGAGCGGTCACACAGCGCCAGCTTCGCCCGGCAGGCTGCCGAAGGGGCGGAACAAACACGCCGGCACGACTCGGCGCTGCGGCGGGCCCATCTGGATCAGGAGATGCGCGACAGGGCAGACGCGGATCGCGCGCGCGTTCTTGCCGGCTACATCGAGTCGCTCTCCCGCTTCGAGCTCGTCACTCTGGACGTCCCGTACGGGCACATGGGCGCGACCTTGGCCGATGCCGTGCTGCAGGCGGCCATCGGCAGCGAGGTCGTTCCGCCTCCGCGGTCGAGACGCCTGTGGCAGGCCCATCCCGCGGCGCGGACGACGAGCGCCTTCGCCGTGCTGCTCGAGAGCTCTGATCCGGCCGCGCTCCTCGGCTGGAGCGACGAAGAGCAGCTCAAGACGCTGCGCGGCCTCACGCAGCTCCTCGAATACGAGGGCGTCGAGACCGAGCAGGACCTCCTCGCCTGGCTGGATCAGCCGGGAGCGAAGGCTCGGTTGACGGCGATCAGGGGAGTCGGCGACCGCACCTTCCACTATCTGCGTCTCCTGGCCGGCGCAGACGACGCGCTGACCGTCGACCGCTGGCTGTGGCGCATCCTCGACAAGGCGGGCGTCAGAAGCTACGGCGTGAACGACGCCCTCGGCCTGTACAGGGATGCCGCCGGGCACCTCGGCGTGAGTGTCGCGACGCTCGAGTACAGCCTGTGGCGCCACGCTGTGGCCCGGCGGTGGAGGGCCTAGGCTTCAGCCTCGCCGCCGGCGCCATCGGCCGGCGCGGGGTAGGTGATCGTCGCGCCCTCAACGCGGGCAAAGGGCGTGAGCCGATGCGGCTTGGCCGTGCCGTGTCCGTGGATGTGAACGACCTCGAGGCCGCGCACGAGCAGAGCATCCGCGATCAGTGACCGATGACAGCGCCAAGGAACTGCTTCGGCGCACATGATCGCGACGGACTCAGCACGAGCCAGGACGATCAGCTGATCCAGTGCAGCCGCGAACTCCTCTGTCTGCATGTAGTCGGCGAAGGCCCTGAAGCTCTCGTTTCGCCATCCGATGTTGACGGACGCTGGATCAGGGCGGCGAAAGCCGCCGAGGCCGGTCATGTGGACGTAGTTGATGCCGGCCTCGGGCAGCGATCGCCGCAGCGCATGCGTATCGAACTGCGGATTGTGGGCCGAGTGCGGAATGCTGCGCACGTCGACCACACGCTGGACGGCGAACTCCCGCAGGAGCCCCACAAGGTCCTCCTGCCTGCGGGTCGAGTGGCCTATGGTGTGGACGAGCGTGTGTTCGCTCGACCGCGGCTGCGGCGCGTCCCGCCGCGTGCAACTCCTCGGCCCCGCCGCGTGCGGTTCCCCGCTGCTCGTGTCGGCCGGCTCCGCCTCACGCCGCTCCGCGCTGTTCGTGCCGCTCCTCCTGCAGCGGTTGGTATCCCTCGCCGCCCAGGGCGATCGAGATGTCGTCCCACCGGCGGAACCCCTGGTCGGGGAGCCGGTCGATCTTGTCCAGCAGATCCTCGGGGGCGCCGTTGTTGGCGACGATCACGCGCAGCTCTCTTCTACCGATCGGATAGCGAATCCCCTTGAAGTAGTTGGGTTCTCCCGCCGTCGTCCCCTGCGCCTGCTCGCGAACCTCCTGGGCTTTCTTCGTCACCGCGGTTTGGACGTCCTGCGCGGTCTGCTCGACCTTCTCGCTCACATCGCCGGCTCGTTCCCCGACCTTCCCGCGCACCTCATCGGTGGTCTCCTCGACCTTCTCGCGCACGTCGTGAGCCGTCTCCGTCACCTTCTGCTTGACCTCGTCGACCGTGTCGCTCGCGCGCAGGCGGGTCTCCTCGGCGATCTCTTTCACCTTGCCCTTGCGCAGGCGCGGGGCGAGCAGGACGCCGGCTGCGAACCCGGCCATCGTCCCGATGATGGAACCGGCGACGAGCGTCCTGCGCCGTTCACGACGCAGGTCTGCCGCCGAGACGCGCAAGTCGCGGATGACGGGGAGAGACTGCGTGTCTTTCGACAGCCTGCGGATGGTGGGAATGACGATAGTCGCGACGCCTGCGGCCTTGCCGGCCCTCGTGAGTCTGCTGCTCATAGCCAATCCTTTCGTAGGGGTGTCTAGAGGAACGGTTCCCTCTGCTTGGCGCACGTAACTATCCGGCGGAAGCAGCGTGACCGGATTCTCGTTACCGGCCCGGAGTGCTACGCTGTGATGAGAGCGCCGCGTGCGTAACGGGACGCTCACGCGACGGGCCACGAGGAGCTGCGAGGCCACGGATGACAGCATCGCTCGAACGTTTCGCGCTCGCGAAGGTCGCGCTCGCCAATCCCGGCATGCTCCGCGTCCGGCCGGACGTCAGCCTCTTCATGGCGCGCTACATGCGGCGGTTCCGCGTCAAGCGGTGCGGCTCCAATCTCATCCTCCACTCGCATCTGCCGCCGCTGACAAGCGAGGCGTACGCCCGCTTCGTCTCCCTCCATCTGCTGTCCAGGGTGTCCGGGCCGTCGCACGCGCAGATCGGCCTCACCAACGCCTGCCCGCAGGACTGCGGCTACTGCTACAACAAGCAGCGCAGCGGGGAACCGATCGACACCGCCGCCATCCTGCGGAGCATCGACGAGCTGAAGCGCCTGGGTGTGATCTGGCTCGGCTTCACGGGCGGCGAGCCGCTGCTCAACCGCGACATCGTCGCGATCACGCGCCGCGCGGCGGCGAACGGGTGCGCGGTGAAGCTGTTCACGACGGGATGCGGGCTCACGCCGCGGCTCGCCGAGGAGCTCGCCGCTGCGGGCATGTTCTCGGTGTCGGTCAGCCTCGATCACTGGGACGCGGCCGTCCACGACGCCGGGCGCCGCTACCCGGGCGCCTTCCAGACGGCCCTGGACGCGATCGCGATGTTCAGGCAGGCGCCCGGCCTGCACGTGAGCGTCTCCTCCGTGCTCAGCCGCGCGATGATTCACGAGGGCGGCGTCCCGCGCCTGCTGGCGTTCTTTGCCGAGTTGGGCGTCGACGAGGCCTGGCTCAGTGAGGTCAAGCCGGCCATCGACGTGCTCTGGCACGAGGATCTGGTGATCACCGAGGACGAGCGCCTCGCCCTCGTCGCCCTGCAGGACGAGTACAACCGGTCCGGCGGTATGACAGTCAACTATCTGGGTCATTTCGAGGGCGCCGAGACGTTCGGCTGCAACGCGGGGTGCAAGATGGTCTATGTGGACGCCTTCGGCGAGGTCAGTCCCTGCGTCTTCCTGCCCATGTCGTTCGGGAACGTCCGCGACCGGCCGCTCGCCGACATCGTCGAGGAGATGGGCCGGGGCTTCCCGGGCCAGGACCGCTGCTTCATCAACGCCAACTACCGGCTGCTGACGCAGATGGGCGGGCCGCTCCCTCTCGACCGTGAGCGCTCGTGGGCGGTACTGCGGAACGCACAGCGCAGGCCACAGTCAGCGATCAACCGGAAGCTGCACGGCCGCAAGCGTGTGACGCCGTGATCTGGCGCTGACGGACCTGCCGCACACTCAGGGAGACGGGCGATGACGAATCGGCACCTTGTGCGCGTGACCGGCTTGGCCCTGGCGGCGACGTTCGCCGTCGTCGGCGTCGTCTTCCTCTTCACCCCCAACGGCGTTCTCGCGGCCTTCAATTGGGCCGGCCGGGCGCTGGGCCTGCCTGAGTCTCCGACGGACGCGTTCACGCTCTATCTGGCGCTGGCGGTCGCCTACATGTACGTGGTCATGGTGCTCGCCTGGCAGATGGCGCGGCATCCCGATAGTCGTGCCTATCCGTGGGTCCTGGTACAGGCGAAGGCGGCGAGCGCGCTGGTCTGCCTCGCTCTCTTCGCCGTCCAGGAGCAGCACCTCATCTACCTCGTCAACGCCATCGTCGACGGCGGAATCGCGGCGTTTGTGTGGTGGGTGGCCCTGCGGCCTTCGGCGCAGGGCCATGGCGGAGGGCGCAGGGCGGCCGGCACGCGACGGCCAGCAGGCAGGGACGCCGGCGCAGCGGAGCCGCGCCGGTGAGCCTGCGCCTGGCGTTGTTCAGGCGTTTCGTGCCGGGCCGCGTGCGCCTCAGGCTGCTCGACGAACTCGCCGTGGTGACGGCGGCCGGCTTCGGCTGCCCACCGCCGGTGTGGAGCGGGCTGCCCTTCAGCGCGCGCCTCAACGACTACGCGCGCTTCACTGCCAATCGGGCAGAGGCGCTGCTCGCGCGCGACGACCGGGCAGCCCTTGAGGCGGCCATGGACCGTCTGCGCGCCGGCGCCACCGTGCTCGGCGCCAGGGCGCGCCGCCAATTGGGCGTCAGGAGCACGAGTGAGGCGCTGGAGGCGCTCGCGCTCCTCTATCGCGAGATCGGCATCGAGATGAAGCGGGTCGGGCCAGGCGAGATCGTCGTCACCCGTTGCCTGTTCGCAGGCGTCTACAACGAGCCAGTCTGCCGAGTGGTGGGAGCCCTGGACGAGGGCATCGCAGCCGGCCTGACGGCGGGTGGCCGGCTGAGCTTTGACGAGCGACTCACCGCAGGGGCGTCATGCTGCCGCGCGCACCTCCAGCTCCGGAGTTGCGGATGAAGCGGGCCATCGTCGTCGGCAGCGGCGCCGGCGGAGCGATGGTCGCCCGGGAGCTCCAGGGCAGCTTCGACGTGACCGTGCTCGAAGCGGGCCGTGAGTTCCGGCCCTTTGCTCATGATGTGGCGCGGCTCGAGCGACTGCGCGCCACGAGGCTGTTCATGGACGAGCGCATGATCCGGGCGCTCTTCCCGATGATGCGCGTCACCAAGGCGTCCGACGGCCTGGTGCTCATCAGGGGCGTGTGCACCGGCGGCACGACGACCATGTTCACCGGCAACGCGATGCGCTGTGACGAAGGGCTGCGTGAACTCGGCATCGATCTCGATGCCGAGTTCACCGCGCTTCAATCCGAGCTTCCCATCTCGGTGGCGCACAAGGACCGCTGGCGCGAGACGACGCGCCTCGCTCACTCGGCCTGTGAGGGAATGGGGCTGGAGCCGCAAGCGACGCCGAAGATGCTCGATTGCAGCCGCTGCACCCGGTGCGGCCGCTGCGTGCTGGGCTGTCCCAGGGACGCGAAGTGGGACAGCCGCCGGGTGCTCGCCGAGGCGACGGCGGCCGGGGCGCGCGTCGTCACGCAAGCGCATGTCGAGAGGGTGGTTGCCGGATCGGCAGGCGCAAGCAGGCCGGGCCTTCGTCGCGCCGCAGGCGTTGTCGTGAATCGAGCAGGCAGGCGAGCATTTGTGCCCGCCGATCTCGTGGTACTGGCCGCCGGCGGGCTCGGCACGCCGCAGCTCCTCGAGTCCTCGGGCATTCGCACCGAGAACAGGCTCTTCGTCGATCCCGTCCTCTGCGTTGCCGCTCCCTGGCCCGAGGCGTGCCTCAACAGGGAGATCGCGATGCCGTTCGTCGTCGATCGCGGGGAGTACATCGTCTCGCCGTACTTCGACTACCTGAGCTTCTTCTTCAACCGCGACTGGCTGAGACCGGGGCGAGACATCATGAGCCTCATGGTCAAGTTCGCTGACTCAGAGGCTGGCGCCGTGGAGACTCGCGGGGTGCGCAAGGGCGTCTCGGCTCGGGATCGCCGCCGTCTCGGCGAGGCCATCGAGCTGTGCGTGGAGATACTGGCTCAGATGGGCGTGCACCGGGACTCCATCTTCCTGGGGACGCTCAACGCGGGGCACCCGGGCGGAGCGCTGCCGCTGACGGACGACCATGCCGAGGATCTGCATGACGCGCGTCTGCCCGAGAACGTCTACGTCGCCGACGCGTCGCTGCTGCCGCGCTCCCTCGGCAAGCCGCCGAGCCTGACGATCATGGCGCTGGCGCGGCGCGTGGGCGCCATCTGTAACCAGCGCCTTGCCTGAGCCGGTGCGTGCACAAGTCGCCGGCGGCGTGAGAGCCGCGGGCTCGTCCGCCCGCCAGATCTTCATCGAGGCCGTCAGGTGGCAGCAGCGGAATCAGCTCCTCCTGACGGCCTCGTCTTGCTCCTGACAGAGGCGAAGGCGCTTTCGGTCCCGCCGGGTACGAGGATCGCTTCACCACCGAGCAGCAGGTCCTAGCTCTCTATCTGCTCGGCGGAGCCGTCGGCGCAGTAGTAGCCCTTGGAGAGTCCGAACTCCTTGAAGTTCGGGCAGTCGCCGCACACACAGCCTCGCCTGATCACCTCGTTGGCGCTCTGACCGCGAGCGCAGTAGAAGCCGCCGTCTCCCGGGTATGAGGGGCAGGTGCCGCAGATGCAACGCTGCATGTACTGTTCTGTGTTCGGTACGGAGGGCACAGCCATCACTCCTCTCTCGCGGCGCGGATGCGCCGCCTTCGGTTTCGCTTCCGGAGGCGTACCCTGACCGCACCCAGCCCAGCCCCGGCAGTGTTGGAGTGCTCAAGCCCCGCCGACAGGGGAAGGCGGACGTGCGGGGCGGCTAGAATGGAGCTTCCGATCACAGTTGGACGGAAGGAAGGAGCAGGCGTGTTCGTGAAGCGCGATTCACGGGAGTACGAGACGGCGCTCCCCGGCATCGGCAGAAGGACACTGAGCTACGGCGACCGCACGGTGATGACCGAGTTCCGGCTCGCGGCCGGCAGCGTTCTCCCCATGCATGCGCATCCACACGAACAGACGGGCTTTCTGGTCGCCGGCCACCTGAGGCTGACGATCGGAGACGATCGCCAGGACGTGCTGCCGGGCGACAGCTGGTGCATCCCCGGCGACGTCGTTCACGGCGCCGAGGTCATCGAGGATGCGGTCGCCGTCGAGGTCTTCTCGCCGCTGCGAGAGGAGTATCTGCCGGCGGAAGCGGGTCGCTGAGCGCCGGTTTCGACGCCCTGATCAAGAGCGCCAATTCGATTCCCCCCTTCCGCTGCCCCGGAATGGTGCTATCCTGAACAGTGCAGCGGTTCCTCCTGTTCACAATTCCTTCTGTCCGCAACCAGCCGCCCAGTCCGACTGGCTCGCGCCTCTCGACACTCCTCGCTGCTGCGTGTCTGGCGAGTCGCCTGCTACGCCCCGCTGAGCAGGCCGCTTGGTCAAAATGCACGCAGCGAAAGGCAGGTGACGTCGAGTGAGCGAATTCTTTGCAGAGCACGTCGCGAGTGCATCGACAGACCTCACGACGCTCGCGGCCCAGGAAGTCCGCACGCTGCTGGAGGAGGGCCGCGAGCAGGGCTATCTCGCCAGCGACCATATCGCAGACGTCTTGCGCGACGTCGAGCTCACTCCTGAGCTGCTCGAAGAGATGTACACCATGTTCGCCGACCTCGGCATCGACATCGTCGAGGGCGATGACGAGGCCGGCCACGAGGACGCCGAGGTCCCCATCGAGGAGGAGGCCGCCCCCAAGCTCGACCTCTCCATCAAGTCGGCGTCGGGCGACTCGGTGCGCGTGTACTTCAATGAGATGGGCCGCGTGCCGCTGCTCACGGCCGTCGAAGAGGTCTCCCTGGCACGGCGCATCGAGCGCAGGGACATGGAGGCCAAGCGCCAGCTCATCGAGGCCAACCTTCGCTTGGTCGTTTCCATCGCCCGGCGGCACCTCGGCCGTGGCATGCCGCTCCTCGACTTGATCCAGGAGGGCAATCTCGGGCTGATGCGCGCCGTAGAGAAGTTCGACTACCGCAAGGGCTTCAAGTTCAGCACCTACGCCACCTGGTGGATCCGGCAGGCGATCACGCGCGCTCTGGCCGATCAGGCGAGGACGATTCGCGTCCCGGTGCACATGGTCGACCAGATCAACAAGCTGATCCGCGTGCAGCGCCAGCTGTTGCAGGACTGCGGTCGTGAGCCCACGCACGAGGAGATCGCGGTTGAGATGGACACGACGCCCGAGAAGGTGCGCGAGATGCTCAAGATCAACCAGCATCCCGTGAGCCTCCACGCGCCGATCGGCGACGAGGGCGATACGGTGCTGAGCGACTTCGTCGAAGACAGGATCACGACCCCGCCTCCGGAAGAGGTGGGGGAGATCATGCAGCGGGAGGCGCTCCGGCGTGTCCTCGGCCTGCTCACGAGTCGGGAGCGCAGGATCATGGAGCTGCGGTACGGCTTGAACGACGGCCAGCCGCACACGCTCGAACAGGTCGGGCAGGCATTTGGCGTCACCCGCGAGCGCATCAGGCAGATTGAGGCCAAGACGCTGGCCAAGCTGCAGTCCTACCGCGAGGTGCAGCGACTGCGCGTGTCGATCGACTGACCGTCTGACGACGGTGGGCCGCGCCGGGCGCGAGCACACCTCTTTGCGGTCTGCCCCGGCCGGCGGTCCTCAGTGCCCGGTTTCGGCGCGGAGGGTCCAAACCGTTCCGGGTGGGGCGGCGGCCGGACGCGGCAATCTGGCCGCCAGGGCCGCCACGGCGAGAGGCAGCGCGGCGATCGCGTAGAGCACGACGCTCGGCCCGGTCGCGTCACCGAGCAGGCCGAGCGCGGCGACGATCAGGCCGCCAACGCCGCCGCAGACGCCGATGGTCAGGCCGGTCGCCAACCCCATATGTGCCGGCAGATACTCCTGCGCCAGCACGAGCGCGACACTTACATTCGCGTTCATGGCGAGCCCGATGACGACCATCAGTGGGATCATCGCCCCGTAGCCGGCAATGGGTACGAGCGCGATCGCCGGCACGAGCGCGAGCTGCGGCAGCACCAGCACGAAGCGGCGGCCGAACCGCTGCGCGGCGATGCCGCCCAGCAGCGTCCCGGCTGCCGCGGCCGCGAGCAGCACGCCCATCATCACGTTGCTCGAAGCCGGGCCGTTGCCCCGGGCCTGCACCAGGTACCGGGGCAGCTAGGTGATCACCTCGATGGCCACCAGGCTCGACC
>CAZHMG010000041.1:0-20117 GCA_964533575.1 uncultured Thermoleophilia bacterium | reverse complement strand
CGACGATGGTCCGGTACAGGATCGCCATGCGCACCGCGAGGCCGCTGAAGACCTGATGGGCGATGAGGTTCTCGTCGTCATCGGCGATGTCGGAGGCGATCTCCACACCGCGGTTGATGGGACCGGGATGCATGACCCGCTGGCCGGGACGCAGGCGAGACTGCGAGATGCCCCAGAGACTGCTGTACTCCCGCAACGACGGCAGATAGTTGGCGCCCGCCTTGATGCGCTCGCGCTGAATGCGCAGCAGGTAGATGACGTCGGCGTCCTTCAGGTTCGCGAGGTCGTACTCGACCGTGACGCCCATCTCCTCGATGCCGCGCGGCATGAGCGTCGGCGGAGCGACGAGGGTGACGTCCATGCCGAGCATCTTGAATCCCATGATGTCGCTGCGCGCCACCCGGCTGTGCAGGATGTCGCCGACAATGAAGACCTTGAGGCCCTCGAGGTTGCGGCCGAGGTTCTGCCGCATGCTGAAGAGGTCGAGGAGACATTGCGTCGGATGCTGATGCTTTCCGTCGCCGGCATTGATCACGCTGGCCGGCGTGTTCGCCGACAACGTCTGGCAGGCGCCGGCCGACCCATGCCGCATGACGATGATGTCCGGCGAGTAGGCGCTGAGCGTGATCGCCGTGTCCTTGAGCGTCTCGCCCTTCTCTACGGCCGAGCCGCTGGCCTTGAGGGCCAGGGTGTCGGCCGAAAGGCGCTTGGCAGCCAGATCGAAGCTCGACGACGTGCGCGTCGACGCCTCCCAGAAGAGGTTGATGATGGTGCGGCCGCGCAGAGTCGGCACTTTCTTGATGTCGCGCTCGAGGATGGGCAGGAAGCTCTCCGCGGTATCCAGCAGCAGATCGATGTCTGACCGCGAGAGGTCTTCGATGGAGATCAGGTCACGTTTCGGCATGTCATTCCCCTTCCCGACGGACGAGGACGACCTCGTCGATCCCGTCCAGCTCGCTCACCCGCACATGAATGCGCTCGTTGCGGGCGGTCGGCAGGTTCTTGCCGACGTAGTCTGGCCGGATGGGCAGCTCCCGGTGACCACGATCGACGAGCACCGCGAGCTGAACGCGTGCGGGGCGACCGTAGTCGAGGAGCGCGTCGACGGCGGCGCGGATCGTCCGGCCGGTGAAGAGCACGTCGTCGATGAGAATGACGGTCGAACCGTCGATGTCGAAGGGCAGATCGGTGCCCTTGACAACGGGCTGGGGCGCCAGCGGCACAGGGCCCCCGCCCCTCGAGGCGACGTCGTCGCGATAAAACGAGATGTCGATGTTCCCCGAGGCGTACTGGCAGGCGCCGACGTCACAGAGGAGGTCGTGGATGCGGGCCGCGAGGTGGGCGCCGCGCGTGTGGATCCCCACCACGGCGAGATTCTCTGCGCCGGGGTTCTTCTCGAGGATCTCATGAGCGATGCGCGTTATGGTGCGCGACATCTGCTCGGCCGTCAGGATGACGACTTCGTTTGCCGGTCTGGTTTCAGGCATACAAAAAGCGCCGCCGTGGCCTCGGTAGCGTACGACAGCGCTGCACCCCCTTTCCGTCTCTCTGGACGCGGTTAAAGGACGACTGAACCGTAACAGACCGCGGAGCCGGCCGCAAGACCATCGTTTGGCGAGAGCGCCGGCGCTCAGACGTCCGGCTGCGCCGGCAGGCCGAGCGTCGCCGCGAAGGCGGAGAGGTCGGGCGGCAGAGGGCTCGTGAACGAGAGCGGCCGGCCGTCCTGCGGATGAGCGAAGGCGAGCCGGGCGGCGTGCAGGAACTGCCGGTCGAGCCCCGCGGGCCGCGCCCGGCGGCTGTACTGCTCGTCGCCGGCCACGGCGTGGCCGATGGCCGCGAAATGCACGCGGATCTGATGCGTGCGCCCCGTCTCGAGCTGCACGCGCACGAGCGTATAGCCCGCCGCGCGGCCGAGAACACGGAAGTGGGTCACGGCCGGCCTCGGCGACGTCGTGTGCAGCGACATGCGCTTGCGATCCCGGATGTGACGTCCGATCGCGGCGTCGATGGTCCCTTCCCGCTCAGCGAGGTCACCGTAGAGCAGCGCCAGGTAGACGCGCTTGATCTCACGCCGCTCCATTGCCCCAACGAGCTTCTGGTAGGCGGCCTCGCCGCGGGCCACGATCAGCAGGCCCGAGGTGTCCTTGTCCAGCCGATGGACGATACCGGGACGCAGCTCGTGGCCGCCACTCGCGCCCCTGTCGATGAGGCCCTGCGCCAGCGTGCCGTGCTCGTGGCCCGGAGCCGGGTGCACGACGACGCCGGCCGGCTTGTCGATCACCAGGAGCCAGTCGTCCTCGTACACGACGGCGAACGGCACGTCCTCGCCTGCGAGCGCGGCCGGGCGCTCGGGCGGCAGTTCCCACGATACGTGCTCGCCGCTCCTCACCTGGTGGCGTTTAGGGACTGAGGCGCCGTCGACGCTGACCCGCCCCTCGTCGATCAGCTTCTGCGCGGCCGCGCGGGACCGCCCGAGGCGCGCCGCCAGGACGACGTCCAGGCGCTCGCCGCTCTCGGCGAACTCGGTGACGAAGTCCCCCCGGCGGGCTTCAGGCCCGTCCGGCATGCAGCATCACGGCAATGAGCCAGATCGTTCCCGCGACGATCGCGACGTCGGCGACATTGAACGAGGGCCAGCGCCAGATGCCGATGAAGTCGAGCACCGCACCGTCATACCGCAGGCGGTCGACCAGATTGCCGACGGCGCCTCCCAGGATCACGCCGAGCGGCGCTCGGTAGCGGGGTCGCACGAGGAAGAGGGCGACGGAGACGCCGCCGATCACGGCCGCAACAAGGATGAGGATGAGCGAACCCGCATCCCGCAGCTGGCTGAAGGAGATACCGGAGTTGTAGGCGATCTGAAGGCGCACGGCCGGGAAGGCGCGCGGGAGCGCGGCCCACTCCTGCTGGACCATCCACTTGGTGAGCTGGTCGAGCGCCAGAACCGCGCCGGCGAGCGCCAGCGCCAGCGGCCATCGTCCGCTACTTCTTGCCACGCGGCCTTCCCGGAGTGGTCAGCTCCGTGATGTCCGTATGGCCCATGGGGCACATGGCCTCTCTGACCTTCCCCGAGCGGCCGCCGTCGCCATGAACGACGTTTGCGGGATACGTCGCCTTGCAGACACTGCAGTACACGAGCTTTGCCATGCCGTTACCTCCCTCAGAGTCCCAGCGACCGGCGCGCCTCATCGATCGTGACGCCACGCAGCCTCAGCATCTTGCGCCGTGAAGCGCCGCCCTTGACGAGACGAACGTTGCTGGGCGCAGTGTCCAGCAACCCCGCGATGAACGCCGTCAACGCGGCATTGGCCCGCCCCTCGTGCGGCGGCGCCGCCAGTCGAACGCGCAGCATCCCGTCCGCGACTCCGGCCGTGACGCTGCGCGTCGCGCGCGGGCTCACCCAGACCGCGAGCTCGACTTCCCCGGCCGCTTGGCGCAGCGGCCCGCGATCACCACTTGAACTCGTTCTCGCTCACTTCGCCGTCGACGTCCGCCAGCAGGTCGTCCCGTTCGCCAAACAGGATACGGTCCGTCCTCCCCGGCCCGACCGCGACGCCGACACTCGGCGGCTCGTGCGGGCTCGGCGGCTGCTCGTCTTCGCTCGGCAGCTGCTCGTCCGGGCTGGGCGGCTGCTCGTCCGGGTGCTCCGGCGACGTCTGCGCACTCGGCTCCGTGGTCTCGCCCGCCTCCGGCACGGTCTCGTCCGGCCAGCGCTCGGCGTCTGCGTCCGCCACGTTCGCCTCCTCGCGCTCGATCGCCTCGCGGATCGCCGAAGCCTGACGCGCCAGCTCGGCCTGCGTGTCCGATGTGGAGTCCGCTCGCTGCCTGGCCGGCGGTGGCTCCTCCGCCTGCTTGAGGTAGCTCTGCAGCATCTCACGAAACTTGAAGCGGAACTCCTGCTCGGCGCTGCGGAGCTTCGCCGTCGCATGCTCGACCGCCTGGCGCTCGCTGTAGGACTCGTTCATGAGCTGGCGGGCCTTGAGCTCTGCCTCGTGCAGCATCAGCTGGGCGGTCTTGGCGGCGTTCTGCTTGACCTCCTCCGAACTTGCCTGGGCGGAGACCAGCGTCTTTTGCAGCGCGTCCTCTATGCGACGGTAGCCGGCCACCTTCTCGTTGACCGCCTCGAGCCGTTCGGTGAGCTCCATGTTCTCCTTGAAGAGGCGTTCAAACTCGTCCGCAACCTCGTCCAGGAACTCGTCGACCTCGACGTCAACGTAGCCCCTCAGGCCGCGCTTGAACTCTTTGTGACGGATATCCAACGGCGTGATCTTCATCCGGTCTCTCCCCTCGCGCGTCTCGGCGACGGTGCGAAGCATCGCTCTCGTACCATTTTAGTGCGCCGTGATCAGGCCAGTTCCTTTGCGCGGGCGGCCGCCGCCTCAACGGCACCCTCGATGGCGGCGGCGAGTTCGCCTCGACTGAGATGGGCCAATCCGGCGCTCGTCATGCCGCCCGGTGTCGCCGTCGCGATCATCACTGTGATCGGATCGCCGACCTTGGCGATCATCGCTGTCGCCCCGTGGGCGGCCGCCACCGTCAGCGTGCGTGCCGTCTCCTCGTCGAGCCCGCCGTCGCGGCCGGCCTTCTCGAACGCTTCCAGGATGCATGCCATGAAGCCGGGCATGCATCCGGTCAGGGCCGTGGCCACGTCGAACAGAGCCTCATCCAACGCAACCGTCGTGCCTATCAGTCCGAGCACGCGCTCCATCTCGGCAGCCAGCGTGCCGAGAGACCCCGGCGAGAACAGGAAGACGCCGAGGCCGAGCTCGGCGCTGATGCTCGGCATCAGCCGGCCGGCGCGCGCGCCGGCCGGCAGCGCGTCCGACACACCCGCGAGGGTCACGCCGGCCGCCACCGAGATCACGCCCCGGCCGTCCAGAAGGGGCCCGGCCTCCGCCAAGACACCACGGACGTCTGCCGGCCGCACGGCGACGATCAGTACATCGCTCGCCGTCACAAGATCCACGAGCGTGGCGCAGACGGCGCCGCCAGAGGCCTCGGCGGCCAGCGCGGCCTTGCCGGGCACAACGTCGAAGAAGCGCATGAACGGCGCACCGGCAGAGCGGGAAGCGCTCCACCCCCTCCCCAACGCCGTGGCGATATGGCCGGCGCCGACGAATCCGACGTTCATCACACCCGGCCCTGCCTCATCAGAACTGATTGAAGAAGCCCTTCTCGATGAGGCGGGCACGCTCCTCGGCAGACACCTCGACGTTGCGCGGCGTCAGCAGGAAGATCTTGTCGCCGATGCGCTGCATGCCGCCGTCGAAGGCATAGGTGAGGCCGCTGCAGAAGTCAATGAGTCGCTTCGCCAGATCGGTGTCGGCGTTCTGCAGATTCAGGATGACCGGGACGTCGACCTTGAACTTGTCGGCGACCTGTTGAGCGTCGTTGAAGCTGCGCGGAATGACGAGGTGAACCTCGACCCGGGACGGGCGGGCGGGCTCAATGGCGCGAACCACGGGCGACTGAGTCGAGGGGCGTTTGCGCGGTTCGTCGGCGAAGATCTCATCGTAGTCGTTGCGACCGCGGGCGCTGTCGATCTTGCGAACGTTCGGCCGTTCCTTGTACGAACGCTCGAGCTCCTCCTGGGGGGCCAGCGTTTCCTCGTCCTCGTACTCCTGGTCATCAGCGATGCCGAAGTAGACCGCGATCTTGTGCCACGTGTCGCCCAGGCCCATCCCGTTCCTCCTTGCGGTCTCAGAAGAGCACGCTGCCGACACGCACGATCGTCGCCCCCTCTGCGACGGCGATCTCGTAGTCGGCACTCGTCCCCATGGAAAGCTCTTCGAAAGTATACGTTCCACCCCACGCCGCCGAAAGCCGTTCGGCGAGCTCGCGGGTCTGCGCAAAGTGATGCCTCGTATCATCCGCGGCCTCACCGAGCGGCGGCATGCACATCAGTCCCTTGAAGCGCGCCTTCGGAAAGGCGGCCGCGGCGGCGAGGAACGCGTCGACGTCGCGCGGCATGAGCCCGCTCTTGCTCGCTTCTCCGCCAATGTTGACCTCCAGCAGCACGTCCGTGGGATTCGCGGCGCGAGCCTCGATCTCCTGCACGACGCTCATGCTGGAGACAGAATGGATGAGCGTCACGAGCGGCAGCACGAGTCGCGTCTTGCGGCTCTGCAGATGACCGATGAAGTGGTACTCGAAGGCGTCGCCGTACATGGCGTGCTTGGCCACCAGGTCCTGCGCCTTGTTCTCGCCGATCAGGCGAATGCCGGCCTCGAGCAGGACGGTCATGTCCTCCGGCGCCACGTACTTGGTGGCGACGAGGATCGACACCTGATCAGGGTCGCGCCCGGCCGAGCGCGCGGCCTCCCGGACCCGGGATTCCACCACCGCGAACCGCTCGCGAACGCTCTCGGCCGTACCCCTGAACTGCTTCACGTCGACCTCCACGTGATCCTCGCCCCTGAGTCATCCGGGCGGCGCCACGCTATCGCGAGATGACGACCTGTCAACCCGCGATCACGACGATGAGAAAAGAACCGCTCATCGCAGGAAGTGCAAATGCCGGACTCGACGATGGTTCCGGCCGGCACGCCTGCTCGCTCCAGATCGGTCGCCGCCGCTGCCGCAAGGTCGACGGCGGCGCCCCGCACCACACCCGAGTACTGGGAGGCGAAGCGAACCCTGAGGGCTTCGTCAACGGCGAAGCAGCAGGGCCCTATCGACGGCCCGATGACGGCTCCGAGCAGGCGGCCCCGCTGTGCGAGCGCGACGGCGGCTTGCCCGGCGATGCCTTTGATGACGCCGCGCCAACCCGCATGAACCGCGGCCAGGGCGGGACCGGTCGGCGTCACCGCGACGATCACGATTGGCAGACAATCGGCCGTGCTGATGCCGAGACCGAGCGCCGGCGTGTCGGTCACGAGGCCGTCGCACTCGCCGATCGCGGCCTCGGCATCCGATGCCCCTGCGCCGGCCTCGGCCTCCCCCACCGAGCGGACAATCGTGCCGTGCACCTGGCGCGGCACGATCAACCTTCGGAGCGGCAGGCCCACGGCCGCACAGAACCGCATCCTGTTCTCCAGAACGACCGACGGCTCGTCGCCGGCGCTGAGGCTGAGGTTGAGGGAGTTGCGTGGGGGCCGGGATTCCCCGCCCGCACGCGTGGGGAAGACAGCCGTGACACCGCCGGTCTCCCATTCAAGCCATTCGAGCCCTGCCGCCCCGCGCCACACTGGCAAGGCGGCGCTCATCCTCCGCCTCCCGGCAGCAGCGCGTACGACCACTGGAGCACCGCTCCGACAGTCGCGTCGAAGACCTGGGGCGCGGCGATGATGACGACCAGCAAGCCCAGCAGGACGTACGACCCGTACCGGTCGAGCCCGACCCAGCGCGCATACAGTCCCGGCGGCAGAATGCCGCCGACGACGCGCGAGCCGTCGAGAGGGGGCACGGGCACCAGATTGATCACGGCGAGCACGACGTTCAGCACGAAGGCGAAAGCCAGGACCTCGGCGAGGAAGAGGTTCCACGAATACGTCAGCCACACGAGGCCGGCGGTGACGAGCGCCAGCAGGGCGTTGGCCGCCGGCCCGGCCAGAGCGACGAGCATCATCGCCCGTCGCGGATCCTGGAAATTGCCGGGCGTCACGGTGACGGGCTTTGCCCAGCCGAAGAAGAAGCCTCCCCCCGAGCCCAGGAACGTCACGACGAGGGCAACTGTTCCCCAGGTGTCGAGATGGACGAGCGGATTGATCGTCAGCCGCCCCTGCAGGTCGGGCGTGGGATCACCGAGCTTCGTGGCCACGACACCGTGGGCGAACTCGTGAGCCACGAGGCTCACGAGCAGCAGCGGCAGCGTGACCAGGAAGCTGACCAGGAGGTCGGCGTCGGTCATGCCGTGCCGGCCATGTTGGCGGCCGCGGCGAGCTCATCCTCCCGCGTTTCGACCACGCCGTTCAGCTTGAGCGCCAGCACGCTGTGCAGCACCGCGCCCATCCGCGGCGAAGGAGTGACACCCATCGCGAGGAGGTCTCCGCCGCCGATCTCCAGGCGCGTATGGCGAGAGACGTCGAGGTAGCGCGCGAGACGAGCAGCGGCGGCGCCCTTGTCCACAACCATTGCAGCGAGCACGGCCTCGAGGGGCTCCGGGTGGGCGAGCTCGTAGAGCTCCGCCTCAGACGGGCCGCGGCCGAGCCGGTCCAGCAGGCGCTCCGCGACGACGAAGGCGCGTTGCAGGACATCGGCGTCCCGCTGCCGGATGCGCATCCGGATGGCCCACTCGGTGATCTCCTCCGGGCCGAGATCGCGAAGCAGCCATACCAGACGCAGCCGCCAGCGCGGCACCTCTTTCTGCAGGCCATGGGCTTCGCGCAGCAGGTCGGAGGCCTGAATGTCGGCGCGCACGGAGGGCGTGGTGTTGAGACGGGCATGGATTGACGGGGCAAGCCCGAGCTCTTCAAGGCGCTGGAGAGAGAAATCCACGCGCTGTTCGTCGACGAGAGCGACCAGCTCTTCGCGCAGCCGCGCCGAGGAGAGGTCGCCGACCAGATCCATGTCGCAGCAGGAGCGAGCGAGATTCAGCGTGTGCTCGTCCATGCGCAGCCCGTAGCGGTTCTCGTAGCGGATGGCGCGCAGAATCCGGGTGGGATCCTCGATGAAGCTGAGATTGTGCAGGACAACGATCCGGCGTCCTTCGAGGTCGTCGACGCCGCCGAAGTAGTCGAGCAGATCGCCGTAACTCTCGGGCTTGAGCGAGACGGCGAGGGCGTTGATGGTGAAGTCGCGCCTGGCCAGATCGCTGCGGATGCCCGCGTGCTCGACTTTGGGCAGCGCGGCCGGGAACGCATAGGACTCGGTGCGCGTGGACGCCACGTCGACGTGCTGGCGTCCCCTCGGCGCGTCGTCGAACACCACGACGGCGGTGCCGAACTTGAGGTGCGGCCGGACGTGGCCCTTGAGTCGTCGGGCCAGATCCTGCGCGAAGGCGACGCCGTCCCCCTCGACGGCGAGATCGACGTCGAAGTTGGGCTCGCCGAGCAGGATGTCGCGAACCGCGCCGCCGACCAGATACACGCCGCGAACGCTCGCGGCGACCGCCTGGATGTGCCGCAGCAGGTCCTCGCGTCCCAGCTCCGCCAGCCGCCCGGCGAGATTCGCCACGACCGGCGCCCCAGCCTCCGGCTCGCCGCCGTTGCCCGGTTCGCCGGCGACCGCGCGCCGCGTCACGATGCCCAGGATGTCACGCGTGCGCACCTCGCCGTCGCCCATGTGCTCCACCACGAGGGCCCATCCCACCTCGTCCTCGGCTATCCGCTCGGCCACCCGCTCCAGCGGAGTGTCTGCCTCCACCACCGTGATCCGCGACGTCATCACGGCTTTGACGGGCGCGTGTCCGAGACCATGGGCGGACGCACGCTCCAGATCGACAAGGGCGACGCGCCCTATGAGCCGGTTCGCATCGACGATGACGACGCCGCTCAACCCCTCCTGACGACAGAGGATGGCGGCCTCGTCGACGGACGTCGACAGGTCGACCATCGGGAAGCCGTCCTCGACCACGTCACGGGCGCGACGCACGGGCGCGACGGCGCCCGGCACAGCGGCAGTGATCTCCGCCACCGCCTCCTCGAGCGACAGGTCCTTGACGACGGCCGAGGCGGCGGCGGCGTGGCCGCCGCCCCCGACGGCCGCGAGCACGCGCGCGACATCGACGCGGCCACCGCGGCTGCGTCCGGTCGCGAAGACGCGGTCCTCCATCTCGACGAGCAGGAAGCAGGCGTCGCATCCAGTGAGGTCCATCATTCGGTGGGCGACGATGCTGACGCCTTCGACGTACACGTCCTGCTCAAAGGCCGCGACGAGGACCACGGCCTCTTCGATCGGCAACTCCTCGGCGGCCTCGAGCGCTCTCGCCAGCGTGTGGCGCTGCGCCGGCGAGAGGACGTTGGTGAGCCACTTCTCGATGAGCGCCGTGTCGGCCCCCTGCTGCATGCACAACGCCATCGCCTGCGCGTCGCGAGCGGTCGTCGTCGAGAAGGCGAGCGAACCGGTGTCTTCGTGAATGCCGAGCGCGAAAACGGTCGCCTCGAAGGGCGACACGGGGATGCCGCGCTCGGCGATGATGTGCACGAGCAGCGTGACCAGCGACCCGTCCCGGGAGCTCACGAGCAACTCGCGCCTGACACAGGAGGGCACATCGCTCTCGCGCGTGTGATGGTCAAAGGCGACCACCTCCACCCCGGGCGCCACGCAGAGATCGCCGAGGTCGCCGATGCGGCTCGGGTGGACGGTGTCGACCAGGATCAAACGTCGCACGGAGGCATGCTCGACGTCGACCGGGTCAACGACCGGGACGAGGTCGGCGTACAGGGCCTGGAACTCGCGGACGTTACGGTTGACGGCCCCGCCGAGGCAGATGTAGGCCTCGGGGTACAGCTTGTGCACGGCGACCATGGCCGCGAAGCCGTCGAAGTCCGTGTTGGTGTGCGTTGCGATCAGCTCGGGCGTTCGCATGCCTGTCAGTATACGAGAGAGTGCTCGGGGGCGGCGTCACGCCTTGAGCAGCCAGGCGAGCTCGCCGCCGAAGGCCTCGTCCACCGCGTCCCGCAGGGGCGCATGAACCGGCGCTTCGAGGGCGGGGTCGGCGGCGAGGATTTCGGCGGCGAGGCGGCGCGCGCGCAGGAGGGCCTCACGGTCGCGGGCCAGGCGGGCGAGCTTGAGATCGGGCGCACCCGCCTGCCGTGCACCCATCACCTGCCCCTCCCCCCGCAGCTCCAGGTCGCGCTCGGCGAGGACGAAGCCGTCGGTGGTCTCCAGGAGGGCTTCGAGGCGCTGTCTGGAAGCGGGGCTCTCGGTCTGAGTGAACAGCAGGCAGTAGGACCGCGCGCTCCCCCTCCCCACCCGCCCGCGGAGCTGGTGCAGCTGCGCGAGCCCGAAGTGCTCCGCGCCCTCGACGATCATCACGGTGGCACGGCTGACGTCGATCCCGACCTCGATCAGGCTCGTCGAGACGAGGACGTCGATTTCCGCGGCATGGAATGCCTGCATGACGGCGTCTCGCTGGGCGGCTTTGAGCTGCCCGTGCACGACGGCCACCCTGGCCTCACGGAGCGGTCCGATTCGCAGCCGCTCCGCCTCGGCAATCGCCGTGGCGGCATCGATGCTCTCGGACTCCTCGATCGCCGGACACACCACGTAGATCTGCCCGCCGCTTGCGATCTGCTCGCGCACGAACGCGTAGCCCTGCTCGCGAAGGCTTTCGTCGAGAAGGCGGGTGACGACCTCCTGGCGTCCGGCGGGAGCGCCGGCAATCGTGGTCACGTCGAGATCGCCGTACACGGTCAGCGCGAGCGTTCGCGGGATGGGTGTCGCCGTCATGTGCAGGACGTGAGGCGCTCGCCCACGATGCTCGGCGCGGCGCACGAGAGCGTCGCGCTGTTCCACGCCGAAACGATGCTGCTCGTCCACGATCATCACCGCCAGCTCGGCGAACTCGACATCCTGCTGAAAGACGGCGTGAGTACCGATCACGAAGCGTGCCTCGCCCGAGGCGATCCGCGCCAAGGCCGCACGCCGCTCGGGCGCCGTGAGGGAAGCCGTCAGCACCTCCGGCGATACGAGCGACCCGGCCAGGACGGTCGTCGTGGCGGCGTGCTGCCGGGCGAGCGTCTCGGTGGGCGCGATCAAGGCGGCCTGACAGCCGGCCTCGGCCGCCCGCATCATGCAATACAGGGCGACGACCGTCTTACCCGAGCCGACGTCTCCCTGCAGCAAACGACTCATTGGGATCGCCTGCCTCATGTCGTCATCGAGCTCGGCGATCGCCTGCAGCTGGTGCTTGCTCAGGGAGAACGGCAATCCCGCGAGAAAGGCACGGATCAACTCGCCGGGAGGGGGCAGCGAGACGGCGACCGCCCGCCGCTGCTGCTCCAGCTTGTGCAGTCGCAGCCCTAGCTGCATCAGCAGCAACTCCTCGAGAACGAGCCGGGCGCGGGCTGCGGCGGCGGCGGCCAGATGCGGCGGCAGGTGGACGGCAAGCACCGCGTCGGCCCGCTGCGGAAGACCTTCGCGCACCCGAAGAGCCGCAGGCAGCGGGTCCGGGAGGCGGCGCATCACCGGGCGCACCGCGCGCAGGACATCCCGCAGGAGACGCGCCGAGACCTGTTCGCCGGCAGGGTAGATGGGGACGATCCCCTCGGTGTGAATACCTTCATCGCCCTCGGCGAGGATCTCGTGGCTGCGCACGACGAAGGACGCCTGACCACCCTGCAGGCGGTACGTGCCACGCATGCTCACGCAGAGACCGTCATGAAGCACGTTCAGCAGGTAGCGCTGATTGAACCAGAGCGCGTCCACGATGCCGGACTCGTCGCGCACGAGGGCCCGCACCAGGGCGACGCCCCGGCGGGACGTTCGTTCGCTGCGCACGCGCTCCACATGACCTCGAACCGTGGCCTCTTCCCCGACCTTGAGGTCGCGAATGAGCTTGCGCTCCTGAAAGTCCGCATAGCGCCGCGGATAGTGCGTGATCAGGTCGCCGACGGTCTCGAGACCAAAAGCGGCCAAGCGCCTGGCAGCGACCTTGCCGACGCCCTCGAGCCCCGCCAGCGGCCGCTTGAGCATCCCGGGGTCGTGGAAGAGGCGCGGGAGCGGCGGCGTCTGCTGCGGACCGCCGCCGAATCGCGGCGGGAGCGGCAGGGCCTCCCCTTGGCAGCCGCCCGGGCGCGGCGGCGCGGTCACTCCGCGATCAGTGCGAAGCCGGCCGACCCAGGACCGAGGTGTGTACCGACGACGGCGCCGACCTTGCCGTGAAACATGCAGCGCGCGCCGGGACGCACCCGGGCGAAGAGTTCGCGGATCATCTGCGCCTCCGCTTCGTTGGCCGCATCGATGCTCGCGTAGTAGACGTCGTCCCCGGGCTTCGTCGTCTCCTCGATGAAGCGCTCCATGGCTGCCAGGGCCTTCTTCTGGCCCCGGACCTTCGCGTACGCGGCGAGCGTGCCGTCAGCGTTCTGGATCAGCGGCTTGATGTCGAGCACGCCGCCGACGAGCGAGGCGGCCCGACCGATGCGGCCGCCACGCCGCAGGTACTCGAGGGTGGCCGCATGGAACAGCAAGCGTGAATTGGCGATCGTGTGCTGGATGTACCCGCGAATCTCCTCCAGGCTGCTGCCGCGCTCGAGGCGCGCCCTGATGCGCTCGGCCCCGATGGCGAGACCGCAACTCACGGTGCGCATGTCGTAGACCTCCACCCCCGGGAAGGCCTCGGCTGCCTGTTCCGCCGCCCTCACCGTACCGCTCATGACTCCCGACAGGTGCATCGAGAAGACATGCTCGTACGTGGCTGTGATCTCTTCGTATGCTGCCGTGAACTCGGCCACCGTCGGCTGTGAGGTGGTGGGCAGGATGGGCGTCGACGCCAGTTTCGCGAAAAACTGCTCGTGGGTCATGTCGACCCGGTCGCGGAACGTCTCGTCACCGAAGTGCACGCGCAGGGGCACGAGGTACATCCCGGGCCGGTCAAAGAAGTCGCTGGGGACATCGCACGTTGAATCGAGGACGAGGGCGGTGTTCTCAAGAGTCAGTATCTCTGTCATTCGGCACTCGCAAGGATCGGGTAGAGCGGTTGCCCGCCCTCGTGGAAATAGACTTCGGCGTCAGGCAGGGAACGCGCCGCGATTGCTTCGAGCTGCTCCCGCGTCATACCGGAGCCGTTCAGCGCGGTGAGCACAGTGACGTATTCGGCGCCCTCACGGGCGAACTCCTCGAGCACGCCGGCCACGGCCGCGGCGACATCTTCGGCCGCGGTCACCATGTGCCCGTCGACGAGGCCAATTGCCTGTCCGCAGCAGACCTCGACCCCGTCGAGCTCCGAGTCGCGGACGGCCAGCGTGACTTCGGCCGAGCGTACCCCGTCGATCGCCTGCGTCATGGCGCGAGCGTTCGCGACCGCATCCGCCTCGGGGTCGTACGCGACCATCGCGGCAAGGCCCATGGGAAGCGAGGTCGACGGGACGACCGCGACGTGCCGTCCGCTCATGCCGGCGGCCTGCTCGGCCGTCAAGATGATGTTCTTGTTGTTCGGGAGAACCACGATCTCCGCGACATCCAGCTCCTCGATCGCGCTCAGCAGCTGCGCCGCGCTGGGGTTCATACTCTGCCCGCCGTCGACGATCGCCCTGCAGCCGAGCTGGCGGAAGAGCTCCTTGTTCCCCTCCCCCACGACAACGGCGACGACGGAGGTCACGGCGTCGTCGGCCGCGCGATGCTGCAGGCGCTCGTCGCGGGCCTTCGTCTGTGCGTGCATGTCGTTGATCTCGACTTCGCTGAGCGAGCCGAACCCGACCGCCATGCTGAGCACGGCGCCCGGATCGTTGGTGTGCACATGGATCTTGACCATGCGCACGTCGCCGACCACCAGGCTGCTGTCGCCGAAGGCGTGCAAGCGCTCCTCGAGGACGGCGCTGTCCAGGCCCTCCCCACTGATGAGCAGGCTCGTGCAGTAGCGGTACTCGGAGAGCTCGGAGTGATCATGGGGAGCGAGCGGGGCGCTCGCGCCGGACTGCGTGTAGAGGCTCACGTCGGAAACGGTCAGCTTGACGCCCCCCTCGTGCATCCCTGCCAGCCCGGTAGCAAGGCCGCGGAAGAGCACCAGCAGGCCATAGCCGCCGGCGTCGACGACGCCCGCCTTCTGCAGAACCTGGAGCTGCGAGGTCGTCTTCTCGACCGCGATCCTCCCGGCCTCCTCGACGGCGACGAGCAGGCCGTTCAGGCCAAAGGCGTCCGGCACCGCCGAGGCCGCCGCCGCCATCTCCCGAATGACGGTCAGCATCGTGCCCTCGACCGGGTCTTTGACGGCCCTGTAGGCGCTGGCCGAGGCCTCCTGCAGCGCCCGTTTGAAGTCCGCAGTGGTGAGTTCTCGTGAGCGGCCCCATACCTCGCAGACTCCGCGGACGATCTGCGAGAGGATGACGCCGGAATTGCCGCGGGCGCCCATCAGGGAGCCTTTGGTGACCGCCGCCGCGACATCGGTGATGCTCTCAGCCTTGCTCTGCTGCAGCTCCTCCAGCACGGCCCTCACGGTGAGCGCGAGATTCGTCCCCGTGTCGCCGTCCGGGACGGGATAGACGTTGAGGTCGTTGATCACGGTCCGCTCGGCTTCGAGAGCGGCCAGCGCAGCCTCGACGGCCGTGATCGCGGCGAGTCGGACGTTCAATCCTTGAGATCCTCGACACGCACACTGATCTGGCCCAGCGGCAGACCGGCCACTTGGCCGAGCTGGTAGCGCACCTGCTCCTGCAGATTGGTCGTCACCTGGGCGAGATTGACGCCTCGCTCCATGACAACGCGAAGGGTGACGTTGACGCGTCCGTTCTCTACGTCCACGTCGACGCCTTCGTCGATGGAACCGCGGAAGATGCCGGCCAGCTTGCGCGCCGGACCTGCCTGCATGCCGACGATCCCGTAGGTGGCGCGAGCACACTTCCCGGCGAGTTTGGCGATGACCCTGTCCGTGACGGTGACCGACCCTTCTCCGGCCGGGCTCCCGAGCGGGATTCTGAGATCGCCTGCGGCCATTGCGGGCCTCACCGGCGTCGGTCGAGGAGATACAGCTCCGCGACGACGCGATCGGGGTCGGCTTGATGAAGGATGGCGCCCGTCTCGATCGTCTCGAATTGCGCGCCCAGGCGGAGAGAGCAGCCCATTCCGTGGCCCTCGAAGACGCCGCCGGCGCCGGAAGACGTCTGCGGCGAAGCGAAGATCGACTTGTCCTTGTGGAAGCGGGCCATCATGCCTCGCTGGCATGTTTCAGAGGACCGGCGCTCGGATGGAAATTCGTTTGCGTTGCCCGGTCGCGTGCAGCATACTAGCGCGAGCAGTCGCCAATCAAGCTGAGGAACGTCCATGTCCAAGATCTGTCTCACCTGCGGCAAGGGGCCTGCGGTCGGGAACAACGTGAGCCACTCGCACCGCCGCACGAAGCGTCGGTTCGATCCGAACCTTCAGCACGTTCGCGTCCTGGTGGACGGGCACCCGAAGCAGGCATACGTCTGTGCCCGCTGCCTCAAGTCCGGTCGCGTGACGAAGGCCGTCTGAGGTTTTCAAGGCATACCATCCGCGCAGCACGCAGTCTCTCCGTTTGCTTCTGAGCCTAGCCCCGCACTCAGCCGTTCGAGTGCCCCGGCTAGGCTCTTTGGCGTGCGCCGCTGTTTGTGGCAGCGGGACGCGGACGAACCCTCGCAGCAGAGGCGGGACTTCCGGAGGAGGACACGTGTTCGACGTCGACAAGAAGAGGCGGGATCTGATCAGAGACATCGAGAGCTGCGCGGACTGGCGCGAACGCAAGGCGCAGGAGCAGCCGGACGACGAGCGCCACGCACGGTCCGGCCAAGCGCTGCGGCGGGCCGCCCTCGAGATGGCCGCGCTGCCCGCGAGCGACCCTCGTCTGATGCAGCTGGCCTATTTCCTGGCCAGCCAGCCCGACGACGAAGTCGTCCAGCTCTACCTCGCCGAGGAGAGTCTCATCATCGGTCGTTACGGCTTCGGCGCAGCTGATGCTTCCGTCGACGAGCTGATGACACTGCTGGTGACAGCCAGCGAGAAGGCCGCCCGGCAGAGCTTCTGACGCGGTGAACGCGGTGTCGGGCTCCCGCAGCGGAGCTTGGCCCGGCATGCGCGAAGGGGCCATGCGTAACGCTCTCACGTGGTCGCTATGTTGGTCCTGCCGTGCGAGCGTCAGGCGCCGGCGTACCGTTCGTATCGCTCCTGCTCCTCTGTCGTCCGTTCGGCAAGGGGATTCGCCTCGAGGCGCCCGTCAGGAATTGGGTCGCCGCTCTCGGTCGACCGTCCATACGTGCCCGCTGCGAGCCGCTCCTCCGCTCGCAGCACGGCTCGGAGCTGATCCTGCAGCTCGGCGATGAGTCCTTGGGACAGCTCGGCCGCCGCCATCGGCGTGCCGGTCTCTTCCCGCTCCCCCGGTTGCTGGCTCTGGATCTCGGACTCGCGCTTCTCTCCCAGGATCGCGTCGTCGAGCGCGGTCTCGATCCGCTCGCGCTCAAGCCGAACCAAGTCTCGCGCGCGTTGCTCGTCCATGTCGTCCTCCGGTGTTCGTTTCTCGCGTTGTACCCAGCGGGCGGCGAACGCTGCCGGACCGTGTCCGACGAGCACAGTCAATCTTCCTGCCGGGTGGCGCCGACCGGATCGGGCTGCATGGGATCGGCGGCGAGCGAGCGCTCCCCGTTGCCGCTGCCCCGCGGGCGCAGCCAGAACGGGGTGACCGGCGCCCAAACGAGGAAGAGCACGCCCGCGAGGAGCAGTGCGCCAGAGGCGCCGGCGAGGGGCACCACCACGACGGCGGCCGCGGCGCCGAGCACGCGAGAGGTGTAGAAGGCAACATCCATGACCGTGAAGACGCGTCCGCGATACTCGTCCGGCACGGCTTGCTGAGCCATCGTATCCGCCGGCACGCGGACCCAGGCGTAGGAGACCCCCAGCAGCACAGCTCCCGCTGCGAGCGTCGCCGCCCCGAGCGAGACGAGCGCAGGCAGAGCAGCCACCGCAGACACCAGGCAGGCGGCTCCGATGAGCATCGGATTCGACATCCGGACGCCGACAAAGCCGACCGTCGCGTAGCCGGCGAAGACGCCGGCGCCACCGGCCGCGAGAAGCCACGAGAAGGTGACGATGCCGGCGTCGAGATGATCCTTGATCACCATCATCGAGACCGCGATAACGAGCACCTGCAGGAACTGACCCACGGCCACCGTCAGGATCGGCGCCAGAGCAGACGGCGCGCGACCGATACGGAGGAGGCCGTCGCCCAGTTCACGGACGACCGACGAAAGCGCCTGCGCGAGGGGTGGCGACGTGCGCTCGCCGGCCGGCAGCGCGGTCGAGATCATTCTGCTGGCCACGGCAGAGACGAGCCAGACACCGGACGCGGCGAGCGCCACTGCCGTCACGCCGACGGATTCGACGACCCGGCCGCCCACGACCATGCCGCCGAACAGGGCGAGCGACGTCGCGATCGCCGCAATCGCGTTGGCGTCGAACAGGAGTCTCCCAGTACCCGTCTGCTTCGCCACCCTCCCACGCGAACCCCCCTGAATCGCAGACAGGTCGGGAACATCGAGCACGCGGGGCGTCACCGCCAGCGCGGTCGCATGGAAGAGCCGGTTCGCCGAGAACACGACCAGCATGGCGAGGTAGACGAGAGCGCTCTCGTGCCCGAAGGGGAGCATCGCCAAGATCGCCGCGGCGCGCAGGAGGGAGAGCCCGGCGAGCACCCGGCGGCGACGCCAGCGGTCGACCAGCACGCCCGCGAAGGGTTCGAGGAAGGAGAACGGCAGGAGCGTCAGCGCGGTGGCCAGCGCGAAGCCGAGCAGCGTGCTCTGACGTTCCGGCAGGAAGACGACGGTATGCAGGATGACGGCCATGAAGAGGCCGTCCCCCAGATGGCTCGTGACGCGGGCGAGAAGGAGGCGGATGAAGTCGGGTCGACCGAGGACGGCGCGACCTCGCGCCGTCCCGCGCTCCGCAATCGTGGCCGTCTTGGTCACGTCACGTTCTCCGATGATGTCATCGCCGGTCCCCGGAACCGCCGGAACGCCCGCGCTTGCCCCGAAGCTACCCTCGCGGGTCTCTATCGAATCACGAAAGGCGGCGCCATGCCCCGTTCGCCGTCGCTACTCGTCATTGGCCCCGTCGGGAACGTGCACGTGAGCATGGAGCGACAGGCCTGGGGCGCGTACGACCGGCAGGAACACCGCCCCGATGCCGCCGGCCAGCGCGACGGACGCGGCCAGCAGGTAGGCGGGGACAAAGGTCGCGTACGCGTCGGCCAGGGCTCCGCCTACGAGAGGCCCCACCGCTTGGCCCACCCCGAGGAACAACGTCACGAAGCCGAGGGCCGCGCCCGTCAGCGACGGTCCGAAGGCATCGCCGCAGGCGGCGCCAACGATTCCCGGCACACTCCAAGCCGTGAAGCCGAAGAGGACGGCTGAGGTCGTGAGCGCGGCCGTCCCGGTCCACACCGCGAACATCAGGAAGGCGACGGCGTGAATGAGGCTCACCGCGACGAGCGCGTGTTTGCGACCGATCCGGTCGGAGATGGCGCCCCAGATGATCCCGCAGAAGAGGCTGGCCCAGCCGAGGATCATGAAGAGCGTCCCCGCAGCTTCGGGACTCAGGCCGAGATCGCCCGTGAGCCGTTTGACGAAGAAGGTGAGGTAGATGACGTACGAGAAGCCGAACGCGAAGTACACGGCTCCCATCTGCCACGCGTATCCCGAGCGCACGACCCGAGCGATGCCGGTGCGCGTCGAAGGCGCGGGCTCGATCGCCTGCCCGCCGGAGGGATGATCGCGCAGGAAGAGCGCCGCGACGACGGCGATCGCCAGGGCCGCTCCGCCGAAGGCGAACCAGCACAGGCGCCACCCGTCCTCGCCGAACGCGTCCAGGACGCGTGGCACCGTGGGCCCGACCAGCACGAGCGCGACGGACGACCCCGAGACGATGATGCCGGACGCGAGGCCGCGCCTGCGAGCGGTGAACCAGGTCGCGGTCAGGGCGACCACCGGCACGTTGATCATCCCGGCGCCCGCGCCTGTGAATGCTCGCGCCACAGAGGCCGAGCCGAAGCCGCTCGCCAGACCGGTGCCGAGCATGGCGACGCCGGCGACGACGAGGCCGATCGGCACGAGCCGTCGGGCGCCGACGCGAGCCGACAGGGCGCCGGCGGCGACGGCGACCAGGACGTACGCCGCCAGGTTCCAGCTCGCCAGCCCCCCCGCCTGGGTATTGGTCAGGTCCAGCCCCTCCTGCATGGAGGGAAGCACGGCCGAATACCCAAAGCGCCCGAGGCCCAGAGCTGCGAAGACGGCCAGACAGGCCGTGAGCAGCATGAGCCACGGACGGTCTGCAGCCAGCCGGGTCCGCCGCCGCCCGGCGGGCTCAGCCGAATGAGGCATCAGGGCAGGGTCTTCGCCAGGCTCGCCATCTCCAGAGCCGTCGAGGCCGCCGACCAGCCCTTGTTGCCGGCCTTGGTCCCCGCCCGTTCCACAGCCTGCTCGATCGTATCTGTCGTCAGCACCCCGAAGATAACCGGCAGGCCCGTGTCCAGGCTCACCTTGGCGATGCCCTTGGCGGCTTCGCCGGCCACGTAG
>CAZHMG010000040.1:0-21718 GCA_964533575.1 uncultured Thermoleophilia bacterium | reverse complement strand
CGTCTCGTACGCCTGGCGCAGTTCCCCGCCCGAAGCCATCGCCTGCTCGAACGTCGCCGGCGGCGCCTGCTCGGGGATCATCTTGGCTATGCGGTCGCCGACGGCGTACGGCAGCCCCATGACCCTGGCGGCGTCCCGTGTCGCCGCTCGCGCCGCCATCGTGCCGAAGGTGATGATCTGCGCCACCCGGTCACGGCCGTACTTGCGCGCGACGTAGTCGATGACCTCCTCACGGCGCGCCACGCTGAAGTCCATGTCGATGTCGGGCATCGACTTGCGTCCCGGATTCAGGAACCGTTCGAACAGCAGATCGTAGGCGAGCGGATCGATGTCTGTGATGCCGAGCGTGTAGGCCACGATACTGCCGGCTGCGGACCCTCGCCCCGGGCCCACGGCGATGCCGTTGTCCTTCGCAAACTTGACGTAGTCCCAGACGATGAGGAAGTAGGCATCGAAGCCCATCTCGCCGATGACGCCGAGCTCGAAGTCGAGGCGTTCCCGCACGACTGCTCCCGCATCGGAGCCGTACCGCCGCTTGATACCGCGCTCGCACTGCTCGCGCAGATAGGACGCCTCGCTGTACTCGTCCGGTATCGGATACGACGGCAACCGGTAGCTGCCGAAGTCCAAGGTGACGTCGCAGCGCTCCGCGATCTCGACGGTCGCCTCGCAGGCGCCCGGATAGTCCTTGAACCGCTCGCGCATCTCGTCGGCCGACTTGAGGTAGAACTCGTCGCTGCCGTACTTCATGCGATCCTCGTCCGCGAGATTGCTCTGGGTCTGGATGCAGAGCAGCGCGTCGTGGGCGTGGCAGTCGTCATGACAGAGATAGTGGACGTCGTTCGTGGCGACCGTGCGCAGACCGGCCCGCTCGGCGAGCCGCGCGAGCTTGGGGAGCATCTCGCGCTGCTCGGGGAGGCCTGCGTCCTGGAGTTCGACGAAGACGTTCTCTGGGCCGAGCAGGTCCGCCAGCCGGCGGACCTCGGCCAGAGCAGCGTCGTCGTTGCCGTCCTTCAACAGCAGCGCCGCACGCCCGCTGAGGCAGCCGGTGAGCGCGATGAGTCCTTCGTGATGCTCGCTCAGCAGCTCCCAGTCGGCGCGCGGCTTGTAGTAATACCCCTCAAGATAGGCACGGGTCGAGAGCTTCACGAGGTTGCGGTAGCCCGCCTCGTTGCGGGCGAGCAGGGTGAGGTGCGCGTTGCGCTCCTTGAGGCCGGCCCTGGAGCGTCGATCGGTCGCCATGTACAGCTCCAGACCAAGGATCGGCTTGATCCCCGCCTTCATGGCGGCGCTGTAGAACTTGATCGCGCCGCCCAGCGTGCCGTGGTCTGTGAGAGCCACCGCGGGCATGCCGAGCTCCCCGGCCCTCTGGACAAGGCTCTTGATGCGGCAGGCGCCGTCCAGGAGCGAGTACTCGCTGTGGACGTGCAGATGGACGAAATCGGCGGTCATTGAGAGCACCGATTCTAGCATCCTGGTGTTCGATGTGGCCCATTCTTCCGTCACGGACTCGAGAAGCGGGATGCGATCGCGCGCTTGCCGGCGCGACTCGCGTCATCGTTCAGCAGAGCCGGCCACCGCCACCACCCGGAGCGCCGGTCATGGCGGCGACCGGCGGCTTCCGCCTACTCGCCGGGTGACGCATGGGCGGGCTCGACTTCGCTTCCCGACCCACCATGCGGCTGCAGGTCCCGCTTCCCGATCCACCGCAGCCAGCGCGGCAGATACCAGTTCCACTCGCCGAGCAACACCATGGTCGCCGGAACGATCACAAGGCGCACGATCGTCGCGTCGAGAAGGATGGCGATCGAGAGCCCGACCCCGAACTGCTTGATGACGGGATCGGGATGCTGGATGAAGCTGGCGAAGACAGTGACCATGATCAGCGCGGCGGCAGTGATGACGCGGGCGCTCGCACCCACCCCGGAGCGGACCGCCTGGTAGGAGTCCTCGCCGGCCTCGTGATAGCCGAAGATCTGGCTGATCAGGAAGACCTCGTAGTCGGTTGACATCCCGAAGAGAACGCAGAACATCAGCAGGGGGACGTAACTGGCGATCGGGACGGTTCCGTACGGACTCGAGATGCCGATGAGCTCGAGCCCCCACCCCCACTGGAACACCGCCGTGAGGACGCCGAAGGCGGCGCCCACGGCGAGAAGGTTGCAGAGAATCGCCTTGAGAGGGACGAGCAGCGAACGGAAGGCCACGAGGAGCACAAGGAAGCTCAGCGCGAGCACGACGGCGATGACGAGCGGTAGGCGCGCGGAGATGAGCGCGGCCAGATCGTCGTACGCCGCCGTGACGCCTCCCACGTGGGCGGTGAGGCCGTCACCCGCGGTGGCCCGCGGAATCACGTCGTCGCGGAGCGACGTAACGAGATCGGCCGTGACCGGGTCGGCCGGCCTCGTCGTGGCGGTCACCGTGAGAACGGCGGCGCCCCCCGACTCGTTGAGCAGCGGCGGCGCCACGGACGCGACGCCCGCCGCGGCCTCAAGCGCCGCCTGGAGCCGCATGAGACGGGGATCCGTGGCCCGCTCCTGGCCGCCGGCCTTCGTCAGGAGGTCCACGAGCTCGTCCTTGAGGTGCTGCGCCTTCTCGGCACGACGCTCGAGCAAGCGCTGTTCGCGCTTCAACCGGCCAGCGTCACGCGCAAGCTCGCTCCCTCGACGCGTCAGGGCGGCTCCTGCCGCTGTGAGCCGGGCGGACTGCCCCTGGAGCGCGTCCCCCTGGGCTGCAAGCGCAGCCGAACGCGTCTGGAGCGCCCGGCCCTTCGCGGACAGACGCTCGGCCCGCCGTGAGAGCTCCTTCCCTTCGCGCTGCAGCGCGGCGATCTGCGCCTGTACATCCTCGGCGTCGGCGAGCAGCACCGTCAGTTCCGCCTGGAGCGCCGCGATCTCCGCCGGGTCCTGCGACGTGGCGAGCTGCTGCCGGATCATCGCGATCTGCGCCCCGGCTGCCTGGGCCTCGGCCGCGAGCGCCTCGCCACTCTCGGCAAGGCGCTCCTTCTCGGAGAGGAGGCGGGCTTGCTCGGCGAGGAGGCGCGAGCTCTCCGGCCGCAGAACGGCGGCGCTCGTCTCCAGGGCCGCCATCCGCCTCTGAAGTCCGGCGGCCTGCGCCCGCAGGCCGGCTTGCTCACTCACGAGGGCGTCGCGGCGCTCCTTCAGCGCCGCCCCTTCTCGCTCCAGCTTTCGGGCGCCCGTTTCCAGTTCGCGGCTGAGCCGCTCCGCCGCGGTCTTCTTCTTCGTGAATGCGGCGCCGGCCTGCGCCGCCGGTTCGAACTCGACCGCCAGCAGCAGGCGCCCGTTGGCGCCCGGTCCCAGCCCGTCAGAGATCAAGTCGAACGCCCTTCGCGTGGTCGTGTCCGTCGACGTCACTCCCATGTCCTCCTGGCCCAGGCGCAACGAGAGCGTCGGCAGCGCCAGCGGCACGAGCACCAGCAGTGCTCCGGTCAGAGAGATCCAGGGATGGCGCGTCACCATGCCGGCCCATCGGGCCCACACGTTCTCCCGGTCCGGAGAGCTGAAGAGCCGGCGCCAGCCAGGCAGATGCAGCGCATCGATACGTGGGCCGAGCAGCGACAGCAGCGCCGGCAGGAAGGTGACGGCGGTGACGACGGCGACGAGCACGGCCAGAGCGCTGGCGTAGCCCATCGCGCCGAGCATGGGAACGGCGGCGACGAGCAGCGCGAGCAGGGCGATGATCACGGTGCAGCCGGCGAACACCACGGCGCTCCCCGACGTCGCCATCGCCCGCGCGATCGCCTCCCCGACCGGCAGGCCGGCGTGCAGCTCATCCCGGTAGCGAAAGACGATGAAGAGGGCGTAGTCGATGCCGACACCCAGGGCGAGCATCGTGGCCAGCGTGGGTGCGACGACCGGGATGTCGATGACGTGACCGAGCAGCCCGATGAGGCCGAGCCCCGTGGCCAGCCCGATGATCGCCGTGACGATCGGCATGGCCGCGGCCACGAGCACGCCGAAGGTGAAAGCGAGGATCACGATGCCCACGCCGATGCCGATCATCTCGCTGCGATGCGACGTGACCTCCGAGAGCCGAATGCCGAGCACGCCGCCGGCCTCGACCTGTACTCCGGCGGCGCGCGCCGGATCCCCTCCCGCCATGATCTCGGCGGCCAGCTCCTTGGTCACCTCGCCGCCGTTCACGTCGAGCAGCACCTGAGCGAGCGCTGTCTTCTCGTCCTCGCTCATCAGCTGCCTGCCGATCCGCGAGTACGGGCCGATGACGCCCTCCACGTGCGCCATCTGTTCGATGCGCTTGAGCGACCGCTGCACGGCCGCCTTCACGTCCGCGTCCGTAAGTCGGCCGTCCTCCACATGAAAGACGATTGGGCTCTGACCGTTCTGCTGCGGCGGGAACTCCCGTGTGAGCAGATCGGTGGCGAGCTGTGTCTCGGTACCCGGCAACGTGATGTCGTTGGTGGTCTGCCGCCCGATCAGGAAGATGCAGGCGCCAACAGCGACGAGGATGAGCAACCACGCCCCCAGCACCATGTACGCGTGACGGCAGCAGAGGGAGCCGAGACGATAGAGCAGGCCGGACATGGGAGGAACGCCACCTCCGCAGACGGATTGCACAAATGGTAGCAGGATGCGGGTCGCAGAAGCCCACAGCCCCTATCTGCCCCGCGTGAGCCTCCCGGCGACCCGTCTGGCGCTGCCATAGAGGAAGGGCATGTACAGCGCCATGCGTTGAGAGAGACTGTCGGGGCAGAAGATGTCGAGCATCTCGGCGAAGAACCGCTCACCGTAGCTTCGCGGCAGCCCGATGCGGGCGTAGACGTCGTCGACCAGCGCTTCCATGTCCGCTTCATTGTAGCCGCTCGGATTGTGGAAGCGGACGTTGGTCGCCAGGTCCTCGTCCGGATCCGCCCTCAGTTCGATGCCGTATGCCTCGGGGCGGTAGTGGATGTCCGAGTAGAGGTCCAGGTAGAAGCGGCAGAGGGCCACCTCGCCGCGGATCTTGCTCAGATTGGCCCTCATGAAGGCCACGGTCTTGTCGACATCGGCGGGCGTCTCCCCCGGGAGACCGGCCATCAGGAACACGTTGACGATGATACCGACGCTCTGGAAGTTCTCGATGATCCTCTCGACATCCTGAAGGTCGATCCCCTTGTCGGCCCTGTCCAGGACGCCCTGAGAGCCGGACTCGAGCCCGAAGTGCAGGGCGAAGAAGCCGGCTTTGCGGATCTTGCGGCAGAACTCAAGGTCGGTGAAGGCCTTCTCGGCGCGTACGAAGGAGTAGAACCGCGCGTCAAGGCCGGATTCGAGGATCGCGTCGGCAAGCGTATCCAACTGCTTCACCGAGAGATTCGTGTCGCAGACATGGAAGTAGGCCGGGTGATGGCGGTCGCTCAGAACCTTGACGTCGCGCACGAAGGCGTCCGCAGGCCGCACGCGGTACCGGCCCTCGTCCGAGAGGATCTTGGGAAAGTGGCAGAAACGGCAGCGCGCCCAGTCGCAGCCGTTCGAGGTCGCGATCGTGAGGATGGGACGCGGCCGCTCATCCCCGAAGACGGGCGTCGCAGCCTCCGCGATCGAAAAGGGGCGCTCCTGGTTGCGCTGCACTGCCCCACCCGCGCTTCGCCAGACGAGGTTCGGCACTGAGCTGAGGTCGGCGGCGCCTGCAGCCAATTCGTCGTAGAGGCCGGCGAGGGCTTCCTCCCCCGCCCCGAGTACGATGCTGTCGTAGAGCGACGCCACGGCGTTGTCGTTGGTCAGTGCCTCGCGCAGCGTGCTCACGGTGGCGCCGCCGAGGGTGACATGGAGGAGCGGCCGCTGTTCGCGGATCACGCGCGCCAAGGTGAACGCCGGGATGATCTGGGCCTCATGCGTGATCGAGATCCCGGCGAGCACGGCGTCCTCCGGGATCGACGGCACGATCCTGTTTCGATAGTAGCCGAGAAAGGGATTGAGCGTGGCATCCGCGCTCGCCGCCAGCACTTCCCCGGAACGCTCAGTGCCGCATTCCATCTCGAGTCCGCCGAGCACGCCGAACCTGCTCGGCCAGAACGTCGCGAAGCAGAGATCGACGGCCACTTGCATGCGCGCCAGCGCCAGCAGAAACCGGTTCTTGGAGAGGCGCAGGAACTGCTCACGCAGCAGGGCCTCCGACGCCTGCAACAGAGAGACCGCTGAAGTGCGGCGCTCGAGCAATCCCGCAACCATCACGGCGGGGTCGCTCGAGCCGTAGCCGAGCTCCGCGGGGAGCCTGGCCAGGGCGATCGCTTCCGCGAGGTAGGCGACCTGGTCGGGGGCGAGCTCACGGCGCCTGGCGGCCAGCTCGTCCATCGCCGTCTCCAGCGTCGTCTTTCCGGCCAGATAGCTGTAGAGCTCGTTGTCCAGGACCCGTTGACAGACCGGATATCCACGTTCGAGGAGGTGGCCGGTGAGCTGCGGTACCGCAAGCGTGTTGAACACGTAGAAGTGCTCCGGAGAGAAGAGGACCGCAGGCCCCGGCCGTGCGCCGGCAGCGGCTTGCATGGCGAGTGGGGGATCCGCCGATGCGGGAACGGGCGCCACGTCACGGCTCCTGACGGATCGGGATGGGTTCCGGCACGCGCGTCTCAGCCCGCTCTGAGAGCAGCGAGATGGGTGTCGACTCCAGGGACATCTGCACGGGAGCCCTTGCCGGATGGCCAGCCATGCTCAGCCGCGAGACCAGATTCGACCGCGCCCGTCTCAGGGCCGGCGCGAGAGCGGCTCCGCGTATCCCTCCGCCCCTGGATTTCGCACAGACGACTCATGGCCCCCCGTCCGGCCGCCCATTCGCACCCCGACCATATCAGGACGGCCTCGCCGCGGGATGTCTGACCATCTCCCGACGAGGGACTAGAAGCGAATCCCGCCAAGCAACTGCATGACGACGAACAATACCAGCAGACCGACGATGGAGCTGAGGTCAATACCGACGGAGCCGACGCGTGGGGTCGGCAGGAAACGACGAAACACAGCCAGGTACGGCTCCGTGACGTCGTAGACGACGGAGTAGACCTTGTAGAGAAACGTCCCCGAACGCAACGGAAACCAGGAGAGCAGGGCTCGCGCCACGATGAGCCAAGCGTAAACGGTCAGAGCAAGGTAGAGGATGTTGAAAAGAAAATCCATGAGCCTCTCTCGTGTGGTGAGGGGCCGGAGGCAGGCGGGCGAGTCGGATACGGAACCTTCGTTCCCCTCGCCCGCCGCGCCTTCGCTTCAGACCTTGGGCGTCCAGAAGCAGCGCTTGGGTGACTCGATCCGACCGTCTCTCTTGAGTTCGGCCATCGCCTTGTCGACAGCCTTGCGATCGAGGCCGGAACGCTCGGCGACGGCCCCTGCGTTGAGCGGCTCGCCGGCCGCGACCATGGCCTCGAGGACCTTGTCGGCGTCGCTCATTGCGTGGCTCCTTCTGTGGGCGCGGCCTGCGACACGGATACGCCCCGGTCGCGAACAAAAGCGCCGAAGCGCTGATCGGTGTTCTTGATGTGCTGAATCAACCAATTGCCGAGGAGAGTCTCGACGGCCTCGCCGAGAGCGTTCGTCGAACCCTCTTCCTCAAAGTCGTCTCCGAGACTCGCGACCGCCTGGCGCAGCGCTTGGTGCTTGGCGTGATGTCCCTCGAAATCGGGGTACCCGGCCTCGCGCATGATGCCCTCTTCAGTCGTGAAGTGGTACACAGTGTAGTCGAGAAGGAAGTCGAGGGTGCTGACGACGGGGGCAGTGGCGCCCGCGGAACCGATGGCGTCCACAACGCCGTTGTACCTGGCAATCCAGGTCTCGTGCTGTCGATCGATGATATCGATGCCCACAGAGAGACTCTCGTCCCAGGCGATCTTCTTCATGGCGTGCCTTTCGCTGCGGGGTCATACAGGAATTGCACCATCGATTATGCCACGAGCGACGATGGTACGGGGACGCGCTCCCCCGCGAAGTCAGGACCATTGCTGTCGTGGTCAGGGTAGCCTGACAGACGAACGGCCGCAAGGCTGCGGAGACGGCCGCAGGGCCGAGAGCGCTCCTGCCTGCTTGGCGCAGTGGGCGAACGTCAGTGCGGCGTCAGGATCGCGCCGCTCCAACCTGCCATGGCCGGGCAGGCTGGAGCGGGCGCGGCGGGAGCGAAGAAGTAGCCTTGGGCCTCGTCGCAACCCAGGCCGACGAGATACTCGAGCTGTCCGGACGTCTCCACCCCCTCCGCCACGACTCCCAGGCCCAGGCTGTGCGCCAACCCGACAAGAGCCCGGACGATGGTCGCGGCGTCCTCGTCCGCTTCGCAACGCATCACGAAGGAACGATCTATCTTGACCCTGTCGATCGGCAGGCCGTGCAGGTGCGTCAGCGAAGCGTAACCGGTGCCGAAGTCGTCAAGCACGACGCCGACACCCAGAGCGCGTACCTTCTCCAGTGTACGCCGGCTCATCTCCAGGTCGGTGATGACGGCGGTTTCGGTCAACTCGATCTCCAGGCAGGAGGCGGCCAGACCGGTCTCATCCAGCACCTCGCGGATCGCGGGAACCAGGTCGGGGTTTCTGAGATCTTTCGGCGAGAGATTCACGGCCAGACGGAGGTTTGCGCCCTGAACATTGCAGGACGCGACGAGGCCGCATGCCTTGCGGAGCACCCAGAGATCGACGCGGCCGATGAGGCCCGCCTCCTCCGCCACGAGTATGAAGTCGGCGGGAGACAACAGCCCACGGTCCGGATGACGCCAGCGCACCAGGGCTTCCACGCCGGCGAAGGTCCCGTCCTCAAGAGCGACTTGCGGCTCGAAGAAGATCTCGAACTGATTCTCGTCGAGCGCGACGCGCAGCCCCTGCTCGATCAGCAGGCGCTCGGCGGCCTCCAGATTCATGCAGACATCGAAGAACTGCTGCTGGTCGCCGCCCAGCTCACGCGCCCTCTGGAGAGCCCGCTCGGCATTGTCGATCAGCGCGTATGCGTCGGGCGCGTCAACAGGGTACAGGGCCATGCCGAGACTCCCGGGGACGGGAAGCGCACGCCCATCCATCTCATGAGGCACGCGGACCGCCGCCAGGATCTCCTCGGCGATCGCCATGGCTTCTCGGCGGCCCCGAAGGTTCGTCAGGATGAATCCGAGCTCGTGGCCGCCAACACGCGCCAGCATGTCGGAACGCCGCATGACGGCGCTCATCCTCCTCGTGACCTCCTGCAGCAGCCTGTCGGCAACGCTGTGTCCCATGGCATCCGTGAGAGTGGCGAAACGATCCAGGTCGAGGATGCCGACGGCCAGAAGGGTTTGACTCCGTTCGGCCTCGTCCAAGGCTTGGCGCAGGCGGTCCCGGAACAACGTCCGGTTGGGCAGGCCGGTCAGCGCATCGTGAAACGCCAGACGGTCGATCAGCGCCTCGGCGCGCTTCACCCCGGTGGCATCCCACGCGGCGAGGATGCCGCTCCCGATGCCTCCCTTCGAGTGCAATGGGCTGACCTTCCCCTGCAGCCAGAACTCCTCGCCCTTGCCGACTTGAAACGGGCCGTCGTAGCGTGCGGATTCGCCGCGCAACGCGCCTTCACAGGCCCTCATGAGGCTGCCTGAGTTGCAGGAGGCGAGCGGACGGCCGACGAGGTCATCACGTGCGGCGCGCAGCATCTCTCGCATGCGTTCGTTGCACTCCGTCACAGTCAGTTCGCGATCGAACACGAGCACGGCGATGGGAGAGTGGTGGAACAACACGCTCAGACGCTCTCTCGAGGCGGCCAACGCGTCCTCGGCGACTCGCGCCCTCTTGAGCACAAGGATCGCCAAGGCCAAGCAGGCGCCGCTGACGGTCAGCAGCAGGATTAGGGCTGGCTCGAACGGGTTCACTGTGGGGGCAAGCCGAATGCATTCATGGCTTGTACATCGGCCGGAAGGGCTCACGCTTTAGAGCACGGACCGTGTGGGCGCACCGGGCAGTCGGCGCAGAACATGCCTGCACATGCCCTCATTTGGTCCGCCTGGGCACGTTCTGCTACCGTCTCGCAGGACATCTGGGCCGACCGGGGAGGAAACCCTTGCCCGCAACACACACCTGGGGGAGCATGGACAGCCATAGGCGACTTGAGGAAGCTCCAGGCGGCCTGCGCGAGCTGCTGGCCATCGCCGGCGATCTCGCGCGCGCCGCAGGACGCCTCCACGTCGACGGCCTGAACAGCTCGCTGCGCGTCGAGACCAAGTCCTCGCCCACTGATCTCGTCAGTCAGGTCGACCGCGAGGCCGAGCAGCTCATCGTCGAGCGCCTCGCCGCCGTCAGACCCAACGACGCGGTGCTGGCGGAGGAGGGTGCGCTGAGCGACGGAGCGAGCGGCGTCCGCTGGGTGATCGATCCGCTGGACGGCACCACCAACTACGTCTACGGCTACCCCGCCTTCTGCGTCTCGATCGCCGTCGAGATCGACGGACGGCCACAGGTCGGTGTGATCTGGGACTCGAGCGTGGGGCAGCTCTATGAGGCGATCGGCGGGTACGGCGCCGTTCGGGACGGACAGACCATCAGAGTCCGCGAGAACGCCGAGCTCGCAAACGCACTCGTGGCTACCGGCTTCTCCTATCTGGCAGAACGGAGAGCCCGCCAGGGCGCGGCGGCCGCCTTCCTCCTGAGCCGCGTCCGGGACATCCGTCGAGGCGGATCGGCCGCCCTGGACCTGTGCCGGGTCGCGGCCGGACAGGTCGACGCCTTCTACGAGCTCTACCTCAACCCTTGGGACTACGCGGCCGGACGGGTGATCGCCCTCGAGGCAGGCGCGGAGGTGCTGCTGCTGGATCCCAGGCAGCAGACTGCCGCGAATGGCGGCGGAGCCGCCGCGCGAAGCGGCCCCGGCCCCGCGGTGGTCGCCGCTTCAGCGGTGCTCATGCCGGCCCTTCTCGGCCTGCTCCGCGACGCCGGCGCCTTGACCATGGCCTGAATCGCGGAGCCGCGGCCGACTGCTCCGGAGGCCGCCGAGACTCGGGACGACACGACTGGGGCCGGCCGCCCCGTTCGTTCTCTCGGCCGGGTGGCACCGGCGTCGGCTCTGTGTGAGCATGCCGTGGGCGCGATGAGCCGGGAACACCCGCGCATCGTTGACGAAGCGCGGGAGGGAGCATGCCACAGACGGGTTCGGGTGAGCAGTACGACTGCGTCGTCGTCGGCGCCAGCTTCGCCGGGCTCGCATGTGCGGCGGCCCTTGCCCGCGCCGGCAAGAGGGTGCTCGTCCTGGAGAAGAAGGCCGATGCCGGCGACAAGCCGCGCTCGACCGGCATCCTCGTCAAGGACGTCGTCGACCAGGTCGCCCTGCTCGATCACCTCCCGGCCGAGCTGGTGCGGCGCATCGACGGCGTTCGCCTTTATGCGCCGAACATGCGCTCGGTGGACCTGACCGCGCCGGGCTACTACTTCCTCGCCACCGACACCCCTGGGATGATGCGCTGGCTGGCGGCAGAGGCAGAGCGCGAGGGCGCGGTTATCGAGTACTCCGCCCCCTTCCGCGAGGCCCGACGCACGCTCAGCGGATTCGCCCTCGATGGCGTCGGCGCCACACGCTACCTGGTGGGTGCCGACGGACCCAATTCGCGACTCGCCCGGTCCCTGGGGCTTGGTCAGAACCGGGAGCGACTCTTCGGCGTGGAGTACGAGTTCGAGGGGATTGACGTCCCCCACCCCGACAAGTTGCACTGCTTCATCGACCGCAGGGTCGCGCCCGGCTACATCGGCTGGATGGTGTCAGGTGTCGGCGTGACCCAGGTGGGACTCGCGCGGCGCGTGCACGAAGGCGGGCCGAATGCGACTGCCGCCATGAACGCCTTCCTGGGGAAGATCGCGCCGGTCGCCGACTGGCGCGGCATGACGCCGGCCAGCGTGCGGGCGGGCTCGATCCCGTGCGGCGGCCTCGTGCGACCGGTCGCCGCATCCCGTGTCCTCCTCGTCGGCGACGCCGCCGGCATGGTGTCTCCCGTCACCGCCGGCGGCATCCACACGGCGCTCAAGCACGGCCTCGCGGCGGGCCACGCGATCGTCGACTTCCTGGACGGCAAGAGCGAGGACCCCAGCGGCTGGTTTGTGCGCGGCTACCCGCGCTTCCGCGCCAAGCGGCGGCTGCGATTCCTCTACGACCACTTCCAGAGCGACGCCCTCTTCAACCTGTTCATCGGCACCGCGCCGATGCGCATGGCGGCCGGAGCCGTCTACTTCCATCACAAGGGCGTGTTCGATCCCGGACTGCCCGGCAGGCGGACGAAGGCCTGACCGCCTCAGACGACCGAATTGGTGAGGTCGCCGATCCCTTCGACTCGGATCGTGACCGTCTCGCCGGCGACCAGCGGACCCACGCCCGGCGGCGTTCCGGTCATGATCACGTCGCCCGGCTCGAGGGTCATGACGCCGCTGATGAAGGCGACCAGGTCGAGTGGGGCGACGATCATGTCGCCCACCAGGCCATGCTGCACCTCGACGCCGTCGACCGTGGCGCTGACGCGCGCGTCACGGCTGGGCGTCTCCGCGACGATCCATGGGCCGAGCGGGCAGAACGTGTCATAGCTCTTGGCCCTGGTCCACTGGCCGTCGAGCCTCTGCAGGTCGCGAGCCGTCACGTCGTTGCCGCACGTGTAGCCCGCGACACATGAGGCGGCGGCCGCCGGCGTCAGGTTCCTGCCGCGCCGCCCCATCACGACGGCCAGCTCGGCCTCGTAGTCGACCTGGGCGGAACGACCGGGGCGTACGATGCTCTCCCCCGGTCCAACGACCGCCGTTCCTGGCTTCATGAAGAGGATCGGCTCGGCCCGGACGGCCATCTGCAACTCCTCGGCATGCTCGTGGTAGTTGAGGCCGACGGCGACGATCTTGCCGGGGACGACGGGCGCCAGCAGGCGCACGTCGTCCCGACCGACGTCGTCGGCAACAACGACATCGTCTTCCCATCCCGGCCGGTCCAGCAGTTGGATCCGGCCGGCCGCGAAGCGGCAGAAATGGTGGCTGCCCGCGAACGCGACACGTCCGAGGGCGCCCTCAGGCGGCAGCGTCACGCTTCACCCCGATGCAGCATCCCATACTCGATCGAGTCGACCAGCGCCTCCCAGCTCGCCTCGATGATGTTCTGGCTCACGCCGATGCTGCCCCAGCTCTCGTCGCCGTCGCTGGCATCGAGGAGGACGCGCGTCGCCGCGCCCGTCCCCTTGTTCTCGTCGAGGATGCGAACCCGGTAGTTGACCAGCGAGATCTGATCGAGCTCCGGGTACTTGCGCGTGATGGCCAGGCGCAGGGCGGTGTCCAGAGCGTTGACCGGGCCGTTGCCCTCCGCGGTGCTGATGATGCGGTCCCCATTGACGTGTACCTTGATGGTCGCCTCGACGACGGCCTTGCCGTCCTCCCGCTGCTCGACGATCACGCGCCAGCTCTCCAGGTGGAAAAGCGGTTTGCGCGGCGCCAACTCGTCGCGCAGCAGCAGCTCGAACGAGGCCTCCGCGGCCTCGTAGTGGTACCCGCGGTGCTCGCGCTCCTTGAGGCGCCTGAGGACAGCCCCGACGCGCTCGTCGTCGCCCTCGAGATCAAGGCCGAGCTCCTGCGCCTTGCGCACCACGGCTCCCTTGCCGGAGAGCTCGCTGATGAGGACGCGTTGCTCGTTGCCGACGAGCACGGGATCGACGTGCTCGAAGGTCTGCGGGGCCTGCTGGACGGCGGCCACATGAAGGCCTCCCTTGTGCGCGAAGGCGCTGCGGCCCACGTAGGGAGCATGAGGCCAGATCGCCACATTGACGATGTCGGAGACGAAGTGGGAGGCCTCGCGCAGACGCGCGAGCTGTTCATCCGTCAGCGCGGGAACGTGCATCTTGAGCTGGAGGGCAGGAATGATCGAGACCAGATTGGCGTTGCCGCAGCGTTCGCCGTACCCGTTCATCGTGCCCTGGACCTGGCCCGCACCGGCGGCCACGGCGACGAGGCTGTTGGCGACGGCGCAGTCGGCGTCGTTGTGACAGTGGATGCCGACGCGCGCACCCACTCGCGAGACGACGGCACGCACCGCATCCTCAACGGCCGACGGCAGCGTGCCGCCGTTCGTGTCGCAGAGGCAGATCGTTTCGGCTCCCGCTTCGGCGGCCGCCTCCAGCGTCCGCATCGCATACTCAGGATCGTCGGCATAGCCGTCAAAGAAGTGCTCGGCGTCGTACACCACGCGCTTGCCCTGCCGGCGCAGGAACTCGACCGACTCGCCGATCATGCGCAGGTTCTCGTCGTGACTCGCTCGCAGCACCTTGCTCACGTGCAGGCCCCACGACTTGCCGACGACGGCCACGACCGGAGCGGAACCCTCGGCCAGAACCCGCAGGTTGGGGTCGCCGTCGGCGACGACGCCCTTGCGCCGCGTCATGCCGAAGGCCACCAACTCGGCGTTGCGCAGCGTCTCGCGCTCCATCCGGCGGAAGAACTCGATCTCCTTCGGATTCGACGCGGGGAAGCCGCCCTCGATGAAGTGCACCCCGAGCTCGTCGAGCTTGAGCGCGATGCGCACCTTCTCGTCGACGGAGACCGACATGCCCTCTTGCTGCATGCCGTCGCGCAGGGTGGTGTCGTAGAGTTGCACCGACCGTGTGTTCAGGCTACTCCGCAGGTCCATCTACCCCTCCACAGGCTCCATGAAGTGGGCGAACTCCTCGTCACGTCCGGCGACGATGGCATGGAACTTCTCCTGGATGCGACGCGTGATCGGACCAGGCTCGCCGATGACATGGTCGTCGACCTCACGGATCGGGACGATCTCCGCTGCGGTCCCGGTGAAGAACAACTCGTCCGAGATGACCAGATCGCTGCGCGTCAGGGTGCGTTCGGACACCTGGATGCCCATGCTGGTGGCGAGCTCCATGACCGTATCGCGCGTGATGCCCTCGAGGATGCCGTCGCTGGTCGGCGGCGTCATGAGCATGCCGCGGCGCACCGCGAAGAGATTCTCGCCCGAGCCCTCGGCGACATGGCCGCGGTCGTTGAGCATGATCGCCTCGTCGTAGCCGGAATTGGTCACCTCGATCTTGGCCAGGATGCTGTTGAGGTACTGGCCTGACGCCTTGGCGGCGCGAGCGAGCGACGAGTGGTCGAGCGCGCGCACGCTCGACACCTTGGCACGGATGCCGTGCTCCGCGGCTGCGTCTCCGAGGTACGCCCCCCACGGCCAAACCGCGATGATGGTGTCGACCGGTGCGTTGAGCGGGTAGACCCCCATCTCGCCGTAGCCGCGAAAGACCAGGGGGCGGATGTAGCAGGCCCGCAGGCCGTTGGCCCTGATGACGTCCTTGGTCGCCTGCATGAGCCGCCCATGCGTAAAGGGCACCGGCATGTAGTAGAGCTTCGCCGACCGCTCGAGGCGCTTGAGGTGCTCGTCGAGACGGAAGATGGCGGGGCCGCGCACGGTGTCATAACAGCGGATGCCCTCGAACACGCCCGAGCCGTAGTGCAGCGCATGCGTGAGCACGTGCACCTTGGCGTCGGCCCAGGGGACGAGCTCGCCGTTCATCCAGATCTTGTCCACCACGGGAATGGGCATTTGTCCTCCTCGCCTGCCTGGGACTGCTGTTAGGCGGCCGCCAGAGCGGCCAGGATACGGTCTGTCATATCGCTGGTGCCGACCACCGCTTCGCCGGAGGCCGCGATGTCGGCCGTGCGCGCGCCTTGCTGCAGCGCCGTCTCGACGGCGCTTTCGACGGCGCGCGCCGCCTCGACCTGGCCGAAGCTCAGGTCGAGCATCATCGCGGCGCTCAGGATGGTCGCGCACGGGTTGGCGAGACCACGTCCCGCGATGTCTGGCGCCGAGCCGTGGATCGGCTCATAGAGTGATACGCCGCCGGCGCCCACGCTGGCGCTCGGCAGCATCCCGATGCTGCCGGTCAGCATGGCCGCCTCGTCCGACAGCACGTCACCGAACAAGTTCTCGGTCGCAATGACGTCGAACTGCTTGGGATCGCGGATGAGTTGCATGGCGCAGTTGTCCACGAGCATGTGGCGCAACTCAACGTCGGGGTGCCTGTCGCCGACCGCGATCGCGACGGCGCGCCAGAGCCGTGAGCTCTCGAGCACGTTCGCCTTGTCGACGGAGTGCACGAGGCCGTTGCGGCCCTTGGCCAGCCGGAACGCGTATTCGACGAGGCGCTCGACCTCCGCCTCGGTGTAGATCATCGTGTCGTACGCCGTGTCGCCGACGCGCTCGCGCTTGCCGAAATACACGCCGCCAGTCAGTTCGCGAACGACGAGCAGATCGACGCCGAGCAACACGTCCGGCTTGAGTGTGCTGTTGTGAGCCAGAGCCGGGAAGCTCTTGACAGGCCGCAGGTTGGCGAAGAGCTCGAGGCCCTGCCGCATGCCGAGCAGGCCTTGCTCCGGGCGAGGCTTCTGGGGGTCGGTCGTGTCCCATTTGGGTCCGCCGACCGCCCCGAGCAGCACCGCGTCACAGGCGCGGCAGCGCTCGACGAGGCCGTCCTCCATGGGCGTGCCGCCCGCATCGATGGCGCAGCCGCCCAGCAGCCCCTGCTCGTAGTCGATGGTGAAGCCGTGCCGGTCGCCGGCGGCGGCCAGCACCCGCTGCGCCGCGGCCACGATCTCGGGGCCGATGCCGTCACCGGGCAGGAGCATCACCCTGTACAAGCTCACGAGGCGGCCTCCGTCGCGAGACGGGACTTGACGTAGGGCAGCAGGCCGCCGCGGTCGATGAGCTCCTGCATGAAGGGCGGGAACGGGTCTGCCTTGTAGGTCTTGCCTTGTGACAGGTTCTCGACGGTGCCCGCCGTCAGGTCGACGCGCAGCTGGTCGCCGGTGCGGGCTTCGCGCGCGGCGTCGGGACAGACGACGATCGGCAGCCCAGTGTTGATCGCGTTGCGGTAGAAGATGCGGGCGAACGAAGCGGCCACCACCACGCTCACGCCGGCGTGCTTGATGGCCACGGGCGCGTGCTCACGGGAGCTGCCGCACCCGAAGTTCTCCCGCGCGATGATGATGTCGCCGGGCTGGACGCGCTTGACGAACTCCTCGTCAATGTCCTCCATGCAGTGCGCGGCCAGCTCTTCAGGGTCATGAGTGTTGAGGTAGCGCGCCGGGATGATGACGTCGGTGTCGACGTCACGACCGTAGGCGTGCGCCGTGCCCTCGAAGATCATGCCGCTGCCCCCCTGGGTCGTCTCGGACGTCACGATGCACCTCCGACCATGTCCGGCGTGGCGATGTGCCCCGCCACGGCCGAGGCGGCCGCCACATATGGACTCGCCAGGTAGACCTCGCTGCCGGTGTGACCCATCCGGCCGACGAAGTTGCGATTGGTGGTCGACACCGCCCGTTCCCCGTCCGTGAGAATGCCCATGTGGCCGCCGAGGCAAGGACCGCAGGTCGGCGTGCTGAAGGCGCAGCCGGCCTCGACCAAGGCCTGCATCGTGCCGTCGGCGGCGGCCGCGAGGAAGACCTCCTGCGTGCCCGGCAAAATGATCACGCGGACGTTCGGATGCACCCTCCGCCCGCGCAGGATCGATGCCGCCTGCTGGAGGTCGGCCAGGCGACCGTTCGTGCAGCTGCCGATCACAACCTGGTCGATCGTGATGTCCGCCAGATCGGCGGCTGCAGCCGTGTTGGACGGCAGACTCGGCCGGCTGACGGTCAGCGGCACGGCCGCTGTGTCGATCTCGACCACCCGTGCGTACTCGGCATCCGGGTCGCTCGCGAACACGACGCCGCCGGCCCGGCCGCGGCTGCCCTCCGGCCGGTTGCGCAGGTACTCCGCGGTTTTCGCGTCCGGCGCCACGATGCCGTTCTTGCCGCCGGCCTCGATGGCCATGTTGCACATCGTCAGGCGTTCGTCGACGGAGAGGTGCTCAATGGCCTCGCCCGTGAATTCCATGGCCTGGTACAGGGCGCCGTCGACGCCGATCAAGCCGATGGTGTGCAGGATGAGATCCTTGCCGGTGACCCAGGGCTGCGTACGGCCCGAGTAGACGAACTTGATGCTCTCGGGCACGCGCAGCCAGACATGACCCCACGCCATCGCGGCGGCGAAGTCCGTGCTGCCCATACCGGTGCTGAACGCGCCGATGCCGCCGTACGTGCACGTGTGGCTGTCCGCGCCGATGACGACGTCGCCCGGCGCCACCAGGCCCATGTCCGGCAGCAACACGTGCTCGATGCCGACCCGGCCGATCTCGAAATAGTTCACGATGCCGTGCTTGCGGGCGAACTCACGCATCCGCTTGCTCTGCTGCGCGGCTTTCATGTCCTTGTTGGGCGTGAAGTGATCCGGGACGAGGGCGATCTTGGCGGGATCAAAGACCTTGTCGAATCCCGCCTTCTCGAACTCCGCAATGCCGAGTGGGGCGGTGATGTCGTTGGCCAGCACCAGATCGACCTTGGCCTCGATGATATCGCCGGCATGGATTGCTTCGCGCCCGGCCGCCCGAGCGAGGATCTTCTCCGTGATCGTTGAACCCATCAGACCTCCCCCGCCGCCGCGGCGTTGTTGACCGCGCGTACATAAGCCTTTGCGGACGCCTCCATCACGTCGTAGTCAACGGCCTGCCCGTTGAAGGACCGGTCGTTGACGATCACCGCCACCCGAACCTCGGCGAGCGCGTCCTTGCCCGCGGAGATGGCCTTGACCTGGTAGTCCGCCAGGCTGCCCTCTATGCCCACGGCGTCGTCTATAGCCTTGAACACCGACTCGACCGTGCCGTTGCTGAAGCTTCTGCCGCGCAAGGTCTCGCCGTGCGCCTCGATCTCGACCTGGCTCGTGGGGATGATCGAGGAGCCCGACTGAGAGACGAAGCTGCGCAGGCTGTAAATGTCGTGGCGCTCGCGGATCTCTTCGTTGACGAGCGCCTCCAGGTCCAGCACCGTCACCTGCTTCTTCTTGTCGGCGACCTCCTTGAACCGCCGGAAGGCGTCGTCCAGGTCCGCGTCCGACAGCTGGTAGCCGAGCTCGGCCAACTTGGCGCGCAGCGCGTGCCGGCCGGAGTGCTTGCCGAGCACGATGTCGCTCTCGGTCAGGCCGACGTCGGCCGGCGTCATGATCTCGAACGTGCTGGGCTCGGTGAGAACGCCCGCTTGGTGGATCCCGCTCTCGTGCGCGAAGGCGTTACGCCCGACGATCGCCTTGTTGCGCTGGATCACGTAGCCGGTGAGCGTGCTGACCAGACGACTGGTCCGCGCGATCTCGCGCGTGTCGACACCTGTCTCGCAGTCGAAGAGGTCGGCGCGCGTGCGCAGCGCCATGACCACTTCCTCGAGCGAAGTGTTGCCGGCGCGCTCACCGATCCCGTTGATCGCGCACTCGATCTGCGTCGCCCCAGCGCGTACCGCGGCCAGCGAGTTCGCTGTCGCCAAGCCGAGGTCGTTGTGGCAGTGCACGCTGACGCACACGTCGTGCAGAGGCGGGCAGAGGCGATACAACTCACGGATGAAGTCGCCGAACTCGATCGGAATAGCGTATCCCACCGTGTCCGGTACGTTGATCGTCGTGGCGCCGCACTCGACGGCGATGCCGAGGACCTTCGCGAGAAACTCCGGCTCGGAACGGCTCGCGTCCATGGCGCTGAACTCGACGTCGGCGCCGGTGTGTGTGCTCGCCAGGTCCCGCGCCAGACAGACCATGGCGCGCGTGTCGGCGAGCACCTCCTCCGGCGATTTCTTGATCTGGTACTTCATCTGCACCGGACTGGTGCTGATGAACGTATGGATGCGCGGTCTCTCGGCCACCTTGACCGCGTCCCAGCAGGTGCGGATGTCTTTTTCGATGGCTCGCGCCAGCCCGGCGATGCGCGGGCCCTTGATCTCGCTCGCGATCTGCGTCACCGCATCGAAATCATCTGGTGACGCGATGGGGAAGCCGGCCTCGATGATGTCGACACCCAGACGCTCGAGCTGGTGCGCTATCTCGAGCTTCTCGTTCTTGTTCAGCGTCGCGCCGGGAGCCTGTTCGCCGTCGCGCAAGGTGGTGTCGAAGATGTGTATGTAGCGTTGCGTGCTCACGAAGTACCCACTCCTCCCAAGACAGATGTCGTCGCCGCTGACGTTCCGCGGGATCCGGAGACGATCCAGAAAGGGGCCGTTACGGCCGGCAGGTGTCTACGATTCCCCCCGAGGGGGGAGCAGGAGGAGCATGCCGGGGGCGAGGACGCGGGCGCGTACCTCAATGTGGTCCTCCCGGCATGTGCTGCGGCTACGCATGGCAACGAAGTGTATCGAAGCCGTGCCTGCGCGCGCAAGCTGTCCGGCCGGAGCTTCTCCCGGCCCCGCGAGGGCTCGGAAGGTCACACCGTAACGGGGTGGCATTTCTCCCGAATTCTCGAATAGACTCTCGCCCGTCGACGACGGCCGCCCCTGCGGTCACGTGCACCACCGCACCACCCATAGCTCTGGTGAAAGGTCGTGACGTGCCGCGTCACGGCAAGCGACACAAGGGAGGCGCCCATGCGAAAGGCCCTCACCATCGCCATCCTGCCCGCCGTCCTGTTTTCGCTCCTCCTTCTCCTCCCCCTCGCGCTTCCCTCCTCTTCCCTCGCCGCCACCCCCACGACCACCGAGAAGCAGATCCTCAGCTTGGTGAATGCGAAGCGTACCGCCCGTGGCCTCGCGCCCGTCCGCTTCCAGTCCAATCTCATGTTCGCCGCGCGCGCACACTCACGCGACATGGCGCGGCGCAACATCCTGACTCACTACAGTGCCGGAGGCACGGCGGTGAGCCAGCGCCTCCTGAGCTTCGGCTACAAGCGCACCGGATACACCTCCTGGACCGTCGGCGAGAACGTGGGCTGCGCAAGCACCAGTGTCGCGACCCCGCAGAAGATCGTCTCCATGTGGATGAACAGTACCGCCCACAGAGCCATCATCCTCAAGCGCAGCTTTCGCGACACAGGTATCGGCATCGCGACGTCCAGCGTCGGGATGCGCTTCTACACTCTGGACATGGGACGCCGGGTCAAGTGACGCTCGCCCGGCGCAGGCGCTGAGGCGGCGCCAGCGAGTCCGCGCCGCGGCCATCCTCCATCTCGGATCGTCTCCACTGCAGCCGTTCTCACCGCGCGGCCGGCGGCAAACAGTATTCGAGGGCGTCACGGTCGTCCACGCCACGCGGCCGACCGGCGACCACCAGGACCGCGCCGGCAAGCGTGACCATGACGCCGATGACGAGTTGCAGCTAGGGAGCGAATCCCGTCAGCGCGATGCCGAAGATGATCGCCCAGATGGCGTACGTCGAGTTCAGCGGCATCGCGCGGCTGGCTCCCACGAGGTGATTGGCTGCGTAGTACGGGTCGTCGACAGCCTGACCCCGCAAGGCGTTCGCCCCGCCGCCGCGAACAGCTCCTCATGAGCCGGTACCAGGTCGAGGCATCATGAATCCAGTGACGCTGTTCGGCGTCGCCGCCGTCACGTTCATGATGGTCATGTACGCACTCGAGGCCCGCGGCCGCGGTTTCATCCTCGCCTTCGCGCTCGGCTGCCTGCTGTCGAGCGCCTACGGCTTCCTCTCCGGTGCCTGGCCCTTCGGCGTGGTCGAGGCGATCTGGACCGTGGTCGCGGTGCGGCGCTACTTGACGACGCCACCTTCGCGGTCAGCTGATACGCCACCGCGGCCCTCCTGATTCACACCGCTCCGGGCAACAATGCAGTCAACGCACAACGAAGGTCGTGACGGGGCGTGATCACGGCGCGACGGCTGGTGCCGCACGTGGCTCAGTCTCAGCCAGCCGCGGCAGCGGCCTCCAGCCCGTCGGCGATCGTGGCCAGCACACC
>CAZHMG010000039.1:0-21850 GCA_964533575.1 uncultured Thermoleophilia bacterium | reverse complement strand
ACCTACATGAACATCATCATCACGTTTCTCCTGCCCGGCCTGTGGCATGGAGCCGGCTGGGCATTCGTGCTCTGGGGGGGCATTCACGGCGCCGGGCTGGCGCTGGAGCGGGCGCGCGCGGAACGAAGACGGGGGCGCGGTCTGGAGCCGGCCGCCCAGACGCTGGGTTCGCGCGCTCTGAGGCAGGCCGGCGTGTTCGCCTTCGTCAGTCTCGCCTGGGTGTTCTTCCGGGCAGATTCCGTTTCAGGCGCCTTCGCCGTCCTCTGGCAACTCGTCGCCGGGCTGGGCAGCATCGGGTCCGCGGTCACGTGGCAGATCGCCGGGCTGGTCGCCTTGGGCATCGCCGTACAGTTCATCCCCCGCTCCACGGTCTCGCGCCTGGAGCTCGGATTGACCCGGGTCGGCTGGATCGGCCAAGCCGCCGTGCTGGCTGTCGCCCTCTTCCTCATCGATACGCTCGGCCCGCAAGGCGCAGCCGAGTTCCTCTACTTCAAGTTCTGAACGTGAGCGAACGTGACGACAGCAGCATCGATGGGCACCTCGCCGCGGACGAAGCGCTGCGGCGTCGGCGCCAGGAAGACGCCTCCGGACTGAAAGAAGAGCCATACAACCAGTCGCCTTCCTGGGGGACGGAGCCGCGAGGGTCGAGGGATCGCGAGCCCGAGCTCTCTCGAAGACGCACCACGAGGCAGAAGGGTCCCCACAGGCGCGGGGCCAGCACCGCCGGCGCGACGCTCCTGGCGATGCTCCTCGGCTTCTTCGTCGCCGGCCTCCTCGATGTCGCGGCCATAGAACAGGATGTAGCGGGACGACCTTTGGGCGCCGGCCGGACTGTGCAGCTTGCCCTGCTCAAACCCATGGTCGTCCTGAGCGAGGCGTTGCGCTTCGATCGTCCGGCGGCGGCTCTCAACATGCTGATGGGGCGCGGCGAGCAGCGGCATCACACGATCGCCGACGTCGCTCCCGTTCCGGAGCCGAAGTGGCCGAGGGAGGTCACGGAGGAGAAGCCCTTGCGGTTGCTCATCGTCGGAGACTCGATGGCTCAAGCGCTTGGGCCGTCGCTCAAGAACCTCGCCCAAGCGGACGGCGCCGTCAAGGCCAAGCTCGACTACAAGGTGTCGAGCGGTCTCAGCCGTCCGGACTTCTTCGATTGGCCGCAGCGTATGATCGATCAGCTGGTCGAGGTCGATCCTGACGCGACGATCGTCATGTTCGGGGCGAACGATGCCCAGGATCTGCGTTCGGGGGGAAAGGTTCTTCACATCGGCTCCTCGGCGTGGCGTCGCGCCTATCAGGCGCGGATCAACCGGGCGATGGAGATTCTCACGCGCGGTGGCCGAAGGGTCTACTGGGTCGGCAATCCGATCATGCGGGATGGTGCATACGGGGACAATATGGCGATGATCAATCATCTCTACGAGGCCGAGGCAGGACGGCGCGACGCAATCTTCTATGTCGACACGTGGGATCTGCTTGCCGACGGGAAGGGGCGCTATGCGGAGTATCTGCGCGACGAGGACGGCGATCTCGTGCTCGTGCGCGGCGCCGACGGCATCCACTTCACTCGCCCCGGAGCCGACATGGTCGCGGCCCACATCATGGCGATCGTCGAGGGTGACTGGTCCATTTCGTCGGACAACGGCCGCACCCCATGACTGCGAAAAGCTGAGGCATCCTGGCCGCGCAGATCGACATCCCTGATTCCGATGACGTACTCCTGGGGCAGTGTGACGTGGAAACCTTTCGTGCCGGCGGCCCCGGTGGCCAGCATCAGAACACGACAGACAGCGCGGTACGGCTCCGGCACCGGCCTTCCGGCCTGACCGTGACGTGCCGAGCGCAGCGCAGCCAGTACCTGAACAAGATGGACGCGCTGCGCCGGTTGCGCATCAAGCTGCGAAAGCTGAACGAACCGCCGCCGCCGCCGCGGAAGGCGACACGGCCAGGGCGCAGAGCGGTGGCACGCCGTCTGTCCGCCAAGAAGTCAAGGGGAGCCGTCAAGCGTCTGCGCCGTCCACCGAACGAGGACGAGCAGTCCGGCGTCCGGTGACGGTCTTCGCGGTCATCCTCCTCGTGGCAGTGGCGGCCGGCCTCTTCGGCAGCATGCTCGGGGTGGGCGGCGGTGTCATCATGGTGCCCGTGCTCAGCCTCGGCTTCGGCCTTCCCATGAAGGATGCGATCGCCACGAGCATGATCTGCGTGATCGCCACGTCGGCGATGGGACAGCTCTCCTTCGTGCGCAGGGGCATGACGAATGCCCGTTTGGGATTCCTGCTCGAGATCGGCAGCGCAGCGGGGGCAGTCCTCGGTGGCATCACGGCCGTCCTCGTGGACGGCCGTCTGCTGCAGGTGGCGTTCGCGATCGTCCTGCTCTACGTGGTATGGCAGATGAGCCGTCGTAGGGGTGACGTGGAGCCGGAACTCACCGGTGTGCTCGAGGCCGCGTACGTCGACCCAACCCTCGACCGGGAAGTCGCGTACGGTGTCCGCCGAGTCGGCCTGGGCTTCTTCCTGAGCATCGGCGCCGGCAATGTCGCCGGTTTGCTGGGAGTCGGCGGCGGCGCCTTCAAAGTGCCGATCATGAATCTGCTGATGGGCGTCCCGTTGAAAGCGACGATTGCCACGAGCAATCTGATGATCGGCGTGACGGCCGCCGCCGGCGCCGTCATCTTCTATGGCCGTGGTTTCGTCGATCCGGCGTACGCGACGCCCGCGGCCCTCGGCATTCTGGTCGGCGCCCACTTCGGACCCCGCCTCGCGGTTCGACTGTCCCCGAGGGTCCTGAGCATCGTCTTCCGGTCTGTTCTTGCCTTTTTCGCCATCCTCATGATCGCGAAGGCTGCGGGGTTGAACCTGTGAGTCTGGAACGGGGCCAGGGATTGCCAGAGGACCGGCGGCTGCCCATACTGCGGGTCACGATCGCAATCGAGCGGCTGCTGCTCGGGGCGGTCGCCCTCAGCGTCGCGCTCATCGTGGTCGGCGTCGCGCTCTCCCTCGTCAGGGATGAAGGCCTGCCACGCGACGTCGTCGGCTTTGCGGATATGGCGGCGGCGCTGGCGCAAGGACTGCCGGCCGCCTACCTGTCCCTCGGTCTGATGGCTCTCATCGCCACGCCGGTGCTTCGCGTCATCGGATCTCTGGTCGTCTTTGCACTGGACCGTGACTGGCGGTATGTCCTTGTCGCCGTCGCTGTACTGGCCATCATCGCCGCCAGCGTGATGATCGGGCGCACCTGAAGAGCGAGGGCATCAGGCCGGCGCACACTGCCGCTGCCGAGCGTGGTAGAGGACGACGCGGTCTCGTCCAGTGCTTTTCGCTTCGTACAGCGCCTCGTCCGCGAGCTTGAGCAACTCCTCCAGCACGGTTGCGTCGCGTGGGCATGTGGCCACGCCGACGCTGATCGTAATGTTCGCGTCCGCCGGCAATCCCAACCCGGTGTAGCGGGTGCTCTGGAGTTGCCTGCGGACACGTTCGGCGACGTAGTAGGCGTTTTCGCCTGTGGTGTTTGGGAGGAGCATCGCAAACTCCTCACCTCCGTACCGGGCGCAGACGTCGCTCGTCCTCAAGGCCGCCTGCATGGCGCGGGCAACGGTCTGCAGGACGCGGTCGCCGGTCGCGTGTCCGTGCAGGTCGTTGAAGAGCTTGAAGTGGTCGATATCCACCATGAGAACGCTGAGCGGGGACTTGTGGCGCAGCGTCCGCTCGATCTCCTCACGGGCACGATTCGCGAAGAAGCGACGGTTGTACAGATGCGTCAGATGATCCGTCACGACCTGACGCCGGATGGCGTCGTACTTGTGGGCGTTGGAGAGGGCAGTCTGCACGTGGTTCTGAAGCGCTCTCATGATGTCGTCGGTGAGCAGGCTGACGTAGTCTGCGCCTGTTGTCGTCATGAGGAGGCCCATGCGGCCGATGTTCTCAGAGCTCACGGGAATGACAACTTGATGGGTCATCGTCTTGGGAAAGAGCGAGCAGGCATGGCCCTCCATGCGCATGATGGCTTCGCTTGTCACCGCCGCCCGGACCGGACACTCCGCCGATGAGGCACAGCAGTCGGCAGAGAGCGTTGATGAAGACGTTCCTTGCGCTCCCTCCACGGAGAACGTCTGCTTCTCTTCGTCGAGCAGAAGCAGTGCGACGAAGTCGGCCCTGAGGAAGATTCGCACCGACGAAAGCACGCGTTCCACAGTCTCCCTGTACGGCAGCGCGGAGTTGATCTCCTTGCCGAGCTCCCCCACGTCCATAAGCTGGCGGTTCAGCGCCTGGGAGCGCAGCAGGTCGTCTCTGAGGCTCCGGGAAACCCACTCCTTGTCGTCGGCCGCGGTGAAGACAGCGATCAGCAGTCCCACAAGGTGTGCGAGTTCTCGCGGCTCATTGCGGTAGCGGGGATCGTTCCGCCGGAAGTTGTCCCCAAGACGCTGACGCGAACGCTCGATGAGCGCCGCAAGAGGACGAAACACGGCGATGTGGTACACGCCTACGGTGACCGCGAAGGTTGCCGCCAGCGCGGCCGGGACGGGCCAGATCGTCGCGGGCTGAGCGAAGTGAACGACGACGAGGCCACTTGCCGCGAGGGCAGCCGCTACCGCGCCCGCGCTCAGCAGCCTCATGCTCATACCTCTCCTGTGGCGGCTGTCTTGCTTCCGCGTCTGATGATCGGGATCTGCCGTCGCATCCACCTGTCCGGAGCCTGCGGCTCTTCGAGGTATCGGCACGAGGCTGCCGCGGCATGAGACGGGGATCAGAAACGGCTGAGGACGCGGCGGTCCGGCGTGGATCGCGGGGTGGACCGTCTCTCCCCGACCCGCCGGTCACGAGCGTAGAAGACGCAGAGGGCGCAGTACGTGCTGCAGTAGAGCCGCGTGTCCACATCGGCTAAACACATCATACGAATGGAGGTGATCCGCCTGCGGGTCATGTCGAGGAGTACGCGAGGAGGCGGCAGATTCCTGCCGCAGACGCCTCGCGAACGCCTCAGCGTTCGAGATACTCGCTGACGACAGCCAGCACCTGCGCGATCCGGAACGGCTTCGTTATGTACCCGTCGATCCCGACGTTCGTCGCACGTTCCATGTCGGTCGTCATCGCCTTCGCCGAGAGGCCGACGACAGGAATAGTGCTTGTATCCGCATCAGCCTTGAGCTCACAAACCGCTTCATAGCCGCTGAGCACCGGCATCATCATGTCCATGAGCACGAGGTCGGGATGGTGAGCTCTGGCGCTGTCTACCGCTTCGCGACCGTTCGTGGCCTTGTAAACGGTGTACCCCTGCGTTTCCAGGGACATCGCCACGATGCCCAGGATGTCCGGGTCGTCATCGGCGACCAGGATTGCCTTCGGCATCCGTGCACCTCCTCAGCTGATCTTGCCCGCTGCCAGCGGATCTGCCGGCCTCGTAGCTATCGGCATGGTGAACATGAAGCTGGAGCCCTTGCCCAGTTTGCTCTGGACGCGGATGGACCCGCCGTGGAGTTCGACGAGTTCGCGAACGATGGCGAGTCCCAACCCCGTACCTCCCTGAATGCGCGTGGCGGAGGAGTCGATCTGTGTGAACCGCTGGAAGACCTTGGGCTGGTCCTCCTTCGCTATCCCTATGCCGGTGTCGTTGACCCAGATCTCGACGAGACTCCCGTTCGATCTGGCCTCCACGCTGACGTTGCCGTTGTCGTGCGTGTATTTGATGCCATTCGTCAGGAGGTTGAGGAGGATCTGGTTGAGCTTTGCGGGGTCCGCAAGCAGTAACGGCAGGTCGGTCGGCAGAAACGTTGAGATGCGAATGCGCTTCTCTTGGGCGCGGGGCTTGACGATCGGCAGGACGCCCAGGAGCGCGGCGCGCAGGTCGATCGGCTCCATGTTGAGCTCGAGGCGGCCAGCCTCGATCTTCGTCAGATCCAGCACGTCGTTGATGAGGCCGAGAAGGGTCTCGCCGTTACGAAGGATACTCTCGACGAAGGCGGTCTGCTTCTCGTTGAGCTCGCCTGTCATGCCGCTCAACAGCATGTCGCTGTACCCAATCACCGAGGTCAGAGGCGTGCGCAGCTCATGACTCATCGTCGCCATGAAGTCACTCTTGAGTTCGTCGAGGTGTGTGAGCTCCTCGTTCTTTCGCTCCAGCTCTTCTCGGTACTGGATGGCCTGAAGGACCAGCGCCGCAAGGCTGCTGAACGCCTGCACGGTGGAAAGCGTGGAATCGGTGATGAGTTGATCGCGCGTGCTGAACATGCAGATGAGGCCGCGCAGCTCGTTCTTGGGCTCCAGCGGGGCGACGAAAAAGCTGTGCCAGCCGTCGCCTTCGATGGTCTTGAGCAGCCTTCGCTGCTGCTCGTTCCGAGCGGTCTGGACGAGACAGGCACCGTTACGAACCAGGTCGCAGACGCTGAGATCCCTCATCTTCCGGATCAGGGCCGCATCGACCTTGCCGCGCGTCGCCTTCTCCTCCCACTCCCCGCTCCTCGGGTTCAAAACGAGGGCATAGCCGGCGGGAAGCGCCGTTACGGTGGCGATTCGTTCCAGCGCTTCGTTCAGCAGAGTATCGGCATGCTGGTGTCGCAGGAACACGCTCGTGCTTTCGCTCATGGCCGACAGCTGCTCATTCGCCGTCTTCAGCCGGCGCAGCTGTGCTTCCGCCTCGGACTTCGCTTGAGAAAGGTGACTGCTGTTGCGAACGAGTTGTGCGGCAAGGCGACCGGAAAGCAGCGCCACGATCAGGAAGGCGGCAACGTGGAGCGCCACCACAAGAGCGGCCCATTCGACGGGTGCGGCCTGTGGGTAGGCCGCCGTCAACGACTTGATCACCCCTGACTCCTGCAGCTGCCAGACGGCGACGTAGGCCCCGCCGGCCACGGCGGCTGTGGCGTACGGGGCCCAGGACGGAAGGAAGACGCCCGCGAGAATGATTGGCCACAGGTACAAGACCCCGATAGCGCTCAGGGCCCAGCCCGTCAGAGCGATACCGACCGTTACGAGGAGGATGTCCGTCACCACCATCGCCCCTGCCAGCATCGTTGTCCGCATGCGGCTCTCGAGAAGGAAGAAGGGAAGGGTCGCGAGGACGAGGACGCCGAAGGCGGCCGCGACATCGAGAGCGGTCAGGCCGTGCTGCTCGGCGCGCACCCACATGACGGCGGTCACCACGGCGAGGCACGGGAGCACGCGGGCGTACAGAACGTCGTGAAGCTGTCTGCGCAAGTCCATGGGGAACCAATCATTTGCTGCAGGTAGGGTATTCTATCCTTTGGTTTCGAGTGCGTCTGCAGGTACGAGTGGTGTGCCCTCGTGTCCTTCGCGAAAGGAGGAGATCGGCTTTGGCAGCTGCCACGCTCTTCTCCGCCCCGTCTCGACCGCACGCCGAGTCCGCTCCGGCGCGAATTGGATATGGCGCGAGTGCAACAATCTGAACTCGCCTGTAGCCCTGCTGCCCCCGATGCCGCGGCGGGTCTGATCCATTTCCACGTGCGTGAGCAGCTGTGGGCGGCCCGCAAAATCCTGACTCTCTGGCTCGTGGGCACGCTGGCTTACACGGCGATCACGGTGCTGATGTGGGCCGGCGGCATCCCCGGCTGGGACGCGGCGGCTCACGTCTACAAGGCGGAGTTGATCCGCGACGGCCAATCCATGTTCTGGGACAACTTCTGGTATGGCGGCAGCTACGGCGCCATCAACTACGGATTCCTGTACTACTGGTTGGTGCAGTTCGTCCCCGCCGCCGTGGTCGTGGTGCTCGCCGCCGGTCTTGTTCCGCCGCTCTACTACGTGTATCAGCGGCGGATGTGGGCGATCGACGACATCTGGCCGCCTCTGCTTCTGGCAGTCGTGATGGGCGTCTACCTGGCGCACGGCCAAGACCCCTTCATTGTGGCCTTGGCCCTCTCGCTGGCCGGCTTGGCCCTAGTCGCCGTGAAGTTGCCGGTGTGGGCGGCGGTGCCCATGGGCATCGGCATCTTCGTGAACCCCATGGCCATTGTGGTCACCGGCGTCCTGATGCTCGCCGACGTTCTTTCGCGGCCGGAGGTGCGGCGCCGTTACCTGTGGTTCGCTGTCGCGGTCGCGCCTCCGGTCTTGCTGCGGCTGGTCCTCGGCAGCGTCTTCCCGGAGCCGAGCGCCTACCTCAACGAGACGACCCAGATGCTGGTATACCTCGGCTTTGCGCTTGTGGGCGTCGCGTTGGCCGGCGTCAATGCCGTCCACACGCGAGGACCGTTCGTGGTCCTCTTCCTCATCTACGCCGCTCTCTGTCTCGCATCGTTCATCGTGCCTCATACCCCCATCGGCAACAATATCGGACGCTTCTTCCTCGTCTTCGGCATCCCTCTGCTGATGCTTCTGCGGCATTCACGGCTGCAGCGGCCATTTCCGCACGGCGAGCTGGCCGTCATTCCCATCGTGCTCTTCGCGCTGTTGCAGTTGGGTACGCCGATCGATCACCTCTTCAGCAACGATGACCTGCCGCAGACACAGGCGAGCTTCTTCGCGCCCGCGCTGGCAGTTGCCCAGGAGCGTCATGACGCCAATCACCGTATCCACGTGGTGGCGCTGCGGCGTCATTGGGAAGCCTACTACTTCCCTCGTGCGGGCTACGCGGTCACACGAGGTTGGTACCGCCAAGCCGACGCAATTCACAATGGCCTCTTCTACACCAGCTATGATGCCGCCTCCTATGCAGACTGGCTACGCAGCATGGGGGTGGAGTACGTCTTTCTGGCGGAGGCGCCGCTCGATCCATGGAGCGAGCGTGAAGCCCGCCACCTCGGTTCCTCCCGGGAGTTCACGGCTGTTGAACGCGCAGGCGCGTGGACTGTGTACCGGGTCGCGCGCGCCGAAGGGCTTGCGGTCGGATTGGACGGCGGCAAGGCGAGGGTGACCGCACTCGGACACAACGCATTCACGGTCGCTGTCGACAGGCCAGGCCCGTATCTCGTGAAGATCACCTGGAATCCGTACTGGAAGCTCTGGGGTGAGGGGCAGCTCGCCGCCGGGCAGAACCGATTCATACGACTTGATGCCCGACAGGCCGGGACGTTCACGGTCGTGATGGACGTCAGTGTGCCGAATGCCTTCACCCAGGCGGCGAAGAGGGTCGGTGTGTCGTCTCTTGGCGTCCATTGAGTTGACGCCTCGCCTCGGCGTCGTCTACAGTGGAAGAAGACCGTTTCTGTCCGGTCTGTGAAAGGGACGCCCCTTGGGACTTCAGCTCACGCGCGGAGGCGAGTACGCCCTGCGCGCCATGACCTATCTTGCATGCTTTCCCGAAGGCCATGTCGCCTCCTTGCGCGACATCTGTCACGCGCGCGATATCCCCGAGACCTTTCTCGCCAAGATCCTGCAGAGCCTCGCGCATGCCGGGTTGGCGACATCACAGCGCGGCGCTCATGGGGGCTTCGCGCTTGCGCGCCCTGCTGCGGAGATCAGCATGCGCGACATCGTCGAGGCTGTTGACGGTCCCATTGCACTGAACCCGTGCGTGTTGTGGCCGGAGGACTGCTGTCGCAGTGACGAGTGCCAGGTGCATCTGGCTTGGGTGCAGGCCCAGGAACAGCTGATGGGCGTGCTCGACGCGGTCACGCTCAAGTCGCTGGCCGTGGAGCGCGTGCACTAGACTTCCGTAGCGGCTCCTTTGGCCTTCGGGCCATCCACATCGTCCCTCGTTCAGGTTCGCCTCGGGTGCTCGTTCGTCCGGATTCGTGCGAATCGGGACTGCAAGAAGGAGCTGACCGCGAGCACCTGTGCTCGCGGTCAGCTCCCGATTCGCATTAGCCTTTGCGATCCCCGGCTATGCGGCGCGACCGCGCCGCTTGAATGTCATCCTCAGCCGAATCCCCCGAAGCATGGTGCGCAGCCGGAGTTGCCGGCGCCGGATCCGAAGGTACGCAGAAAGCTGGCCAGCGTCTGGCGAGTCTCGGTGGAGCCGCACTGAGGGCAGGCCTTGTCCTTGTCGCGCAGCTCACCCTGGCGATAGACCTCAAACGCATTCTGACATTCAGCGCAGACCATGTCGTATGTGGACAAGTCTCCTCCCGGATGCTACCTGTGGTCTGCCGCTCGTCTCGTCTACTTCGAGTCCGTGGACTTCGGGTCGACGGGCCGCGTCTTCGCAACGGTCCGCGGCGGCATCACGCGGCCCTGTGTGGGCTTCCAGCGCGTTCCCCGCCACTCGAACGCCGACAGCTTCTGCTCCGCATCGCTCGCTCCGCAGCTGGGGCAAACCCTGTCCTCGTCCCGGATGAAGCGGTGGAGCGTTATCTCGAATGCATGGCCGCAGCTCTTGCAGACCAGATCATATGACGGCATCTTTCTTCCCCTTGGAGATCGAACGAACCTGACACGGACCTCTAGAGTACTACAGCTCGGCGCTTGCGTGCGGCGCGACCGCGCCGACGGGTTACGCTCAAGCGCACTTCTTTGGCCGCAACTTCTCCCCATCGTGGGACGCAACATCGAGATGGCGGATGATGCCGGACAACCGCTGCCGGACGCGCGTCGACCCGCACGCGGGGCACGCTCTGTCTTCGTCCTGCAGGATGCACTCGCACGTCAGCTCGAACTTGAGCTTGCAGTCCCTGCATGCCATGGAATAGGAAACCATCGTGCCCTCCGCGACGCCGCTGGCGCGAGCGATACCCTTGCAGGTATTATAGGGAGGGAGCAGGAATCCCGCAAATGGGATGGCTTTCGACCACGGAAGGCGCGCGTGTGCGAGTGGGCCAAGCGCCGTCAGGAGAACGACCATGAGCAAGAGGAGACTGGAGCTGATCGGTTTGGCCTTCGTGGTCCTGCTCGCCGTCCTTGTGATGGGGTGCGGCGACTCAGAGGGAGCACAGCCAGCGACATCGGGCGACGTGGAGGTCATCCCATCGGCGGACTTCGACGTCGCCGACTACGCAGGCCAGCCATTCGTCATGAACTTCTTCGGCTCGTGGTGTGGACCGTGCAACTCCGAGGCCCCCGCGCTGGCGGAGTTTGCGGCTGCGAACTCGGACGTCCGTTTCGTCGGTATCGCGGTAGGCGACGAGGAGGCGGATGCCACGGCGTTCATGAAACAGTACGGGCTCGACTATCCCATCGTCATGGACGACGGGAGCCTTGGGACCGCCTGGAACGTCGCGGGAGTACCGACGACCATCTTCTTCTCGAGCGACGGCCGCGAGGCGGACAGGATCATCGGCGCGGCAGGCGCAGAACAATTCGAGCAAAGCCTTGCGAAGGCACGGTAGCGCCGGCGGGACTCCGGCCTGAGCCCGCTCGTCGCCCGTTGCCTCCTTCCCGCAGCGACCTGAGACACGTGTGATCCTCGCGCTCGAGATAACGTCTCTGAGCCTCACGGCGGTGGGGTTGGCGCTTCTCGCGGGACTCGTTTCCTTCGTCTCGCCATGCGTCCTGCCGCTCCTGCCCGTCTACCTCTCGTTCATCTCCGGCGTGGGTGTCGCCGATCTCGGTGGGCATCGACGCCGTGTTCTCGCGGCCTCGCTGCTGTTCGTCGCCGGCTTCACTCTCGTTTTCGTGCTCATGGGCGCCGGCGCCGGCGCTATCGGCGGCCTGCTCATCGAGTATCGCTCGCAGCTGCGGGTCATCGCCGGCGGCTTCATTGTGCTGAGTGGCCTCGTGGTGGCCGGCGTCATCCGTCTGCCGAAGGGGTCCTCACGCCTCGTCCCACGTCACGCGGGCGTCGGCGGCGCCTTGCTGACCGGCGCCGCGCTCGCCATCAGTTGGACGCCCTGCATAGGTTATGTTCTGGGCGCCATTCTCAGCATGGCTGCGTCCAGCCAGAGCGTCTGGTCGGGAGCCCTGCTGCTGCTGCTCTACTCGATCGGACTCGGTGTGCCGTTCGTTCTGGCTGCGCTGGGCTTCGACTGGATGTACGCCCGGCTGGGGGTGGTCAAGCGCCATCACAGGACGGTGCAGAGTGTGGCGGGCTGGCTGCTCGTCGTCTTCGGCGTGCTTCTGATGCTCGGCGTCCTGGACCAGCTCAGCAGAATGCTTCCTTCGTTCAGCCCGGGGGGGCTGTGAACCGGCGACGGCGGGACGGCGAGACGCTATCCTAGACGGGATGGAACCCGGGCATCGCATTGCTGAGACTGGACCTCAGGCTCGCGCCGTGGCTGAAGCGCTACGGCGCCAATGTGTCGGCGCGGTGTCCACGTCGCCGCTCAGCCGCTGGCTCTATTCGACGGACGCCTCCAGCTATCGTGTCATCCCTGATGTGGTGCTCGTCGCGGGCTCGGTCGAGGACCTGCATGCGGCGGCCTTCCTGGCTGAGGAGCATGGTATGCCGCTGGTGCTGCGCGGGGCCGGGACCAGCCTCGCGGGCCAGGCGATCGGTCCCGGCATCATGGTTGACTGCTTCAAGCTCGACCGCATCATCGCGATCGATCCTGAACGTCGTCTCGCCCGTGTCGAGCCGGGCGTGATCCAGGCCTCGCTCAATCGTGCTGCCGCGCCTTTTGGGCTCGAGTTCGGACCAGACACGTCGACGGTTGAACAGGCGACGATCGGAGGGATGGTCGGCAACAACTCCTCCGGCTCCCGCTCTATCGTCTACGGCGAATCGAAGGACAAGGTGCGGCGTATCGCCGGCGTGCTGGCGGGAGGCGATGCGTTCGTCCTCGGGCCAACGGCGGGTCCCGACCTCCTCTCGGGCCTGCGGCCGGCAAGCGGATGCGTCCCATCCCGCCTTGCCGATGCGCTGAGCGAGATCAGACATCGCTACCGCGAGGCGATCCAGGGCGGCTTCGGCGACGTGCGACGTTGCACGTCCGGATACAACCTGCGTGAGCTGCTCGAGCCCACGCCGAACCTCGGCAGGCTTCTCGCCGGCTCGGAAGGGACGCTGGCGCTCTTCACTGAACTCGAGGTGACGCTCGATTCGAGGCCGGCACACCGGATCGGGGCAGCCCTGGTCTTCTCCGATCTTCGGCGGGCGCTGGTCGCCAATCTGTCGATCCTCGAAACCGGTCCCTCAGCTGTGGAACTGCTCGATCTCGATCCGCTCCGCCTCGCGCCGAACCTGGCCGACTTCCCGTCTCTGGCTCCGCTGCTCCAAGGGAACCAGCGCGCGCTGCTCGTGGTCGAGTATCAGGGCAGCGAGGCTGAAGCGCGCGACGGGCTGCAGCGGCTGCGCACCATCCTGGCCGACCTGGCGGCTGACGACGCGCTCTGGCTCGATACGCCTGCTGCGCTCGCCGACGCCGGCGCCCTGCGGCGGGCGGTCCTTCCGCTACTCATGGGCGCGCCGGGAGTGGAGCGGCCGGTGGCGTTCATTGAAGACACTGCGGTCGCCCCCGAACGCCTTGCGGACTTCGCGGCCGCCTTCGAGGAGCTTATGGCCGGGCACGGTCTGCGCGCCTCGTTCTCGGGCCACGCCTCTGCCGGTTGTCTCCACGTGCGGCCGCTGCTCGATCTCAAGACAGCATCTGGCATAGCCCATCTTGATTCCCTGTCGCGTGAAGTGGCGGCACTCGTCGCTGATCATCGTGGCGCCGTCTCAGGCGAGCATGGCTGCGGCCGCTCCCGCAGTTGTCGTCTGCCGGACGCGCTGGGTCCGGAGCTGTACGAGGCAATGGTCGCAGTGAAGGATGCCTTTGATCCGTCGCGCCTGCTCTCGCCCGGTGTCGTCGTCGACGCGAGGCCGGTCACGGAAGGACTTCGCTTCGGCGTGGGCTACAGGTCTGACGGCGCTTGGTCGCCCCGCCTTTCCTACGGGGCCGAGGGCGGGTTCGGCCTCGCCGTTGAGAAGTGTTTCGGGGCGGGGTTGTGCAAGAAGCTCAACGGTACGATGTGTCCCCCGGCCGCCGTGGGGCGAGACGAGACGCTCAGCACGCGAGCCCGAGCCAACGCTCTTCAGGGAGTGTTGAGCGGAGCTCTGCCGCTCGCCTCCATCGGCGAGGCTGAGTTCGGCGAGGTGCTCGGGACATGCCTCGCCTGCAAGGCATGCAAGACCGAGTGCCCGGCAGGCGTCGACATGGCGGCCCTCAAGGTGGAGTGGCTGGCTGAGCTCCGGGCCGCTCAAGGCGTTCCCGTGCTCCCGCGCGCGGCCGGCAGCTTTCGCGAGCTATGCGCCATAGCGTCGCGCACGGCGCCCGTGTTGAACCTGCTCGCGAAGACGCCTCTGGCGGGGATCGCGGCAGGCTGGCTGGGAGTTGCCCGCGGCCGGCCCCTGCCGGTGCTCGTTCGGCGGCCTCTAACGAAACGCATACCACGCACGAGCACTCAGCGGCGGCAAGAACGTGCAGTGCTCTTCGTGGACTGCTTCGTGCAGTATCAGGAGCCGGAGATCGGCGAGGCCCTCAAGGTTCTCCTGAAGGCGGCAGGTATCGACCTTGCCCTACTGGACGCCGGCTGTTGCGGCCGCACGGCGCTGTCCACGGGACAGATCGAGAAGGCTCGTTCTCAGGCCCGGCGGGCGCTCGGCCGGCTACACGAGTGCACGATCGAGGGGGCCGATGTACTGGTGATCGAGCCGAGTTGTCTGGCCATGATGCGTGACGATTGGCGACGGCTGCTGCCGGACGATCACCGCGTGAGCGAGGTGGCTGCGGTCGCACGGCCGGCTTTGGAGGCCGTCGCCGATCTGGCGGAGGCTGGTCGTCTTCGCTTCCGGCCCGGCGGCTCGGCGCTCCTGCACAGCCATTGCCACGAGAAAGCGTTGTCATTCTCGGAGACTACTGAGCGTGCCCTGCGCACCGTACCGGCTCTGCAGCTCGACGTCCTGGACGCCGGATGCTGCGGAATGTCCGGCATCTTCGGATACGAGGCGACGCACTACGAGACGAGCGTCGCCGTCGCCGAACGCGTCTTGCTGCCGGCGGTCCGCTCTGCTCCCGCCTCGGCTGCGATTCTCGGCACCGGCACCTCATGCCGGACGCAGATCAGGGATCTTTCCGGTCGAACCGCTCTTCATCCACTGCAGTTTCTGGCCCAGCGTGTCGATGGTGTCCATGGCACCGGGTCCCCGCAGGAGATCAGTGGTCGTTCAAAGGGAACGTCGTGACCTGGACGATTCTCCTCGTCGGCGCCATCGGTCTCGCGATCGCCGCCTACGGCTTCGTGTCGCTCACGGTGAGCGCCATGCGCCGCCGTCAGTACGTGGACATCGTGCTGGCGGTTCTGGTGGCAATCGTCGTGGTCGTGGCCCTGATCGCTTTCGGCGATCGCCTGGTGCAGTGACGACGGCGTCGGACGTCGTGGTATGCGCAGAGCGGCGGAGAGCGGCATGAGCCGCTCAGGACGCAAGGCCGAGGAGAGTGAGAAGATGGTGAAGCGGCGTATCCTGGTCGTCGACGACGAACCCGACATCCGGCAGCTTGTCAGCATGGCGCTCGATGCATCGGGGTACGACGTGCGCACCGCGGACGGTGGTCAGGAAGCCCTTCGCATTGCTGGCCTCTACCTGCCGGATCTCGTCCTGCTCGACATCATGATGCCGACAATGGACGGGTTCGCCGTGTACGAGCGGCTGCGGGCCAAACCCATAGGGCTGCGGTCGCCCATCGTCTTCCTCACAGCGCGCCGGGAGATAGACGACAAGCTTCTCGGGTTCGAGAAGGGTGCAGCGGACTACGTGACTAAACCGTTCCACATCAAGGAACTGCTGGCGCGCGTCAAGGTGCACCTCGGCGAGCTGGCGCCGCCCCGGGGGGATACGCCAAACCCAATGACAGACCGAGAGCTCGAAGTCGTCCGGCTGCTGGCCAGCGGCAAGACATACAAACAGCTCGCCTGCGCCCTCGACCTCTCACAGAGCACCGTTCGCAACCACTTGCACAACGTGTACCACAAGCTCAATGTGGTCGATCGGGCGCAGGCGGTGATCGTCAGCCGCGAGAACGGGTGGATCTGAGATCTGCTCGGGAAGCCGAGTGGCTTCGGAACCTTCGCGTTAGCAGACGAGGTCGGGCATGTCGTTCAGCGTCCAGACTGGCGCGACTTGCCGACGCTGGCTCCGGCGCCTGTCTGCAGAGGGGTCGGATTCTCCGTTCCTGCCTTGGCTCCGACGATCCGCGCTTCGGCGGTCGACGACGACCTTGACGTCACTGCGCTGGGCGAAATGACGCGTGAGGCGTTCATAGAAGAAGCCTTCAAGCGGCCGCGGAACCACGATCACCCGAGACCTCATGCTCTCCGTCGCCCCGACCATCCCCTGCCTCCTTGTCGCGCCCTCAGGACCAACGCATCCCCACTGGGATTCGTCGTCCGTGGCCTGTTCTCCTTGAGAGACACGAGAGCACGCATCATGCACCGTCCTCGACGGATACGTCATGGTCGGCCCGCTTCTGCCCGACCGAGGCTCCCGCAGCCTCACTCGTCACCGCTCGCCGCGCATGTTTCTTGCTTCGAAGCAGCAGGGCGCAGGCGCCGCCTGCGACGGCGAACGCCACGCCGACGATGAAGGTGGTGTTGATGGCGTCTGTGATCCAAGTCTTGAACAAGAGCTCGACCGCGGGCCGCAACGCCTCCGGCATGCCGCCGGCCTCGCCCGCCATGCCCATCTGCATGCCGCCCTCGGCAACACCGGCGAGGATGGTCTCACGCAGCGCCTCAGGCAGATCGGAGACTGCTTGGACGCCCTGTCGTACGTTGGCTTGGATCTGATTCTGCAGAACGGCGCCCAGGATCGCGATCCCCATGAGACTGCCGACCTGACGCATCGTCGACAGGACGCCCGACGCGTTGCCGGCGCGTTCCGGCGGGGCGGTAGCCATCACCGCCGTCGTCACCGGTGCGACGGCGAAGCCGATGCCGACACCGGCCACCAGGAAGGGGAAGAGGAGCATCAAGGACGTCGTGTCCGCTGAGAGCTTGTCCTGCCACGGGGTGAGACCAGCCATCCAGGAGATCCCGAAGGCCAGCAGGAACATGCCCAGTGCGACGATCCACTTGCCGCCCACCCGATCGGAGAGGACGCCTGCGAGTGGGGCCGCGAAGATGATGACCACGGACATCGGGCTCATCACGAGGCCTGCGCGCAAGGCGCTGAATCCGAGGGCGGTCTGCAGGAAGATCGGGACCGTGAAGAAGACGCCCATCATGGCGGCGCTCAGCAACAGGCCGGTCATGTTGCCGGCCAGAAAGTCGACCTTGCGGAAGAGAGAGAAATCGATCAGCGGCTGGGGAGCGCGGCGTTCCTGCAAGGCGAAGAGCAGAAACGTCGCCAGGGCGACGGCGAAGAGGCCGAGGATGAAGGGCGACCTCCAGCCGTAGTTCTGACCCTCGATCAGCGCGAAGGTCAAGCAGAGCAGTGCCACCGTGAACAGCCCGACACCTCTGAAGTCCAGTGCCTCGACCACCCCCGGATTCCTGCTCTCGGGGACCACACGCAGGGCGAGGAGCACCCCGAGGATTCCGAAAGGAAGGTTGATCAGAAATATCCACCGCCAGCTGGCGCCGTCGACGATGATCCCCCCGAGACTCGGGCCGATGGCTGTGGCCAATCCGGATACGCCGCCCCAGACCCCCATCGCGGCGCCGCGCTTTCCGGGAGGAAAGACGGCGGCGACGATGCTCAGGGTGGCCGGCATCATGGCCGCTCCCCCCAGGCCTTGCGCGACGCGGAAGGCGATCAGCCATTCGATTCCCGGTGCCAGCCCGCAGGCCAGAGAAGCGACGGTGAAGACGATCATGCCGGCGACAAACATTCGGCGCCGTCCATAAAGATCGCCGAAGCGGCCGAAGGTGACGAGCATGACCGCGAAGGCGAGGACGTAGGCATTCATCACCCACTCGACGCCGCTCAAGCCCGTATCGAGGGAGGTCATGATATGGGGGATGGCGATGTTCACGATCGTGCCGTCGAGCAGGATCATGAACAGCCCGATACACAGCACGGCCAGCACGCGCCACGGATTGGGCAGTGTCATGTCCTCGAGCGCTTGGTCAGTCTGAGCCGCGATCAAACGGCCCGCTTCCAGCGGCAAATCAACGCTCTGAGGAACTCGGTCACGGTGAGGGGATCGAGGCAGGGGAACTGCTCGAAGGTCGCGGCGACGCTGTCGCCCCACACTGCAAGCAATTCGTTCGCGTAGCCTTCCGCCTGGTCCACGAGACTCACGATCACGACGCGACGGTCGCGCTCGTGGTGCTCGCGCCGTACGACGCCCATTTCCTCCATACGTGTCACGAGCTCAGTGGTGGCCGCGCGACCTATGCCAATACCGGCGGCCAAGCCGCTCATAGTCGTCCTGGGGTGGTGCGCCAGATGGATGACAGCCTGCATCTGGCGGCTCGTCAGCTTGCCCCCGGAGAGAGTCACGTTCCTCTCGTGGGGCGCCGCCTGGTAGAGCGTCAGCGCGAGTTCGGGCAGGAGTTGCACGAATTCGATTGCGCACGCCGGGACGTGCTTCGAGATCCTGCCGGGTGCTCCCTCCGCGTCCCCGCTCGTCTCCACGACCTCGCCCGTCAAACTTCGCTCCTCACTCGGCACGTGGCGTTCCTCATTGGTTCGGATATTGAAGTATATACGACGGCGCTGATATGCCACGAGAGCCGTTCAGGCTTCCCCTGCCCCCACTCGATGGCTACACTTGCCCTTCACGCCGGAGGCGACCAGCGAGGAGACGTATCGTGAACCTGACCATCGACGGAATGGAAATCATCGCCGAGCCGGGAACCACCATCCTTCAGGCGGCGCGTTCGGCAGGCATCGACATACCGACACTTTGTCAGGATGATCGTCTTGAGCCGATCGGCGCCTGTCGCCTCTGCCTCGTGGAAGTCGCTGGTACCCCCACTCCCGTCGTCTCATGCGGGACCGAGGTGCGCGAGGGGATGAACATCACCACGAGCACTCCTGAGATCGATGAAAACAGGCGCATGCTGATCGATCTGCTGCTCAGCGATCACCGTATGGATTGCCTCGTCTGTGACCAGTCGGGGGGCTGTCGCCTGCAGGAGATGGCATACCGCTTCGGCGTGGGGACGACGACGTACGCCGGTGCGATGCGTCCCTACGAGCCTCGGGAGGACACACCCTTCATCGCGTACGATCCCGGCAAGTGCATCCTCTGCGGGCTCTGTGTGGCCATGTGCCAGCAGGTGCAGGGATGCCACGTCCTCGACTTCACCGGCCGGAGCTTCGACTCGCTGATCAGCACCTCGTTCGAACGTTCCATGCTGGAAACGGCGTGTGAGATGTGCGGCAACTGCGTCTCGGCTTGTCCCACCGGGGCTCTGCAGGACAAACTCAGCAGACACTGCGGCCGCACATGGGACGTCGAACGGGTCAATACCGTCTGCGTCTATTGCGGATGTGGCTGCACGATCCAACTTCATGTCAAGGACGACCGGATCGTGCAGATCACGTCGCGCGTGGGCGAGGGGCCGGGCGAGGGCAACCTGTGTGTCAAGGGCCGTTATGGCTACCAGTTCGTAGGACACCCTGATCGTCTCACCCAGCCGCTCATCAGGCGCGCCGGCGAGCTGGTGCCGGCGACGTGGGACGAGGCGCTGGGGGTCGTGGCAGAGCGCCTCGGCGCCATCAGAAGCGAGTATGGCCCGGATGCGCTGGCGGGGTTCTCGTCGGCGAAGTGCACGAACGAGGAGAACTACCTCTTCCAGAAGTTCATGCGCGCCGTCATCGGGACTCAGAACGTCGACCACTGCGCGCGCCTCTGCCACGCCAGCACCGTGAGCGGCCTGCGGCAGTCGCTGGGCAGTGGAGCGATGACCAATTCGTTCGAGGACCTCGAAGAGGCCGAGGTCATCTTCATCATCGGCTCCAATACGAGCGAGGCGCATCCCATCGGCGCCATTCACATCAAGAAGGCGCTGCGCAACGGGGCGAAGCTCATCGTCGCCGACCCTCGTGCCATCGACATGGCCCAGCGTTCAGACGTTCACCTGCAATTGCGCTCGGGCACAAACGTCGCTGTCGTGAATGGCATGATGCACGTGATCCTGAATGAGGGCCTTGCCAATGACGAGTTCATCGCGGACAGGACGGAGAGCTTTGAGGAGATGGCCGCCGTCCTGGCCGCGTACACGCCGGAGCTAGTCCAGGAGATCAGCGGTGTGCCGGCCGACAAGCTGCGGGAGGCGGCGCGACTCTTCGGTACTGCCGGGCGTGCCGCCATCATCTATTCCATGGGCATCACTCAGCACTCCCACGGTACCGAGCACGTCATCGCCCTGAGCAACCTGGCGCTTCTCACCGGGAACATCGGTCGCCGCGGGACCGGCGTCAATCCGCTTCGCGGCCAGAACAACGTGCAGGGAGCCTGTGACATGGGGGCCCTGCCCAACGTGTACACCGGCTACCAGCCCGTCGGTGATCCCGCTGCCCAGGAGAAGTTTTCGCAGGCCTGGGGGGCGGTAGAGCTGCCGGACAAGCCGGGTCTGACGGTCACCGAAGTGTTCGATGAGATCGCGGCGGGATCGGTCAGGGGACTTTACGTGGTCGGTGAGAACCCGATGCTCTCGGACCGGGATCAGACCCACGTCGAGGAAGCCCTGAGACAGCTCGAGTTCCTGGTGGGTCAAGATCTGTTTCTGAGCGAGACGGCCGTGCTGGCGAACGTAGTGCTACCGGCGGCCAGCTTCGCCGAGAAGGACGGTACCTTCACGAACACGGAGCGCAAAGTGCAGCGCATCCGGCGTGCCGTCGCGCCTCCTGGCGAGGCCAAGTCCGACTGGGAGATCGTCGCGGATCTCGCACGTCACATGGGGGCCCAGGAGGGCTGGGACTACACACACGCAAGTGACATCATGGACGAGATTGCTCGCGTTACGCCGTCTTACGCGGGCATCACCTTCGACCGGCTCGACGAGGGCGGACTCTGCTGGCCTTGCCCTGATACGTCACATCCGGGCACGCCCATCCTCCATATCGGTTCGTTCACGAGGGGCAAGGGTAAATTCTTCCCGATTTCCTATCAGGCTCCCGCGGAAGAACCGGACGAGGAGTACCCGTTCACGCTCACGACAGGCCGCATGCTCGAGCATTATCACACCGGCACCCTCACGCGTCGTTCGGACGGGCTCAACGAGCTCGTCCCCGGCGGCAGCGCCGAGATGAACCCAGGCGACGCAGTGCACTTGGCGGTGGCAGATGGAGTTGTGGTCACAGTCGAGACGAGGCGTGGGTCCATCCGGATTCCCGCCAATGTGACCGATCGCGTTCGCCTGGGGACGATATTCATCCCGTTCCATTTCTGGGAGACCCCGGCCAATCGTTTGACGAACCCGGCCCGGGATCCCATTGCGAACATCCCCGAGTTCAAGGTGTGCGCCTGCCGCATCACCACCTGACTCGGCGAAGCCGGTGAAGATCACCGGTGATACCGATACGGGATGAGATACGCACCCGGCGTCTGCCGCTGGCCACGCTCGTCCTCATCTTCCTCAACGTCACTGTCTTCGCGTTTCAGCTGCTGTTGCCACGGTGGGGCCTGACCCTCGAGGGTTGGTACTACGAGGCGGGCGCGCGTCCGTACGAGCTGGTGGAACGCGCCGATCTTCCGCCATCGGACCTGATGATCCCCTGGTGGTCGACGATGCTGACCGCGCTGTTCGTGCACGGGGGATGGCTCCACCTCGGCTTCAATATGCTCTACCTGTGGATCTTCGGCAACAATGTCGAGGACGCCATGACGCGGCCAAGGTTCGTTGCCTTCTACCTTATCTGCGGCATGGCGGCCACAACCGCCCAGGTTCTGGCGGCGCCCCAAAGCGGCGTGCCGGTGATCGGCGCGAGCGGGGCGATCGCCGGCGTGCTCGGCGCCTACCTCGTCCTCTACCCCCATGCGCGAGTGCTCACGGTCATTCCGCTTCTCATCCTGTTCCCGGTTTTCACGCTGCCGGCATGGCTTCTGCTCGGTGTATGGTTCGTGGTGCAGACGCTGGACGCGGTGCCCACATACGGTGG